>JBIOTX010000070.1:0-11346 GCA_044866315.1 Thermoanaerobaculia bacterium | reverse complement strand
CCCGCCGGAACGAAACGGCGGGCTGAGAGCCCGCCGCTCCACGTCACCGCAGGGTCAAAGTGCCGTCCGCCTCGGGTACCGAGCCGCCCTTGAGCTGCTGCTCCTTGTGGTACTTCTCCAGCTGGCGGTTGCGCTTGTCGTAGTTCCCGATGACCTTCTTCACGTAGGTGCGGGTCTCCCGGAACGGGGGGACGCCGCCGTAGCGCTTCACGTTCCCCTCGCCGCCGTTGTACGCGGCCACGATCTTCTTCAGGTCCCCGTTGAAGCGCTTGTCGAGGTAGGCGATGTACTTCACGCCGGCGTCGATGTTCTGCGCCGGGTCGTAGAGATTCCGGGCTCCCATCCAGCGGCCGGTGCGGGGCATGAGCTGCATGAGGCCGCGGGCTCCGACGGGCGACTTGGCCTTCGGCCGGAAACGCGACTCCTGCTCGATCACGGCCGCGACCAGGGCCGGGTCGACGTCGTACTTTTTCGACTTCTCGTAGATCAGCTCCCCGTACGGGATCTCCGCGGCGAAGAACTCCGCGCGGATCGAGTCGTTGATCCGGCGCATCTCCTCGAGGAACACGTCCCGCGCGGCCTGCTTCGGGCGCGGCTCGGCCGCGGCCTTCTCCGCCGCCCACTGCTCGACCTCGACCCACTTGTGGTCGAAGAGAGCCAGCTCCCGGCTCACGTAGCGGTCCGGGAAGACCTGGGAGAGCTTGAAGACGGTGTTGCCGGTGAAGGTGCCGCCCATCTTCGCCACGACCTTCTCCTGGTCGCCCTTCTGGCGGACGACGCGCACCGAGTCGAGGTCCTTCTGGACCAGGAAATGGGTGTTGTCGAAGGTCTCGGCGATGCCGCCGATGGAGAGGGCCGTGCCCAGGAGAAGGGCGATCGCACCACGGCCGCCGAGGAGGCGCACCACGCCGTGCCGCTGGGCCGCCTTTCTGCCGCGAGCCACGCGAATCGAGAGGGATTCCGTCAAGGTCTGTCTGTGTGTCTTTCGCATTCCGTGATGGGGTTATTTTCGATTCAAATAATATGGTCTGTCCGGGATCGCGTGTCAAAACCCCCCTCGCGCCCCGGAATATGCCGGGCAAAAGCGAGCACTACAGGTAAGTGGAGGCTAGTCAGCGACTTGCTCGCCGAAAACTTCTGCCGAGAATCGCTCCACACGGCAGTCGGGAGCGCGCCAGGAGTCGGGCGGGAGGCCCGCCTTGATGCAGGTCTGGCTGAGGAAGGCGTCGCGATCCCACCCGTAGTCGGTGGCCACCTGAGGGAGGAGCAGGCCCGCGCGTGGGCCCCGGCTGACGATCAGACCATCGCGGCCGACCACAATCTCGGCGAAGTCGGAGACCCGCTCGATCGGCCCCATCACCGAGATCTCGATGTCCACCCGCGGCAGCTCCTCCTTCCGCAGAGGGAAGAAGCGCGGGTCGCGAAAGGCCGCGTTGACGGCGCTCATGGAGACGGCCAGGCAGAGCGGCGCGACCGGCTGGATCGAGCCGATGCAGCCGCGCAGGTCGCCCTCCTTCGTGTGCAGGGAGACGAACGCGCCGGCCGGGCGGCGGAGGTCCTCGTCGAACTGCTCCGGGTTCACCTCGGGGCGGCGGCCGTCGAGGACCGTCTCGATCGCCTCACGGGCGATCCGGAGCAGCTGGCTGCGATGCCGGGGGCTGAGCATGTTTTCCGCGGTAGATCAGCATCAGGTTGCGGAGATACACGATCAGCCCCGCGCCCTGCGCGAGCGTGAACACCGTGTCCCGGATGTGAATTGCGTAGATGAGGGTGATGATGCCGCCCGAGAGGGAGAGGTACCAGAACACGATCGGGATGTAGCTGACCTTCTTCCGCTCCGAGGCGATCCATTGGACGATGAAGCGCGAGCCGAAGAGGAGCTGGCCGGCCAGGCCGAAGGCGACCCAGAGGTTCCAGTTGAAGCCTTTCATGGCACGCCTCCGGCGCGGCATGAAGTGGCCAGTGGCCAGTAGCCAGTAGCCAGTAGCCCACCCACCCCCTGGCAACTGGCAACTGGCAACTGGCTACCCTGAACCATCACTCGCCCACCTCGCTCACCTCGTACCTGAGCATCCTCTTCCCCATCCAACGCACGGCAAAGCAGTCTGCGAGCCCGCGGAAGGCGCGGTTCATCGCTCCGTACTTCGACTGCCCGTACTGGCGAGCGCGGTGGTTGACCGGCATCTCCACCACGCGGTAGCCGGCGTAGCGCACGAGGGTGGGGAGGAAGCGGTGCATGCCGGTGAAGAGGCGGACCCGGTCGACGGCGTCCTTCTTCACCAGCTTGAGCGAACAGCCGGTGTCGGTGATGCGGTCGCCGGTGATCCAGTTGCGGACGCCGTTGCCGATCTTCGACTGCATCTTCCGGCTCCAGGTGTCCTGGCGGTTCACGCGCACGCCGATGACCATGTCCGCGCCGCTCTCGCCGAGCTTCTGCATCATCCGCGGGATGTCGGCGGGATCGTTCTGCAAGTCGGCGTCGAGCGAGACCACCAGCCGCCCGCGCGCGGCGCGCCACGCGGCGTCGAGGGCCGCGGTCTGGCCGCTGTTCTTCTCCAATCGGAGCACGCGCAGTGTAGGGTAGTCCTTCCGGCTCTCGCGCAGCACCTCGAGGCTCCGGTCCGTGGAGCCGTCATCCACGGCCACGATCTCGTACGACCACCCTCTCCCCTCCAGCGCCGCGGCGATCTCGCGAAGCAACAGGGGGACGTTCTCTTCCTCGTTGTAGACGGGGAAAACGACGGAGAGGTCGGGACGGTCCGTCACGATGGCGGGAGTGTAACCGCAAACACTCGCTCGAAATTTGCGGTGGTCTGCTTGGCCACGCGCTCCAGCGGAAGCCCCCACAACGCCGCCAGCAGCTCCGCGATCTTGACCACGTAGGCCGGCTCGTTGTCCCGCCCGCGATACGGCACCGGCGCGAGGTACGGCGTGTCCGTCTCGATGAGCACGCGGTCGTGCGGCAGCCCCCGCGCGACCTCCCGCAGCGCCTCGGCATTGCGGAACGTGACGATCCCGGAGAAGGAGATGTAGTACCCGAGGTCGACCAGCTTCCGGGCCACGTCCAGCGACTCCGTGTACGAGTGCAGGATCCCCCGCGCCCCGCTGCGCGAGAGGATCTCCACCATGTCCTCGGTCGACTCCCGGTTGTGGACGATGATCGGCTTGTCCAGCTCCTTGGCCAGGGCGATGTGCCGCTCGAACACGCTCCGCTGCACGTCCCGCGGCGAGTGGTCGTAGTGGTAGTCGAGCCCAATCTCCCCGATGGCGACCACGCGCTCCCCCCGCGCTAGCCGCGCGATCTCCGCAAACGCCGCGTCGTCGCACCGCTTCGCGTCGTGCGGATGAAACCCCACCGCCGCCCATACGTCCGGGTTGCTCTCGGCGATCCGCACCGCCTGCGGCGCATCCTCGAGCTGCGTCCCCGGCACGACGAACCCGCCCACCCCCGCCGCCCGCGCCGCGGTGAGGTTGGCCTCGGCGTTGGACATGGTGAGGTGGCAGTGGGAGTCGGTCAGCTTCGGCACAGCCGGGTCACCACCTGCTCGTACGTGTCCACCGCGGCGAGCAGCTCCTTCTTCGAGATCTTCTCGTTCGCGCCGTGGGCGTCGAGAATCGAGCCCGGGCCGAAGAGCATGGGCGTGCCGAGGCTCGACAGCCAGGGCACGTCGGTATTGAACGCGACCACCGCCGACTTTTCCCCCTCGGGAACGTGCATGAATTGCGGCGGATTGCCGCGGGCGACGGTGATCGTCCCGCCGTGCTCGGCGAGGATGGTCTCGAGCTGCGCCCGCACCTCCTCGGGCGTGGTGACGAGGCGAAAGATCATCTCGCACTCGGCCTCGGCGGCGATGATGTTCGGCTTCTGCCCGCCGCGCACCACCCCGACGTTGACGGTGGTCTTCCCCAGCACGTCGTGGTGTCCCCAGTCGGCGCGGTTGATCTCGGCGATGGCCGCGACCATGCGGTTGATGGCCGAGTCGCCGAGCTCCGGGTACGCCGAATGCGCGGCCACGCCTTCGAAGCGCACCACGCACGTCAGCGCGCCCTTGGAAGCCCGGGCGAACGTCGACTGCGTCGGCTCGCCGACCAGGACGTACTCCGCGCCGAGGTCGGCGAAGGCGGCGTTCGCGGACTTGGCGCCGACCGAGTCCGTCTCCTCGCCGACGACCAGGAGGAAGGCGAAGTCGGTGACGCCGCCGGCCTTCAGGCGCTCGCCCGCGGCGAGCATGGCCGCGATCACGCCCTTGGTGTCGCAGGCGCCGCGGCCGTAGAGGTGCTCGTCGTCTTCGCTGGAGGCCAACCAGGGCGGGACGGTGTCGATGTGGGAGTTGAGGATCACCCGCGGGCGTCCGCCGGCGGAGGCGAAGAGGTTGAAGCGGGTGGCGGTGACTTCCTGGCGGCGGGTGTCGAATCCGATCTTCGTCAGGGTCTCTTCGAGGAGCTCTCCGACGGCGAATTCGTGCTCGGTGGGGCTGGGGACGTCGATGAGCTGGCGGGCCAGGCGGATGGGATCGAGGGGCATTTCGGGCGGGGATTGTAAATGGGAAAAGCGGGGGCGCCCTCTGCTGGCGCCCCCGCTGCTTCTCCGCGCCGACCTCGGACCTAGTCGGCCCCGTTGATGCCCACGTACTGGAACGGCTTGTTCGGGCTGCCCGAGAGCGTCACCCAGCCGTTGCCCACTTCGACCACGCCCGCGGTGTTGCCGTTGGAGATCTCGACGTATTGGATGAGGATGATCGTCTCGGGCGTCACTCGCGGATCCATCACTTTGATCGTGCCCGGGGGAGGGAACACGCCGCCGCCGGCGAAGACCTTGTGCTTGCACTTGCCCTCGGCGCCGGCCGGACCCTGGTCCCCCTTCGGACCCTGCGGACCCATCAGACCCTGGAGACCCTGCGGACCCTGCGCGCCGGTGTCGCCCTTGTCGCCCTTCTCGCCACGCTCACCCTGGAGACCACGCTCACCCTGGAGACCGCGCTCGCCCTGGAGGCCGCGCTCGCCCTGCTCACCCTTTTCGCCACGCTCACCCTGCGCACCGCGCTCGCCGGCGGGACCCTGCAGCCCCTGCTCGCCACGCTCGCCCTGCGCGCCGCGCTCGCCGGCCGGACCCTGCAGACCCTGCGGACCCTGTTCGCCACGCTCGCCCTGCGCACCGCGCTCGCCAGCGGGACCCTGCAGACCCTGCGGACCCTGCTCGCCGCGCTCGCCCTGCGCGCCACGCTCGCCAGCGGCACCCTGCGGACCCACTTCACCCTGCGCGCCACGCTCGCCGGCGGGACCCTGCGGACCAACTTCACCCTGCGCGCCACGCTCGCCGGCCGCACCCTGCGGACCCACTTCGCCCTGCGCACCACGCTCGCCGGCGGGACCCTGCGGACCAACCTCGCCCTGCGCGCCACGCTCACCGGCCGCACCCTGCGGACCCACTTCGCCCTGCGCACCGCGCTCGCCGGCGGGACCCTGCGGACCGACTTCGCCCTGCGCGCCGCGCTCGCCGGTGTCGCCCTTGTCGCCCTTCTCGCCGCGCAGGCCCTGCGGACCCTGCAGACCCTGGTCGCCCTTGTCGCCCTTCGCGCCCCGGTACTCGTCCTCGACGAAGAAGCCGATGATGTCGATGGTGATGTGGGTCTGGGCCTTCTCGGCCGCGACGAGGAAGCTGTGGTTCATCAGGATGACGTTCGCTTCCTTCCACTTGTTGATCTTGGTCTCGTAGTTGATCGCCGGCTCACCCTCGAACGGCGACATCGTCCCCGGCGCGAGCCAGAGCGTGCCTTCGCCGTCGGGCAGATAGGTCTGCAGGCGCAGCGAGACCGCGATCGCGTCCTCGGGCACTTTCTCCGAGCACGGGTTCGTCCAGTCGCCGGAGACCAGCACGCCCTTGGGGTGGTAGGTGCGGCTCTCGTTCACCTTGAAGTACTCGCCGCCCCACGGAGCCGGGTAGTGGTCCTTCTCCAGGGTGCTCACGAACCGGCAGGGGATGATCTCCTGGAACAGCGTCGGGCCGAGGGCGGAGATCCGGGAGGACCCGTACCCAAAGGCCTTCGCCACCGCGGTGTGCGGGACCAGGTTCGTCCGGACCTGGTGGCCGGTGATCGTGTAGGGATTGCGCTCCTGAACTTCCGGACCGTCGTCTGCGCTCACCACGGTCGCGGCCGCGACCATCGCGGCTGCCATCATCACATTGCGGAACCGATTGATCGTATTGCTGAACATTGCTGTCTCCCTCCTAGTTGAGCCGCAATGTCGGCCCCCGGAGGAAATCCCACCGCGACGGATGGACTGCGCGGTTGTTCAGGTGGGATAGGCGGGCTTGTGACCAACGTCACAGGATCGGGGGTTACCGGTCGCCCGCGAGGCGTTTACAGGACGATCAGATCCTCGAGATCGTCCATCTTGTGGACGGTCATCGACGAGCCCCGGACGGTGATGATCTTCTTCTCCCTGAAGGACTTGAGGAGGCGGGTGACCGTCTCCCGGGAGGTGCCGATCATCTGGGCGATCTCTTCGTGAGTCATGGGGACGGGGATGCGCATGCCGCTCTGGGAGGCCCGGCCGCTTTCCTCCACCCAGCCCAGCAGCAGCTGAGCGAGGCGCTCGGCGGCGGTGTTCGCCAAGCCGAGGGCCCGGATCTGGTCGGCGTTGGACTCGCTCTCCTCCACCAGCTGGCGGGCCACGTTCAGGGCCACGGCCCGGTGCTCGGCGGAAAAGCGCAAAAAGTCGTCGCGCTTGACGAACTTGAGCTGGGAGTGGGCGACCGTCTCCGCGCTGGTCTTGTAGGGGTTGCCGGAGAGGACGCTGGTCAGGCCCAGGGCCTCCCCCGGCTGCACGACCCGGGTGATGAGGGTCTTGCCCGAGCCCGAGGAGACGGTCAGCCTGGCCGAGCCGGCGCAGAGGACGAACAGCCCCCGCGGCGCCTCCCCCTCGGCAAACAGCACCGTGCCCGCCGGATAGATGTTGGTGAAGGTGATGGAGTTCCAGACCTCGAGGGACTGCGGCTCGAACTGGCAGAAGAAGGCGTCGGTGCGCCACTGGCAGTCGGCGCAGCGGTCGCACATCTCGATTCCGTAGCGATTCGCGGTTTTCATAATGATGGGGACCCGTCAGTTATTGTACGCCGCGGGGCGCTCAAAATGTCACCAAAAAGTGAAACGCGGATTGCAATGAACGTGGCTCATGAAAGCCTCGTTACGTTCCTTCCTCTTTCTGACCCTCTCCTACTTCTTCGCGTTGCCGCTCGCGGCGACGAACGCGCCGAGCAACCTCACCCTCTCCGGCGCCTCCAGCAGTCAGATCAATCTCGCCTGGACCGACAACTCGTCCGATGAGATCGGCTTCACCTTCGCCTACGACACGAACGTCGCCCTGACCAACCCGACCTACGTGTGGGCCGGCGGCGCGAACACCACCAGTTACGCACACACCGGCCGCGCGGCAGCGACCACGTACTACTACCAGATCAAGGCCGAGGGGAACCCGGACTCGACCTGGACGCTCGTCACCGGCGGGACGACCGCGCCGGCCGGGCTCAGCGCCATCGCCGCGTCGAGCTCCAGCATCAACCTGAGCTGGACCGCAAACCCGAGCAACCCCGCCATCCTCGGCTACACGTACGCCTACGCGACGAACAGCGCGTTCAGCGGGGCGACCTATGTCTACGTTCACGGCAACGGCAGTTCCAGCACGACCCGCAGCGGATTGGCCACGGCCACGACGTACTGGGTGAAGATCAAGGTCGAGGGGACGTCGGATGCGCTCGACTCGCCGTTCGGCAGCGCGGTCGCGGTGACCACCATGCCGGCCAGCCTGTCCGCATCCGCGGTCTCCAGCACGCAGATCGATCTGTCCTGGAGCGGCAATGCCTCGAACGCGAACATCGTCGGCTACACGCTGGCCATGGCCACCAACAGCGCGTACACCGGCGCGACCTACCGCTACGTGAACGGCCCCGGCAGCACGAGCTACAGCCACACCGGCCTGACTTCCGGGACGACCTACTACTACAAGATCAAGGCGGAAGGGACGTCGGACGCGTACGACTCGGCATTCAGCGGCACCGTCACGGCGACCACCACCAGCGATCCGCCGAATCCGCCGAGCGGCCTCGCCGCGAACGTCGTCTCCACGTCGCAGATCGACCTGAGCTGGATCGACAACTCCACCAACGAGACCGGCTTCGAGCTCAAACGCGCCACCGACAGCGGCTTCACCCAGAACGTGGTCTGGGTCGGGTCGATTCAGGGCACGACGTACTCCGACACCAGTCTCAGCACCGGGACGACCTACTACTACAAGGTCCGCGCGCAGGGCACGTCGTCGAATTCCGCGTATTCGGCGGCGATCAGCGCGACGACTTTGTCCTCCGATCCGGTCCCCGCGGCGCCGAGCAACCTCGCCGCGACCGCGGTGTCGGAGACGCAGGTGAATCTGACCTGGACCGACAACTCGACGAACGAGACCGGGTTCGAGGTCAAGCGCGCCACCGACAGCGGCTTCACCCAGAACGTGGCCTGGATCGGCGGCATCAACGGGACGTCGTACTCGAACGGCGGCCTCAGCGCCGGCACGACGTACTACTTCAAGGTCCGCGCTGAAGGGACGGCCGGCAAGTCCGCGTACTCGTCTTCGGTGAGCGTCACCACCTCCGGCTCGACCCTGCCCGACGGCAGGCCGATCTCCGCGGCTTTCTTCGGCATCAACGCCTGGATGCCGGAGTACATCGGCAGCAAGTACTACAACGGCAAGCTCGTCACCACTCCGGGCGCGGAGATCTGGAACACGATCCAGAACAGCGGCGTCGAGATCATGCGCTACGGCGGACACGGCGTGGACGTCCACGCCAATCCCGATTCCTCGACCGTGCGCGCGCAGTACGTGGCCATGATCGACGCCATGCGCGCCAAGGGCATCACCCCGGTGATGCAGGTGCCGGTGCTCGGAACGACTTGGACGCCAACCCAGGCCGCCAACCTCGTGCGCTACATCAACTACGTCGACGGCGTGAGCGGCACGCACACGGAGCGGTGGGTGAAGTACTGGGTCATCGGCAACGAGCCGAACCTCCACGGCGAGGGCTACGGCGAGAACGGCTACTCGGTCTCGCAGATCGCCGACTACATCCGCGATTTCGCCACGGCCATGAAGAACGCCGACTCGCAGATCAAGCTCATCGGCCCGGAGCTCACCTGGTACGACCCGAACATCATGACCCCGCTGACGACCTGCGGCGGCGACCACGACATCACCAACCACGTGGACATCGTGTCGTTCCACCTCTATCCCTTCAACACGTACCAGAACGACCGCTCCGTCGTCATCGGCAAGCTGACCGAGACGGAGTGGGGCTTCAAGGACCGGCTCGCGGAACTGCGAGACCGCCTCGCCGACTGCGACACCTGGCACAACCGGACCGCCAATCCCCTGAAGATGGCGGTGACCGAGGCGAACATCAATTACGTGCCCTATCCGCTGACCGAGGACAACAACATGACCCTGGGCGCGAAGAGCTTCATGGCCGGCCAGTTCTGGGCGGAGATGCTCGGCATCGCCGTGTGGGAAGGCGCGGACTTTGTCACGTTCTGGAGCGTCGCCGAGGGCAGTGGCCTCGGCTATCTCGCCTCGGACGGCGTCACCAGGCGCTCGACCTACCACCACTTCCAGATGATGGCCCAGAACTTCCGCGGCAACGCCGTCGATGCCTGGGACGACAGGACGAACGTGAAGGCGTTCGGCGCCGTCGACACCGACCAGATCGCCCTGATGATCATGAACCAGGAGACCTCGACGTCGTACAGCTACACGATCCGTCTGGCCACGGGCACGGTGTCCGGCACGCGGCCGCTGAAGATCCGCATTCCGGCCGGCGTCAGCGGAACGAACGTCGAGTACAACAGCACGACGGACATCGCTCCGGAGTCCTCGGTTCTGCTTGTGTTCGATCGGACGGGGGTGCTGAAGAAGAAGACCGTCTACGCGAGCACGAGCTCCGCGCCGACGACAACGTACTACTGACATTCCGCAGTTGTTGTGGAGCGGCGGGCTGAAGCCGCCGCTCCACGTATCGCGGAACACGAAAAGCGGTGACGGAGGAGACTGCGTCCGGCCGCCGGGGAGCCGACATCGAAGGGTGCAGAGAGCGACTCGCCAGACTGGGTGAACGCGAGTCGGCTGCCTCACCTGTCGCGCTGTGCCGCCCTTCTGCGAAAGGAGGGCTACATGAGATTCCTATCCCTGATCCTGCTCATGATTCTTCTCGTCCTGCCCGCGGCAGCGTTCGCGGACGAGCCGCACAACCCCTACACATTCCCCGGACTGCGCGTGCGCTCCGACATCGCGCTCGTCCTGCCGGAGGAGTACGGCGGCTTCGTCGAGTCGATGGGGCCGGCGCTGTTCCAGGAGATTGCGCCGTGCCGCTTCATCAGCACCCTCGCTGCGGACAACTATCCGCCGGCCTGGGGCGGTCCGGCCTTCGGTCCGAACGAGGCCAGGAACTACGCCGTGACCGGAGTGATGAGGGCGGGAGAGTGGGTGAACCCCTGCTCGAACAAGATCCCGCTCAACGTCCTGGCCGTGGCGGCTCGCGTTGCCGTAACGAACCCAACCGGTGACGGCACGGTGTATCTGACGCCCGGCCACTGGGCCCCCTGGAAGGGGTATCCCGTCCTGAAGTTCGCCACGGGCGAATCGAGACTGGAAGAAGGCGCGGTCATGAACCGCGGCGGCATGCAGGTGTACTCGCATAACGCCGGCGCCGACTACGTGGTCGACCTCATCGGTTACTTCGTGCCCGACAAATTGCTCAGCGAGGGCATCATGGGACCGGAAGGCCCGCAGGGACCTCCCGGACCGGCCGGACCGCAGGGGGAGATCGGACCTCAGGGACCTGCTGGACCGAAGGGCGACGCGGGAGCGGAGGGCAAGATCGGACCGGCGGGACCCACCGGACCTCAGGGTCTGCAGGGCGAGACCGGACTGACCGGAGCCACCGGGCCGCAGGGGCCGCAGGGACCGCAGGGACCACAGGGTGAGACCGGCTTGACCGGCGCCACCGGACCACAGGGCCCGCAGGGTCTGCAGGGTGAGACCGGACTGACCGGAGCCACCGGACCGCAGGGCCCGCAGGGTCTGCAGGGTGAGACCGGACTAACCGGCGCCACCGGACCGCAGGGGCCGCAGGGACCGCAGGGCGAGACCGGACTGACCGGCGCCACCGGACCGCAGGGACCGCAGGGTCCGCAAGGTGAGACCGGACTGACCGGGGCCACCGGTCCGCAGGGACCCACTGGTCCGCAGGGTGAGACCGGACTAACCGGGGCCACCGGTCCGCAGGGACCCACTGGTCCGCAG
>JBIOTX010000069.1:0-2552 GCA_044866315.1 Thermoanaerobaculia bacterium | reverse complement strand
CGAGCTGCGGACCTACGCGGAGAAGGAGCTGGGCGAGAAGTTCGACATCCGCGCCTTCCACGACACCCTCCTCGGCGGGGGGCAGTTGCCGCTGGATCTGCTGGAGAAGAGGATGCGGGCGTGGGTGAGGACGCAGCGGATGAGACCTGCGTCACAGCGTCCGGCCGGGACACCGAACATACTGACGGGCACACCCTGAGGTCACGTCGAGGAGGTTCTCGTGAAGGGGCTTCGTGCCACCGTCATTTTCGTCGTCACCGCTTTCATCATGGGCTTTGCCCTGGCCATGCTCAGCGCCTATCTGGAGACGCGGGGCGAGCAGCCCATTCGCCAATCGACGCGTTTTCTGATGATCCTGGGCATGTCCGGCGTCGTGGCCTCGATCGCCGGCGCGCGCGGCGCAAACCGCCGCGTGGCGCGCGCCGCGGCCGCGGAGGAAGGGGAAGCGAAACGCTTCGCGCCGGTTGCCGACCGGGCCACGGTTTACGTATTTCGCGACGCGCTCGTCGGCAAAGTGGCCGGTCTGGACGTGCTCCTCGACGGCACACTCATCGGCCAGACGCGCGGCAAGACGTTCTACCGTCTCCAGCTCTCGCCGGGCGAGCACCTGCTCACCAGCCGCAATCCCCAGGACGGCTCGCAACACGAGCATCGATTGCGCGCCGACGCCGGCTCGCTCCTCTTTCTCGAGCAGCGTGTGCGGTTCGGGATGACGGCGTTGCGCCACGAGGTCGTGCCGACCGAGCCGACATCGGCCACGTCGCGGATCGAGCGGTGTCGTCTATTGCTGTCTTCGTGATCGGGAGCGGCGATGACGCAGAGTGATGCGCTCAAAAAACGGGCGGTCGCGGTCTCGATCCTGGCCCTGGCGCTTTCCTCGGTCGTCGCCTGCGCGGGCGCGGTCGCCACGAAGGATGCGCCGCCGAATCCCGACTCGGCGGTTGGCGGCGAGATCCTCATCGGCGAATACGGATCGTTGACCGGCCGGCTCGCCCCCTTCGGCCAGTCGACACACAACGGCATCATGCTGGCGGTCGACGAAGTCAACGCGGCCGGCGGCATCGACGGCCGCAAGGTCGTAGTCCTCACCGAGGACGACCAGTCGAAGGCCGAGGAGGCGGCCATGGCGGTCACCAAGTTGATCGACCAGAACGAGGTCGTGGCGGTGCTGGGCGGGACCGCTTCCTCCGCGTCCCTCGCCGCGGCACCCATCTGCCAGGCGAACGAAGTACCGATGATCACGCCGTCGTCGACCCATCCTCTGGTCACCCGGCACGGCGACTCCATCTTCCGCATGTGCTTCATGGACGAGTACCAGGGCCACTCGCTGGCCGACTACGTCGGCAAGACGCTCGGCGTGAAGACCGCGGCGATCCTCACCGACGTGAAGAGCGACTACTCGACCTCCCTCGGCAGGTCCTTCGAGGAGCGCTTCACGGCCGGCGGCGGCAGGATCGTCGCCCGGGCGAGCTATGCGAACGGCGACTCCGACTTCCGCTCGCAGCTCACGTCGATCAAGCAGTCGAGCCCGCAGATCATCTTCCTTCCCGGCTATTACGCCGACGTCGGCCAGATCGTGATCCAGGCGCGCGACTTGGGGCTTACGGTGCCGCTCGTCGGCGGCGACGGCTGGGACTCCCCGAAGCTCATCGAGATCGGGGGCAGGGCCCTGGAGGGCTGCTACTACGCGAACCACTACTTCCCCGCCGACCCGGCGCCGGAGGTGCGCAACTTCGTCGAGAGCTACAGGGAGCGCTTTGATGCAACGCCCGACACCTTGGCGGCGCTCGGCTATGACTCGATGAAGGTGCTGGCCGACGCCATGAGGCGCGCGGGCAAGCTGGACGGCCCGTCGCTGCGCGACGCCATCGCCGCCACCCGGGGCCTGCGCGGCGTCACCGGCACAATCACCCTCGGACCGGACCGCAACCCCGTCGGCAAGAAGCTCGTCATCGTGGAGATCAAAGGGGGGCAGCTGGTGCTGAAGGGGACGGTGGGGGCGGGGGAGTGAGTTGGTAGCGCATACGGATTCGAACCGGGTGCGGTAGGCCACAGCGCGGCGCGAGCAATACCGCATCCGCGCGGGCCGCGTCGCCGCGTAACGCATCGGCGTCCGTCCCGATCGACAACGCGACGTCCGGACGCATCGAGCGAGGAAAGATAACGCCGTGTCCCGGTGCAGTGTGCGGCCGTCGACGAGCTGATGGACCGGCCGGTGTTGGACCTTTCGTTGGAGCCGCGGCCGGAGCGGACCTCTACTCCACAATCCGCAAGCGGTCGAAAAGCCGATGGATCAAACGGCGCTCGGCGGTGACGATGTCCGCGTCGCCGCGCGGCTCCTGGCGGAAGTCGAGCCGGCACGACCGCCTTCTCAGAACCAGCGGACCTTCTTTCCATTCTGGCGGAACCCGCTTTGGGGATCATTCTTGTCACGCCGCCAGCCGGGGTGATGGAAGTGGATGACGAAATCGCCGTTGTAGGAAGCCACGCCATTGGCGAAGGTGACCTTGCCGATCGTCCGCCAGTCTTTGACCGTCTGCTTCGCGAAGAGC
>JBIOTX010000068.1:0-7555 GCA_044866315.1 Thermoanaerobaculia bacterium | reverse complement strand
GGCCCGCCCCAGCGGTCCTCCGGCCGCTGCGCGCCGAAGAGCAGCGGCTCGAGCTTGTCGTAGTCCCAAGAGAGGAGGAAGAACGACGCCAGGAGCATCCCGCCGGTGACGAAGCCGGTGCCCTTGAAGTCCATGGCGATGGTGATGACGAAGATGTTCAGGACGATCGGGAAGAAGAGCACGGCCCCGAGCGTCGCCGTCCGGGGAATCAGGATCAGGATCCCGGCGAGCAGCTGCCCCAGGCCGATGAAGCGCCAGTAGTCGCCGGTGCGGTACATGGCCTCGAAGAAGAAGCCGAGCGGCGTGTCCACGGACATGACCGTGAAGCGCTGGCCGAGGATCTTCACCAGGGAGGTGGGGATGAAGGCCAGGGCCAGCAGGATCCGGGAGATCACGGCCAGGCGCTGCAGCACCGGATTGCGGCGGGCGCGGGCGTGGATCTCGAGAAGGCGACTGCGGAGGGCCACCGGGCTATACTCCCAGAGTCCACCAATCCCCACAACTGACGAGAGAGAGGGGTTTCCATGGACTCCGCCCGGCCCTCGGAACGCCACGTCCTGCATTTCGACTCGCTCTCCGATCCCTCCAACAGCGAAACGTACACCTGCATCATCGCGATGAAGGAGTACCCGGTCCGGCAACACACGGAGGACACGCGCGCGAAGGCGCGTGACGCCAATGCTCTGCTCCAGTTTTATCCCGACAGCGAGATCACGCACTTCGTCGAAGTCGATCTGCCCTCCGATGCGATTGCGATGGGACAGCTCACGCGCGACGTGGTCATCGATGGGGTCACAGTCCAGGTGCCGGTCAGCCTCTTCATTTCCGTTCCCCAGGAGGGGCGCCGCGCCGACATGGCCCGCGCCAAGAGCAGCACCGAGCTCCATCCGAAGCTCGCCGCGCGCGGCGTCAAGGCGGGCCCGGAGATCTTCCAACTCATCGCCGAGCGACCCGAGCTCCTCCACGACATCATCGATCCGCACGAGACCGCGTCGGCGCTCCTCTATCAGCATCCTGGACTGGTCAATCTCAGCGTAGCCGGCGGAGGAACCGTTCCGAGCTTCATCCTCCGCGAGTGCATTTCGGAGGCGCTCCGGCGGAAGAGCGTCCTCGTCCAGCGCATCAGGGCTGCGAGAGCCGACTGGTGCAGATACGAGCGGTTGATGGACGACGGCAAGCCGGCGTCCGACGACGACGGCAAGCCGCTCTTCACGATGACCCTGGACGTCCGGGTGCGGCGCGCGCTCTCCGATCCGGTCATCGAGGCGCTGAAGTACTCGCAGCAGTTCGAGGAGCTCAAAGGGCAGACCTGGACGGTGCAATACGGAACGACGACCGAGGCAGACGCGGAAACGGCGGCGGCGGCGCGGCAGCCGCGCGAGCTGCCTCCCGCCGACCGGATGCGGTGGGAGCGCAAGTCGCTCTCCTCCGAGCACGGAGTGAGCTTCGAGGGCCTGGAGTACGACGAGCCGAGGGACGGAGGAGTGACGTTCGAGACGTTCTGGTCGGACGAGGATCCGGAAGTGCCGCTGCGGCCCGAGCTCGTGAACGATCTGCTTACCGGCGGTGCGTTTCTTCGCGTGGACACGACGGAAAGACCGGACGGCGCGTGGAGGGCCGACATTCCGTCGCGCCTGCCGCGGCCGGAGGAGCCGACCCGCTGGCGTCTGCCGATGGGCGATCGGAAAGAGGCCGTGGCGGACCTCGAGCTCGGGGGATTGCGTACCGATCTGAGAATCAGAGTCTCGCTCGTTCCCCACCTCACGCCCATGCATCTGTCGCGCGTTCATTTCGGAGTGAAGCGCCTCGGGAGGGAGGAGCTGGTCTGGTCGCAGGAGGCGGCGACGGGCCCCCGCGGAGAGCTGCGCGTCACGATGAAAAACCATCGGCTGCGACACCTCTCGGCCTACGCGGAATTCTTCGACGGGAGGGACAGGCCGATACCAGTCCAACCCCTGGCCTTCCTCCCCGGCACCATACGCCGGGACTTCGACAGCCATCCGACGAGGCGCTATGTCGACGTCATCGGGCCGGTCGACGCGGTCTTTGGAGTTCCAATCGGTGCCGATCCCACCGAGCTCACGATCCCGTTTCCCGAAGGGGCGACGAAGATGCGCCTCTACTACGGCGGTTTGGGCACCGGAAAATACGACGAGATCGCCTGCCCGGCCGGCATCGCCTGCACCAGCGTCATGGAGCTCGCGGTTCCGGTTCTGCTGCTCCTGGCCGGCGCGGCCGAATACAGAACCAGCTTCATCGCGAACCTGCTGAAGGACAGGATGGTGCGGTTCGGAGTGTTCTCGGTCGGCGCGACGCTCCTCGGATCAGGACTCTACATCGGACTGGCGCAGGATCCGGGGCGCGCAGGGATCAAGGTCGCCCTCAAGCTCGGGCCGATGCTGGGAAAGATGGGCCTGCAATGGGGGCTCAAAAGGCTCCTCACCTATCTCTCGCGCAAGTACGGCGAAGGACTGGTGCGGCGGGGAATCCCCTTCGTGAACGCCGGTTTCATGGCCTTCGACGCCGCCGTCACCTTTGCGCAGCTCGGACAGACCACCGCTGCGATCCTGCAGTCGCCCTGGGTGTACCGATACGAGATCACGCGCACGTTCGACCTCCAGGTCCGGCTCCTTCCCGACGGAAGATTTCCCATTCACCACGACCTCCTGCGCGTGCAGGTCGTCTACGACTCCGGCGCGGAGCTCAGGCACGCCGACCTGACGTTTCCGCCCGACCCGATCGAGGATCCGATCGAGCTGCGCTTCAACAACATTCCCGCGGGCGGACACCTCCAGGTATTCGCGTTCTTCTACGCCGCAAATGGGTGGCAATCGGGAAAGGGATCGAGCGACTGGATCGACGCGAGAGGGGCAGACGACGGGACGCCGTCGCGCGAAGTCGAGCTCCTGATCAAGAACGAGCTGATTCCGCTCGACGACAAGTCGGTCTACAGCCACAGACTGTCCACCGAGGTCCGGGACAACAGGCATCGCTGGAAGAGCGGTCCCCCACCCACCGCGACGAAAGCCACCAATCCTCCCGACGAGAAGCATCGGATCCTGGCCTGGAACGGAATCACCGTCGCCGAGCGGCCATCGATGATGGGCTATGCGTGGCAGGCCACAGGACTGAGGCTGCCGCGCGACCGGTCGGGACCGATCACCGACGACGCGCTTTACGTCGTACAGAACATCGGGTCGGGCTCGGATCCGTCTTCACGCCATGCAATCCCGCCGGTGGGCTTCAGCGGGCAATCGGGGATCACCTACGATCTCCACTCCGCCGGCGACGGCTCGGGCAACAGCTTCTTCCTCGATCCGACGGGCGGAGATTTCAGCGAAGACCACCTCGAAGGCGGGTATCACCTGCGGCGGGTCGCGCTGGCGTCGCAACAGACGCCGGCATTCCGTCCCGGCAGCGGCGCGAGCTGGGGGCGCTTCCCTCGCCCGATGGATTCGATCGTCATTCATCCGCAGGGCTACGCCGCCGGAATCACCGCCGAGGCGGACAAGATCTATCTGCTGCAGCTGCCGGCGGAGGCGGTCGGCGACAAAGACGCGCCCATGGCCAGTCTCGCCAGCGGCGGAGGAGCGCGCGACGGCCTGCTCTCGCGTCCACGCGCGATCGCGGTCGCGCTCGACGGGCGCCTGCTCGTGCTCGAAGACGGCAATCGACGCATTCAAAGCTTCGACTTCACCGGCAATCCGGTCGCGTATTTCGGGGGAGGAAAGAGCGCGGTCCTGCCGCTGCGCGACACCGGTGCGACATCGACCTATCTCGATCTTTCCGTGGAGGCGAAGGGATATCTCTTCGTGCTTGCCCATGACGGCGACGGCGCGCGGCCGTCGCAGTATCGCGTCGACATCTATCAACCCGACGGCACGTTCCTGGTCAGCACGCCGGGAGTCTCGGCCGCGAAGATCGCGGTCGACCTCGCGCGCGCCATGTACACGCTGAACTGGGAGACCTTGCGCGGAGTCGACGGACGCACCGAGCCGTCGGTCAGCATGTGGGTTCCGCCGCCTCCCGATCCGGAAGGAGAGCTCGGGTGAGCTTCGAGGGAAAGTACGGAACCGCCGGCCAGCCTCAGTTCGTCGTGTATCTGGTTCCGGAATCAGCGATGCTCCAGGCGATCTTCCGGGACGGGAGCGAGCTGCGGGTCCCGATCGCCGACATTCTCGGCGAGTCGATCTCCGAAATGCTCAGGCTCGTGTACGGCTCGGGTACGTCTTCCCTGGAAGGGGATACGCGCGAATTCGTGCAGGCCCTGACCGACATCGGCTGGTCGCCGGAGATCAATGTGTTTTTCGCCAGGGGCGTCACCGAGATGACGCTGACGCACGAAGCCTTCGATTCCGATTTCACGAAGCTGGGAAATCACGTCATCGACCTCTCGGGCGCCGACCTTTCGGCGGTGAAATTCGGCAGGGCCGATTTTCGCGGAGCGAAGCTCGAGGGAGCGAAATTCACGTACGCGATTCTCGGCCAGTCTCAGTTCGATCCGGACGCGCTGGCCGGACTCGATCTGAGCCGCGCCGTTCTCGTCGAGCGCAAGCTCGACAACCTCGATCTGACCGGCACGAATCTCACCGGGGCCATTCTCTCGGGCACGTCGATCCTCGGCAGCACCTTCTCCAGGACGAAGCTCGACGGCGCGATTCTCGATCATGCCACCCTCTCGGGCACGTTCACCGAGGCCACGTTCGTCGGAGCGAAGGGGATGGAGCCGTCGTTCGAGAATGCCACGCTGACCCGCTGCACGTTCGACAGGGCGCGTTTCGCCGCCGCGCGGTTCTCCGGAGCGACGCTGGACAACGTGAGCTTCGCCGGCGCGATGCTCGCCCGGAGCAACTTTGCCGGGGGGAAGCCGGCGACGTTCGCCAATGGCGTCGACTTCGGCGGAGTCGATCTGCAGTCGGCCGACTTCACCGGCGCGGCGATGGAGGCCGGCAAGGTGAAATCGAATCCTCCGCGATTCGGCGGGTCGCTCGAGAAGCGAACGAAGCTCGTGAACGCGAAACTGCACACCGGATTTCTCGGCAGGAACTGGAGGTATCTCGACTGCAGCGGCGCGACCATCACCTTCGCGGCCGATTTCAGCGGCGAGCTCGACGCCAGCTTCGCCACTCTTCCCCAATGCGACTTCGGCTCGAGGCCTCTCTACGCCGCGAAGTTCGTCTCGGCGACGCTCCACGGAGCGAACTTTGCGCACTGCGATCTCGAAGACTCCGATTTCACCAACGCCATCCTGTCCGGCACCGATCCCGGAATCAAAGCCGCCAACTTCAATCACGCCAATCTCATTCAGGCGAAATTCATCGGAGCCGATCTCTCCGGCGCCTCGTTCTCCTTCGCTAATCTCATGGCCGCGAAGTTCACGAGCTCCCTGCTCCAACTGACCGATTTCACCAACGCATTCGTCGCCCAGGTCGACTTCACCGCCATTCGCGACCGGCGCATGGCGGGGATCAACTTCGCCGGCGCGTGTCTCGTCTCCGCGAGATTTCAGCAGACCACGATCCGCGCCTTCTCGGGGAAAGCGCCGAGCTTCACCAACGCCATCCTGCTCGGCACCAACTTCACCGGCGCGACGCTCCATGACGCCGATCTGACCGGCGCCAAGCTCGCCGGACAGAGAGGCACAATCGTCGCGAGGGTGAGGGACGCCCAATTCGACCTCGAGTACGACCCGACCCAGCTGCCGCCATCGATCACCGGCCCTCAGACACACTGCCCCGACGGCAGGTTCGGCCCATGCGAGGCACCGCGATTGATCACCGAGGTGCCGAAGGAATGGGTCATGTCCACCCTGTCCGATCGAGCCTCATGAGGCCGGCGGGATGAGAGCGGCGCCGCGCTGCGTTATCGCTCCGACATGTTCGACAACCTTCAGGACAAGATGGACCGGGTCTTCAAGACCCTGCGCGGCGAGGCCGCCCTCAACGAGTGGCACATCGACAACGCGCTCAAGGAGATCCGCGTCGCCCTGCTCGAGGCGGACGTCCACTTCAAGACGGTCAAGGAGTTCACCAACCGCGTCCGCGAGAAGGCGGTCGGCGAGGAGGTGCTCACAGCCTTCTCTCCCGCCCAGCAGGTCACCAAGATCGTCCGCGACGAGCTCCAGCAGCTCCTCGGCGGGAACGAGGTCGGCCTGGCCCTGGTCGGCAGCCCGGCCGTGGTGATGATGGTCGGCCTCCAGGGCTCCGGCAAGACCACCACCTCGGGCAAGCTGGCCCTGCACCTCAAGAGCCGCGGCCGGCGGCCGCTGCTCGTGCCGTGCGACGTCTACCGCCCCGCCGCCATCGACCAGCTGCGCATCGTCGCCAACAACGTCAAGGTGCCGTTCTACGAGATCGGCGACAACCGCGACCCCATCGACATCGCCCGCAAGGCCTTGGTCGAGGCCAAGACCCTGCTGCACGACACGGTCATCCTCGACACCGCCGGCCGCCTGCACATCGACGACGAGCTGATGCAGGAGCTGCAGACGATCAAGGGCGACGCCCGCCCCTCGGAGATCCTCTTCGTCGCCGACGCCATGACCGGCCAGGACGCGGTGAAGTCGGCCAAGGAGTTCGACGATCGCCTGGGAGTGACCGGCATCGTGCTGACCAAGCTCGACGGCGACGCCCGCGGCGGCGCCGCCCTCTCGATCAAGTCGGTCGTGAACCGCCCGATCAAGTTCGTCGGCGTCGGCGAAAAGTACGTCGACCTGGATGTTTTCTATCCGGACCGCATGGCCCAGCGCATCCTGGGCATGGGCGACGTGCTGTCGCTCATCGAGAAGGTCGAGACCGAGATCGACAAGAAGGAAGCGGCCCGCCTCGCGGAGCGGGTGGCCAAGGACAAGTTCACCCTCGAGGACCTCCGTTCCCAACTGCAGCAGGTCAAGAAGATGGGCCCGCTTTCCTCGCTGGTGAGCATGATCCCCGGCGCCGGCAAGATCAACGAGGAGGACATCGACGAGAAGGCCATCCACCGGATGCAGGCCATCCTGGACTCGATGACCCGGAAGGAGCGGGAGTTCCCCCAGCTCATCAACGGCTCCCGGAAGAAGCGCATCGCCAAGGGCTCCGGGACCACCGTCCAGGAGATCAACCGCCTCCTCAAGCAGTACCTGCAGATGAAGAAGATGATGAAGAGCTTCTCCAAGGGCTTCGGGGCCAGGAAGTTCGGGAAGATGATGAAGGGGCTGCCCCCGGAATTCCTGCAGTGATGTTGCCGTTTGCGCCGCCGCTCGGGTACTATTCCGCGCCTATTTTTCAAGGAGTTACTCAGACATGCTGAAAATTCGTTTGCGCCGCGGCGGAGCCACCCACGCGCCGTTCTACCGCATCGTGGTCTCCGACTCGCTCAAGACGCCCGCGGCGTCCACGGTCGAGCAGATCGGCCACTACGACCCGAAGAAGAACCCGGCCGACGTGAAGATCGACCGCTCGCGGGTCGACTACTGGGTGAGCAAGGGCGCGCAGCTCTCGCCGACCGCCAAGTCGATCCTCAAGAAGTACAAGGCGTAGTGGAGCGGTGGGCTCTCAGCCCACCGGATGATTCGGCG
>JBIOTX010000067.1:0-20138 GCA_044866315.1 Thermoanaerobaculia bacterium | reverse complement strand
GTTCGCCGAGGAGCAGTACGGCGCGCTGCACGTGGCCTTCAACAACGCCGGGATCTTTCACGCCGACGACGAGTCGGTGACCAACACGTCCGAGGAGATCTGGGACCTGGTCCTCGAGGTCAACCTCAAGGGCGTGTTCCTCGGCTGCAAGTACGAGGTTCCGGCGCTGCTGCGCGCCGGCGGCGGGTCGATCATCAACACGGCCTCGTTCGTGGCGGTGATGGGCGCGGCCGTGCCGCAGATCGCCTACACGGCGAGCAAGGGCGGCGTGCTGGCGATGACGCGGGAGATCGCCGTGGAGTTCGCGCGCAAGAACATCCGCGCGAACTCGCTCTGCCCCGGGCCGGTGGAGACGCCGCTCCTGGCGGAGCTGCTGGCGGACCCGGCCCGGCGCAACCGCCGGCTGGTGCACATCCCGCCCGGGCGCTTCGCCCGCGCGGAAGAGATGGCCAACGCCGCGCTGTTCCTGGCCAGTGATGAGTCGTCGTACGTGAACGGGTCGACCTTCCTGGTCGACGGCGGGATCAGCGGCGCCTACATCACTCCCGAATGAGAGCGCTCCTCCTGGCGGTGACGATGAACGTGGTCCCGGTCGCGCCGGTCGACGTCATGCGCTTTCTGCGCGTGCCGGCGATCGTGATGACGATCCGGAGGATCCGGATGTGCCGGAACCCCCGCCACCGCCCCAGGGCAGGCCGGAGGCCTGCACTACACCGGGCTACTTGGTCTTGATGTCGATGCTGCCGTTGGTGGTCCGCAGGCGCAGGGGCGTGCCGCCGCCGTTGATCGTGCCGTAGAGGCGGTTGCTGCTGACCTTGGTCGTGGCCACGGGGAGATCGGTGTTGATCCCGCCGTTGGTGGTGCGGGCGTCGAGCTCCGCGGCGAAGTCGCGCGGCACGGTCACGGTGATGCGGCCGTTGGTGGTCTCGAAACGCATCGGCTCGCCCTTGGCCACGCGCAGGAGCTCGGCCTCGATGGAGCCGTTGGTGGTGGAGGCGTCGACCGCGCCGGCGCAGCGCTCCACGCGGATCTTGCCGTTCGTGGTCTCCAGCTCGTGCTTGCCGCTGACGTCACTGAGGCGAATGGAGCCGTTGGTGTTGGAGACGTCGAGGTTCATCGTCCGGGGCACGGTCAGCTCGTACTTGACCTGGGCGTCGACGTCGTCGCCGAGGAGCCAGTCGAAGAGCCCGCCGTGATTGCGGTCCTTCGGGTAGTGGGTGATGATCTGAAGGCCTCCGTCGCGCTGCTGGAACTCGACCTTCAGCTCCTTCATGGCCTCCTGGGCGTCGCGGCGGTCGCCGTCGACTTCCTTGTAGGCGACGACGTGCACCCGAGGCTGGTCCCAGGCGGCGATGGTGATGCTGCCGTTGACGTTCGAGAGGGTCACGTTCGCGCCGGCGCGGACGTCGAAGGTGCGGTCGACGGTCTCGTTCAATTCGACCGCGATCGCGGGGGTGGCCAGGAGCAGAGTGAGGGCGGCGAGCCCGAGCAGCTTGCGCATGAGAGTCCTCCGTTTGAGGTTCGATACGCAATTCCGGGGCGCGGGTTGCGTCTAACATCTCCCCCGACATGCGCCGTCTCGCCGCCGTGGTCCTCCCCCTCCTGGCCGTCCTGGTGCTGGCGCTGTGGCGCTCGCTAGGCCCCGCGCCCAAGGCCCTCGGCGCCCCCGCGGACGAATTCTCCGCGACCCGGGCCGGCGAGGCGCTGCGCGGCGTCTTCGGCGAGGGCGTCCCCCACCCCACCGGCTCCCCCGCCAACGCCCGCGTGCGAGGGCGCCTGGTGGCCCGCTTCCGGGCCCTCGGCTACGAGACCTTCGTCCAGCGGCGCTTCGCCTGCAACGCCGTTCCCTACTGCGCGATGGCGGAGAACGTGGTCGCCCGCGCGCCGGGTGCATCGCGCGACGCGGTCGTGCTGGTGGCCCACTACGACTCCGTCCCCAGCGGGCCGGGCGTCTCCGACGACGGCATGGGCGTCGCGGCGCTGCTGGAGACGGCCCGGGCGGTGAAGGGGAAGCGCTTCCGCAACCCGATCGCGTTCCTGGTCACGGATGCCGAGGAGACGGGCTTGGTGGGGGCGGAGGCGTTCGTCGCCGACAAGGCCCTGTCCGCCGACGCCGCGGTGTACGTGAACGTCGAGAACCGCGGCACGGGCGGGCTGTCGAACATGTTCGAGACAAGCCGCGGCAACCAGTGGCTGATCCGGCATCTGGCGCGCAGCCTCCCGTGGCCGCAGGCGACGTCGTTCTTCTCCACGGTCTACGACCTCCTGCCGAACGACACCGACGTCACCGTCTTCAAGCGCGAGGGGAAGGGGGCGGTGAACTTCGCCGCCATCCACGGCGTGAACTGGTACCACACGCCCTTCGACGACCTCGCTCACGCCAGCCCGCGCACGCTGCAGCATCACGGCGACAACGTCCTGGCCACGCTGCGCGCGCTCGCCGACGCCGACCTCGCCGCGCGCTCCCGCGGCGACGCCTCGTTCTTCGATGTCCTCGGCTTCTTCCTGGTCTGGTGGCCGGCCGAGGCGACGGTGTGGATCGCCGTCGTCAGCCTGGCCCTGCTCCTCTTCGCCGCCCGGAAGGCGAATCCGCGGGCCATGACCTTCGGCGTCCTCGGCACGTTCGCGTCCTTCGTCCTGGCGGTCGTCCTCGGCATCGGCATGAGCTGGCTGACGCGCCTCCGCAGCGGGGAGGTGAACTGGGTGGCCGAGCCGCGGCCGGCCATCGCCGCGCTCTGGCTGACCGGCTTCGCCGCGGCGCTCCTGGGGCCGGCCCTCTTCCGCAAGTGGTCCGACGAGCGGGGGCTGCTCTACGGCTGCGCGATCGTCTGGCACGCCATCGCCGTCGTGCTGGCGATGACTCTGCCCGGCGCGGCGTTCGTGTTCCTCGTGCCGGCGCTCGCCGTCACGGTCTGCGCGCTGGCGAAGGCCAGTGAGACCGTGACCAGCGCCGTCGCGGCCACGGTGGCGGCCATCCTCTTCTTCCCGATGGGCCTCATGTTCTACGAGGCCCTCGGCGGACGGCTGGCGGTGGTGGTGACCATCCTCATCGGGATCATGGCCACGCTCGCCGCGCCGCTCTTCGCGAAGGTCCGCTACGCGGCGATCGCGCTGGCGCTGGCGATCGTCTGCGCCGTCATCGCCCTGCTCCTGCCGGCGGTCACGCCGGAGAAGCCGCGCGGCGTCAACCTCGCCTACGTCGACGACGCCGCGGCGGCGAAGCCGATGTGGATGGCCACCGCGCGCCTGCCGGGATTCATCGCGTCCGATCCCTCGCTCACGCCGTGGAGCCGCGGGTGGGGATGGACGGCGCCGTCCCCGCAGCTGCACGTGCCGCGCGTCGTCCTCACCGCCGAACGGAAGGCGGACGGCGCCACGATCCGCGTCCGCTCCGCGCGCGGCGCGAAGCGGCTCGTGCTGGTCTTTCGCGGCGGGACCGTGCGGTCCGTAAACGGCGTCCCCCCCGCCCCCCGCCCGGCGCGGTTCCGGGAGTGGAACCGCGACGGCTGGCGGATCGCCGCGGCCAGCGGGGTGGAGGAGATGGTGGTGGACGTGGCCGGGAGCGGGCCCATCGAGGCCATCGGGAGCGACGCCACGTGGGAGCTGCCGCCGGAGGCGGCAGCGCTGGTGCGGGCGCGCGAGGCCATGCCCGCGTTTCGGATCCACGACGGGGACGTGACGATTACGCGGATGCGGGGGCGGTTTTAGCTCACCCCGTGTACACCGTCCCCTCCTCCACGAAGCAGAGCGGATTCCCCCACGGGTCGAGCGCATAGAACGAGCGCTCCCCCCACGGCCGCACGACGATGCCGCCGCCGGGCGCGTCGTGCACGCTCTCCTGGGAGAGGCAGCCGAGCTCCCGGGCGCGCTCGAACGCGGCCTCGAGGTCCTTCACCGTGAAGTACAGCGCCTTCGCGGCGGTGTGCGGCTGGGCCATGGGCGAGACGTCGAGGACCTGCAGCGTGACCGGACCGGCCTCGAAGTAAACGCGGTTGCCGGGCTGCTTGCGCCCCTGGGCGGCGAGGAGCTTCGAGTAGAAGCCGATGGCCTGCTCGAGGTTGCCGACTTCGATGTTCATGCGGAAGAACTGCGGGACGTCTGTCATGGTCGTTTCTCTCCTGTTCATGGGTTCCGGAAGAAGGTGCCGAGCCAGTCCGTGACTATAGGAGTGCGGCGGCCGTAGCCGCCGCTGTTCGATCCGGATAAGAAAGCGGTGGCTGGCGCCACCGCACTCCGAGATTACGCGCCCTTACGCGGGCGATTGACGTCGGGTGTCATCAAGTCCGCCGCATCGAACAGGGACTTGTTGCTACGACCGTCGATCCCCTTTCGCAGCCCACCCTGACGGCGGGAAAGGGGAAGCGGCTTCAACTGCCGACGACGGTTCCGACTGCGACGAACACGGAGAGTCATGGATCACTAATGATAGGCGCGTCGCGAGGACCGCAAAAACAAAAGCGGCGGGCTAAGCCCGCCGCTCCACGTCTTGCGTTCGTTGCGTCTTACTCGCCCTTGCGAGGGCGGGTGGTCTTCGGTTTTCCTGCTGGTGCGGACTTGGTCTTCGGGGCCGCCTTCTTCTCTTCCTTCGGCGCGGCCTTGCGGGCGGTGCGCTTCGGCTTCTCTTCCTCGCCGGCCGGGGCCTCTTCCTTCTTCTTCGGAGCGGCCTTTTTCTTCGGCTCGCCCTTCGTGTCGGCCTTGGCCTCGGTCTTGTCGGCGCTGCGCTCGACCAGCTCGAGGATGGCCATCTCGGCGGCGTCGCCGCGGCGGGCGCCGAGCTTCATGATCCGGGTGTAGCCGCCCGGGCGGGTGGCGAAGCGCGGACCGAGAGTGTCGAAGAGCTTGGCGATGAGCTCATTGTTCGCCACCGAGCGGAAGGCCTGCCGGCGGTTGTGCACGCTGTCGTTCTTGGCCAGGGTGATCAGCTTCTCGGCGATGGGCCGGAGCTCCTTGGCCTTGGGGAGCGTGGTGATGATGCGCTCGTTCTCGATCAGCGAGGCGAGCTGGTTGCGGAACATCGCGTTGCGATGGCTGGAGGTACGCCCCAGCTTGCGGTTGGCCATTCCGTGTCTCATCGAGTCACCCCTTTACGTTAGTCGCGCATCTCGCCGCGGCCGACGGGCACGCGGGTCATGCCGAACGACAGCCCCAGGCTGGCGAGAACGTCTTTGATCTCGTCGAGCGACTTGCGGCCGAAGTTCTTGGTGGAGAGCATCTCCCGCTCGGTGCGCTGCACCAGATCGCCGAGGGTGCGGATGTTGGCGTTCTTGAGGCAGTTCGCGGAGCGGACGGAGAGGTCGAGCTCCTCGATCGGCTTGGCCAGCATCTCGGCCAGGCGCGGGTCGACTTCCGGCGCGGCCATCTCCTCGCGCTCCTCGGCGCGGGTCTCGAAGGCGCTGAAGATGCGCAGGTGGTCGCCGAGCAGCTCGGCGGCCAGGCTGATGGACTCCTGCGGCGAGACGGCGCCGTTGGTCCAGACCTCGATCACCAGCTTGTCGTAGTCGGTCATCTGCCCGACCCGGGCGCCCTCGACGTGATAGTTCACGCGGCGCACCGGCGAGTGGATGGAGTCGACCGGGATGTAGCCCAGCGGCAGGTCGGTGTCGGCGTTGCGGTCGGCCACGACGTAGCCGCGGCCCTTCTTCAGACGGGCCTCGAGCTTGAGCGAGCCTTCCTTGGACAGGGTGGCCAGGTGCGCCGTCGGGTCGAGGATCTCGATGTCCGGATCCTCGTCGAAGTCGGCGGCGGTGACCACGCCCGGACCCTTCTTATCGAGGTAGAGGGTCTTCGGACCGGCCCCGTGGAGCCGGAAGGGGACCTGCTTGAGGTTGAGAACGACGTCGGTCATGTCCTCGACGACGCCCTGGAGGGACGAGAACTCGTGGAGCACGCCCTCGACGCGGACGGCGGTGATGGCCGCGCCCTCGATCGAGGAGAGCAGGACGCGCCGGAGCGCGTTGCCGATCGTCGTGCCGAAGCCGCGCTCGAACGGCTGCGCGGAGAAGCGCCCGTAGTTCGGAGTGAGAGTCTCGGGATCGTAATCGAGCTTTTTCGGTTTCTGGAAATCTGACCACATCATGGGAGCGGCCTCCTCGGCTGTTGGTGGAGGACAGGCAATCCTGCCTGTCCAGGACAGGCGGGATCGCCTGTCCTCCACCGAATTTGATTACTTCGAGTAGAGCTCGACGATGAGCTGTTCCTGGATCGGCAGGCGGATGTCCTCGCGCTTGGGGACGTCCGTGACGGTGCCGCGGAACTGATCCGGCTCGAGCTGGAGCCATCCCGGAACGCCGCGTCCGGCGGCCGTCTCGACGGCCTGGCGGATCTGGTCGTTCTTGCGGCTCTTTTCGCGAACCTGGATCACGTCGCCCTTGCGCACCTGGAACGAGGGGACGTTGATCTTCTTGCCGTTGACCTCGACGTGACCGTGGCGGACGAGCTGCCGTCCCTGGGCCCGCGACGAGGCGAAGCCCAGCGAGTAGACCACGTTGTCGAGACGGAGCTCGAGCTGGCGGAGGAGGTTCTCACCGGTGATGCCGGTCCGCTGCTCCGCGCGCTGGAAGTAGAGCCGGAACTGGCGCTCGAGCAGACCGTAGATGCGCTTGACCTTCTGCTTCTCGCGAAGCTGGATGCCGTAGCCGAGGACCTTCGAGCGGCGGCGTCCGTGCTGGCCGGGCGCGTAGTTGCGGCGCTCGATCGCGCACTTGTCCTTGAAACAACGATCGCCTTTCAGAAACAACTTCATCCCCTCGCGGCGGCAGAGCCGGCAGACGGGGTCGGTGTAACGAGCCACTATTCCTCCTGGTTGTTCGCACCCGCGCCACCATGGCGCGTTGCGTTTACGCCGGCAGCTGCACGGCGTAAAAACTTGAAAACGAGCTCCGTGGAGCGGCGGACTCTCAGTCCGCCGGACGCTCGGCAGGCTGAGAGCCTGCCGCTCCACTCGTCAGACCCGGCGGCGCTTGGGCGGCCGGCAGCCGTTGTGGGGGATCGGGGTCACGTCCTTGATCGACTTGATGTCGAGGCCGGACGCGGCCAGGGCGCGGATGGCCGACTCGCGGCCGGCGCCGGGGCCCTTGACCTTGACGTCCACCGAGCGGACGCCGTGCTCCTGCGCGAGCTGGGCGGCATTCTGGGCCGCGACCTGGGCCGCGAACGGAGTCCCCTTGCGGGAGCCCTTGAAGCCGATCCGGCCGGCGCTGGACCAGGAGAGGATGTTCCCCATCGGGTCGGTGATGGCCACGATCGTGTTGTTGAACGTCGCCGCGATGGAGGCGACGCCGTGCGGAACGTTCTTCCGCTCCTTGCGCTTGGCGCCGGCGCGACGTGCGCCTGCTTTCGGTGCTCTTGCAGTTGCCATGGATTCCGATCCTTATTTCTTCGTGGCTTTCTTCTTGCCGGCGATGGCGCCCTTGCGGGGGCCCTTGCGGGTACGGGCGTTGGTGTGCGTCCGCTGGCCGCGCACGGGGAGGCCGCGGCGGTGGCGCATGCCGCGGTAGCAGTTGATCTCCATCAGCCGCTTGATGTCCAGGCCGATGTCCTTGCGCAGATCACCCTCGACCTTGCCCTCGTCGGTGATGATCTGGCGGATCTTGCGCACGTCGTCCTCGGAGAGGTCCTTGACGCGCACGTCCTTGTTGACGCCCGCCTGCTCGAGGATCCGCCCCGAGCGCGTGCGGCCGATGCCGAAGATGTACGTCAGGCCGACTTCGACCCGCTTGTTCAGTGGAAGATCCACACCCGCGATACGTGCCATTGACTCTTAGCTCCTGATTTATCCCTGACGCTGCTTGTGCTTCGGATTCTCACAGATGATCCGAATCACGCCCTGGCGGCGGACGACTTTGCACTTGGTACAGATTCTCTTGACCGACGAACGAACTTTCATGATTTAGCTCACTTGTAGCGATACGTGATGCGCCCGCGCGTCAGATCGTACGGCGAGAGCTCGACCAGAACCTTGTCGCCCGGAAGGATGCGGATGAAGTGCTTGCGCATCTTGCCGGAGATGTGCGCAAGGACCTTGTGCTTGTTCTCCAGCTCGACCTGGAACATCGCGTTCGGCAGCGTTTCCAGGACCGTTCCCGTCACTTCAATCGCTTCTTCCTTCGACATTACCTTCCTTTATCTACTTGCCCAAAACCCACGGCCCGTTCGCCGTCACGGCGACGGAGTTCTCGAAGTGAGCGGCCAGGGACCCGTCAATGGTCCGCGCCGTCCACCCGTCCGCATCCGACTTGGCATCCTGGATCATCCCGTTCGCCCCGGCCCGCTCGATGCGGGTGCGGAGCTTCGGACCGATCTCGCAGAGCATCGGCTCGATGGCCAGGACCATCCCTTCCTTCAGCTCCAGGCCGCGGCCGCGCCTGCCGAAGTTGTACACCTGCGGCTCCTCGTGCATCTTCCGGCCGATTCCGTGGCCGACGAAGGTGCGGATGACGTGGAAGCCGCGCGACTCGGCGTGCTCCTGAACCGCGGCGCCGATGTCGCCCAGATGCCGTCCCGGACGCATTTCCTCGATGGCCAGCTCCAGGCACTGGCGGGTCGTGTCGACCAGCATCTGGGCCTTCGGCGTGACCTTCCCCACCGGAACGGTGATGGCCGCATCGCCGACGAAGCCCTCGAAGATCGACCCGAAGTCGAGTCCGAGGATGTCGCCCTCCTGCAGCCTGGCCCGGTTGGGGATGCCGTGCACGATCACGTCGTTGACCGAGGCGCAGACGACCGCCGGATACGGCGGCAGGCCCATCGGAGCGTAGCCCTTGAACGGCGACTTCGCGCCGCGGCGGGCAAGCTCCTCTTCGGCCATCGCGTTGAGCTGTGCGGTGGTCGCGCCCGGCTTGACCAGGTCCCGCATCATCTCCAGGATCTCGACGACGATCCGGTTCGCCCGGTCCATCGTCGCGACCTCGTCGCGATTCTTCAGCGTCGGCCCTTTCATTCGATCGAGCATGGTTACGTCAGGGACTTTTCAATTCGTTCAAAGACCTCGTCGAGGGGACCAACCCCGTCGACCTCGCGGAGAATGCTCTTCGCCTTGTAATACGTCGCCACCGGCATGGTCTGCCGGTGGAACGACTCCAGCCGCTTGCGCACGGCCTCCTCGGTATCGTCGGGCCGGGCGATGACCTCGGCGCCGCAGCGGTCACACACGCTGTCGTTCGCCGGGGGGTTGTTCTCCAAATGGTAGATCGCCCCGCACTGCGCACACGTCCGGCGCATGGAGATGCGGCGGACGATGGCGTCGTCAGGGACGAGCAGTTGGACAACGCGGAGGGCCGGTTTCCCATTCCCAACGATCCCGTCGAGCTTTTCGGCCTGGACCAGGGTCCGGGGGAAGCCGTCCAGGATGAAGCCCCGCTCGGCGTCCGGCCGGCCGAGCCGGTCGTGGATGATGCCGATCATCAGGTCATCGGGCACGAGGGCCCCCGCGGCCATGATCGGGGCGGCCTTCCGGCCGAGCTCGGTCCCGTCCGCCACGGCCTCGCGGAGCATGTCCCCCGTCGAGATATGGGGGATCTCGAAGCGGCTGGCCAGCCGTTTGGCCTGGGTTCCCTTGCCGCTGCCCGGAGGGCCGATGAAGATGATCTTCAAGCGATCAGCCTCTCCGCCCGCGGATGCGGCCCTTCTTCATGAAGCCGTCGTAGTGGCGCATCACCAGCTGGGACTCGATCTGCTGGATGGTGTCCATGGCCACGCCGACGACGATGAGCAGCGACGTTCCGCCGAAGTAGAAGTTCAGGCCCATGCCCCGGGTGAACCAGATCGGGAGGAACCGGTCCAGGGCCGCGCCGACGCCGAACGGCAGCTGGTCGACGTGCACGCCCGAGATGAGGAACTCGGGGAGGATGCACACCGCGGCCAGGTACACCGAGCCGACGAAGGTGATGCGGGTCAGCACGCGGTCGATGTAGTCCGACGTCCTCTTGCCCGGGCGGATGCCGGGGATGAAGCCGCCGTACTTGCGCATGTTGTCGGCCGTGTCGACCGGGTTGAAGACGATCGAGGTGTAGAAGTAGGCGAAGAAGATGATGCCGGCGATCTGCAGCAGGTAGTACAGCGGCTCGCCCATGCTGATCTGGTTGCCGATGGCCGCCGCCCAGGGCTGCTTGATCATGCTGGAGATGGTCTGGGGGATGACCAGGATCGAGGAGGCGAAGATGACCGGGATGACGCCCGCGGTGTTGACCCGGAGCGGCAGGTAGGTGTTCGCCCCGCCGTAGACCTTGCGGCCGACCACGCGCTTGGCGTACTGCACGGGGATGCGCCGCTGGGCGCGCTCCATGAACACCACGAACGCGGTCACGGCCACCATGAAGACGACCAGGAAGAGCATGGCGAAGATGCTGCGCTCGCCGATGCGGATGTCCTCGATCGTGCCCAGGACCGCCGAGGGCAGGCCCACGACGATGCCGGCGAAGATGATCAGGGAGATGCCGTTGCCGATGCCGCGCTCGGAGATCTGCTCGCCGAGCCACATGATGAACGCCGTACCGGTGGTCAGCGTCAGCACGGTCATGATCGGGAAGCCGAGGCCCCAGAGGGCGTCCTGGATGTGCGGGGGCACCAGCGGCGCGCCGCCCGGGGCGGTCTGCGCGCGGAGCCAGAAGGCGACACCGAGGGACTGGACGATCGACAGGACGATCGTGCCGTAGCGGGTGTACTGGTTGATCTTCCGCCGCCCCATCTCGCCCTCTTTGGAGAGCTTCTCCAGGAACGGCCAGACGACCGTGAGGAGCTGGAGAATGATCGAGGCGGAGATGTACGGCATGATGCCGAGGGCGAAGATCGAGAGGCGGCGCAGGGCGCCGCCGGAGAAGAGGTCGAGGAAGCCGAACACGCCGCCGCTCATGGCCTTGAAGAACTCCGAGAGCGCGACGGGATCGATTCCCGGCGTCGGAATGTGCGAGCCGAGGCGATAGACCGCGAGCAGGCCGAAGGTGAACAGCACGCGCTTGCGGAGATCCTCGATCGCCCAGATGTTGCGGGCAGTGTCGACCAGGTTCAGCACGTTACTTGGTCTCCTGGACGGTTCCGCCGGCCGCCTCGATCTGCTTCTTGGCGGAGGCGGAGAACTTCGTTGCGGAGACGGTCAGCTTCTTGGAGAGCTTGCCGTCGCCGAGAACCTTGATGCCGTCGTTCTGTCCCTTGACCAGGCCCGCCGAGCGGAGGGCCGCCTCGTCGACGGTGGCGCCGTTGTCGAAGCGCTCCAGGTCGGAGACGTTCACGACTGCGTACTCGCGCTTGAAGATGTTGGTGAAGCCGCGCTTCGGAAGGCGGCGGTGCAGAGGCATCTGCCCGCCCTCGAAGCCCGGCTGCCGGGAAAAGCCGGAGCGGGACTTCTGGCCCTTCTCGCCGCGGCCGGCGGTCTTGCCGTGGCCGGATCCCGGACCGCGGCCGACGCGCTTCTTGGCGTGGCGCGAGCCTTTTTTCGGTTTGAGGTTGTTGAGTTCCATTGGCTGACTCCTACTCGACGACTTCGACGAGATGCGGGATCTTGGCGATCATCCCGCGCACTTCCTTCGTATCGACCCGCTCGGTCACGCGGTGCATCTTGCCGAGGCCGAGGGCCTTGAGGGTCTCGCGCATCTCGATGGGGCAGCCGATGCCGCTGCGCACCTGACGGATGCGGATGGTCTTGCTGTCGGACTTCCTGGCCTTGGCCGCGCTCATGCCTCGGCTCCTTCGGGCGCCGCCGCAGTCGGCTCGTCGCCGCCGCGGAGGCTGCGGTACTGGGCCTCGGTGCGGAGCTGCTTGAGGGCCTCGAAGGTGGCCTTGACCACGTTGTGCGGGTTGGCCGTGCCGAGCGACTTGGTCAGGATGTTCTGGATCCCGGCCGACTCGAGGATGGCCCGCACCGGACCGCCGGCGATGACGCCGGTGCCTTCCGAGGCCGGCTTGAGCAGGACCTTGCCCGCGCCGTAGTGGCCGACCGTGGCGTGGGGAATGGTCGTGCCGGAGAGGGCGATCGTGATCATGTTCTTCTTCGCGATCTCGATGCCCTTCTTGATGGCGGCCGGGACTTCCTTGGCCTTGCCCGAGCCGAAGCCCACCTTGCCCTGGCCGTCGCCGACGACCACGAGCGCGGAAAAGCTGAAGTTCTTACCGCCCTTGACGACCTTGGTCACGCGGTTGATGTGGACGACCTTGTCGATCATCCCGCTCTCGCTCCGCTCCGGCTCGCGACGATCGCCGCGCGGCCCACCCTGCCCCTGTCGCTGCCCTGGACGCTGCATTGGACGCTGCATGTGATCTCCTAGAATTCCAGTCCGTTCTCACGCGCCGCATCCGCGAGCGCCTTGATGTTGCCGTGATAGAGGTAACCGCCGCGGTCGAACACGACCTGCTTGATTCCCTTGTCCTTCGCCTTCTTGGCGATCAGCGCGCCGACGGCCTTGGCCGCCGCCGCGTTCGCACCCTTGGCGCCGGCGTCCTTCTCCAGGCTCGAGGCCGAGACGATGGTCTGCCCGGTCGAGTCGTCGATCACCTGCGCGTAGATGCTCCTCAGGCTCCGGAACACCGCCAGGCGCGGACGCTCCGACGTGCCCCTGACCTTCCGCCGGATCCGCTCCCGGATCCGGTCTCGTGCTTCCACTCTGTGTCTTGCGCGATCCATTTCGTTTTCCTCTTCGCCGAGATGTCATGCCCGGCGAACTAGTTGTCGCTTCGCGTTACTTGCCAGCGGCCTTGCCGGCCTTGCGGCGAATGACTTCGTCGCTGTACTTGATGCCCTTGCCCTTGTACGGGTCCGGCTCGCGCAGGCTGCGGATCTCCGCGGCGGTCTGTCCGACCTTCTGCTTGTCGATGCCGGTGATGGTGATGTGGCCGGTCTTGGCGTCGACGGCGATGTCGATGCCCTCGGGGATGGGGAACCGCACCGGGTGCGAGTAGCCGAGCTGGAAGACCACTTCCTTCCCCTTGACCTCGGCGCGGTAGCCGACGCCGATGATGTCGAGCTCGCGCTTGAAGCCCTCGCTCACACCCTTGACGTTGTTGGCCACCAGGGCCCGCATGAGGCCGTGGAAGGCGCGGGTCTTCCCCTCCTCGTCGCGGCGCTCGAACTTGACCACGTTGTTCTCCACGGACATGGAGATGCCCGGGACGATCGGGGTCTTGAGGTTGCCCTTGGGGCCCTTGACCACGACGGTGTTGCCCTCCTGCCGGACCTCGACGCCCTTCGGCAGGGGAAGCTCTTTCTTACCGATACGAGACATTGCCGAATCTCCTTACCAGACCTGGCAGAGGACTTCGCCGCCGACGCCGCTCTTGGCGGCCTCGGCGCCCGAGAGGACGCCCTTGGAGGTCGAGACGATGGCGAGACCGAGGCCGCCGAGGACCTGCGGGATCTCTTCCTTGCCCCGGTAGACGCGGCGGCCCGGGCGCGAGACGCGCTCGATGCCGTGGATGACCGGCTCGCCGTCTTCCGAGTACTTGAGGTAGAGCCGGAGGGTCGCCTGCGGGCGGCCGTCCTCCTCCACCAGCTTGTAGTTGCTGATGAACCCCTCGCTCTTGAGGATCTTCGCAACCTCGACCTTCAGTTTCGAGCTGGGCATCTCGACGCGATCGTGGTGCGACGTAATTCCGTTGCGGATTCTGGTGAGCATATCCGCGATGGGATCTGTCATCGACATTTGCTGTGACTCCTGTTTCTCGATCTTGTACGGGACTACCAGCTCGCCTTCGTCACGCCGGGGATGTACCCGCCGAGCGAGAGCTGACGGAAGCAGATGCGGCAGAGCTGGAACTTGCGCAGGTATCCGCGCGGACGTCCGCACTGCTTGCAGCGGTTGCGCTTGCGCACCGAAAACTTCGGCTTCCGCTCAGCCTTGACGATCATTGAGGTCTTTGCCATTGCGTTGTTCCTCGCTATTTGCCGAAAGGCATCCCCAGCTCACGAAGGAGGAAGCGAGCCTGCTCGTCGTTCTTCGCGCTGGTGACGATGGTGATGTTCATGCCCTTCGACTTGTCGACCTTGCCCGGATCGATCTCGGGGAAGATCAGGTGGTCGCGAATGCCGAGGGTGTAGTTGCCGCGACCGTCGAACGAGCGCGTGGGCACGCCGCGGAAGTCGCGGACGCGCGGCAGCGCGATGTTGATCAGACGGTCGAGAAATTCGTACATCTTGTCGCCGCGCAGGGTGACCATCGTGCCGATGGACTGGCCCTCGCGGAGCTTGAAGGAGGCGATGGACTTCTTGGCCTTGGTCACCACCGGCTTCTGGCCGGTGATGGTGGCCAGCTCCTCGGTGGCGTTGTCGAGGACCTTGGCGTTCTGGATGGCCTCCCCCACGCCCATGTTCAGGACGACCTTCTCGATCTTGGGAACCGCCATCGGGTTCTTGATCTGGAACTCGTCCTGGAGCTTCTTCCGGACTTCCTTGCTGTAGTGCTCTTTGAGTCTCGCTGCCATTGGTTTTTCCTTGCTCGGCGTTGTACGAGCTTTCGTGGAGCGGTGGGCTCTCAGCCCACCGTCGGCGGGCTAAGAGCCCGCCGCTCCACGTGATTACTTGTTCAGGTCGGCCTTGCACTTCCGGCAGTACCGGACGGCGACGCCTTCCTCGTTGCGGTGAGAGCCGAGACGGGCGGCCTCGCCGCAGCTCGGACAGACGACCTGCAGCTTGTCCACCCGGATTGGGTACTCGCGCTCGGCGATCCCGCCCTTGATGTTCTTGCCCGGGTTCGGCTTCTCGTGCTTCTTCTTCTGGTTGACGCGCTCCACGATGGCCGTGCCCTTGGCGGCCTGGACGCGGAGGACGCGGCCCTGCTTGCCGCGGTCCTTGCCGGAGAGAACGACGACGGTGTCGCCCTTCTTCACGTGCGGCTTGTGGTGCGGCTCTTCCTTGTGCTTGGTGGTCGTACGTCCGTACATGGCTTTGCTTCCTTTAGATGACTTCCGGGGCGAGGGAGATGATCTTCATGAACTTCCGCTCGCGGAGCTCGCGGGCGACCGGACCGAACACGCGCGTGCCCACGGGCTCGCGCTGCTCGTTGATGAGAACGGCCGCGTTGTCGTCGAACTTGATGTACGAACCGTCACGGCGACGGCTCTCTTTCACGGTCCGGACGATGACCGCCTTGACCACGGCGCCCTTCTTGACCGTCCCGTCCGGCGAGGCTTCCTTCACCGAGGCGGTGATCACGTCGCCGAGACCGGCATACTGGCCGGCGGTCGAGCCGCCGAGCATGCGGATGCAGGCGATCTTCTTCGCGCCGGTGTTGTCGGCCACCTGCAGAATCGTTCCCATCTGAATCATGACCGGCTCCCTTAGCTCGCCTTCTCGATGACGTCGCGGACGTTCCAGCGCTTCCGCTTCGAGAGCGGGCGGGTCTCCTCGATCACCACGCGGTCGCCGACGGCGAGGTCGGGGCGCTCGTTGTGCGCGAGGAACTTGCTGGTGCGCTTGATGTACTTCTGGTACATGCCGTGGCGGACGAGGTTCTCCACGGCCACCACGACGGTCTTCTGCATCTTGTTCGAGACCACCACGCCGACCTTGGTGCGCTTGCTGCCGGCGGCAGTGGACTCGGTGTTCGTTTCGTTCGTTGCCATGTCTTTCGTTCCTACGCGCTCTGGCGGGAGCGCTCGTTGAGAAGCGTCTCGATCTGAGCGATCTCGCGCCGGACCTGGCGCATCTTCATGGGGTTCTCCACGCGGCCGGTGGCGCGCTGGAAGCGCAGCTTGAAGAGCTGCTCCTTCAGGTCGCGCTGCCGGTTATGAAGCTCCTCGATGTTCTTGTCCTTCAGCGTTTTGAGGGTCTTCTTGCTGGCCATTAGTCGCCGACCTCCGTCTGCTCGCGGGTGACGAACCGGGTCTTGATGGGCAGCTTCGAGCCGGCCAGGCGGAACGCCTCCTCGGCGATCTCCCGGGTCACACCCTCCATCTCGTAGAGGATGCGGGCCGGCTTGATCACGCACACCCACTCCTCCGGCGCTCCCTTGCCCTTGCCCATACGGGTCTCCAGGGGCTTCTTGGTCACCGGCTTGTCGGGGAAGATGCGGATCCAGATCTTGCCGCCGCGCTTGACGTGGCGGGTCATGGCGATACGAGCGGCCTCGATCTGGCGCGCCGTCACCCAGCCCGCCTCGAGGGCCTGCAGCCCGAAGTCGCCGAACGAGACCTTGGCCCCGCGCGTCGCCAGGCCGCGGCGCCGCCCGCGCTGCTGTTTTCTGAACTTGACCTTCTTGGGCATCATCATGATGCGGTTTCTCCTAAGACGTGTTCCTGACTACGGGGTCCGACGGCGGGACTTGGTCTTGGCCATTTCGCCCTTGTACAGCCACACCTTCACGCCGATCACGCCGTAGGTGGTGCGGGCGGTGGCGAAGCCGTAGTCGATGTCGGCCTTGAGGGTGTGCAGGGGGAGACGGCCGTCCTGGTACCACTCCGAGCGGGCGATCTCGGCGCCGTTGAGGCGCCCGCCCACGCGGACCTTGATGCCCTTGGCGCCGAAGCGGAAGGCCGACTCCATGGCCTTCTTCATGGCCCGGCGGAAGGCGATGCGGCGCTCGAGCTGGGTGGCGATGTTCTCGGCCACGAGCTGGGCGTCGAGCTCCGGACGCTGGATCTCCTGGATGTTGATGTAGACCTCGCCGCTGACCAGCTTCTGGAGCTCGTCGCGCAGCTTGTCCACCTCGGCGCCCTTGCGGCCGATGATGATGCCCGGGCGGGAGGTGTAGATGTTGATGCGCATCTTGTTGGCCGTGCGCTCGATGTCGATCTCCGAGACGCCGGCGTGGGAGAGGCGCTTCTTGAGGTCATCGCGCAGCTTCAGATCGCGATGCAGCGTGTCGGCGTAGCTCTTCCCGGCGAACCAGCGCGAATGCCAGGTCTTGTTGAAGCCCAGCCGAAAACCGTAAGGATTGACCTTCTGACCCAAGAGTGCCTCCGTTATTTCCTGGCGCGGGCGCGGCCCTTGCCGCCGCTCCGCTCGTTGACCGCTTTCACTTCGTCGGACACGTGCACGGTGACGTGCGCCTTCCGCTTCTGAATCCGATAGGCCCGGCCCATCGGAGCCGGCTGGATGCGCTTCTCACGCGGGCCTTCGTTGACGTAGATCCTCGAGACCACGAGCTCGTCGACGTCCGCGCCGTTCTCTTTGTTCTCCGCGTTCGCCACGGCCGAGCGGAGGAGCTTCTCCAGGTCCTTCGCACACGCCTTGCGCGTGAAGCGGAGGATGGACAGAGCCTCTTCCACCTTCTTGCCCCGCACCAGATCGGCCACGAGGCGCACCTTCTGCGGCGACGCTTTCAGGTACTTCAGGGTTGCCGTTGCTTCCATGTTCGATCCTTATTTCGCAGCAGCCGGTGCCGGCTTGGCGGTCTTCTCGACCTTCTTGCCGCTGTGGCCTTTGAACGTGCGCGTGAGTGCGAACTCGCCGAGCTTGTGTCCGACCATGTTCTCGGAGATGTAGACCGGCGTGAACTTCCGCCCGTTGTGGACGGCGATGGTGTGGCCGACCATCTCCGGCGTCACCGTCGAACGGCGGGACCAGGTCTTGATGACCTTCTTCTCCCGCTCGCGGTTCATGGCCTCGACCTTCTTGCCGAGGTGCTCGTCCACGAAGGGACCTTTCTTCATTGAGCGCATTACTTGGTTCTCCGCTTGACGATGAACTTGTTGGTCTGCTTGTTCCGGCGGGTCTTGTAGCCCTTGGTGGGCTGGCCCCACGGCGAGACCGGATGCCGGCCGCCGGAGGTCTTGCCCTCGCCGCCGCCGAGCGGGTGGTCGACCGGGTTCATGGAGACGCCGCGGTTGTGCGGGCGCTTGCCGAGGTGACGGGTCCGTCCGGCCTTGCCGTAGGAGACGTTCTCGTGCTCGAGGTTGCCGACCTGGCCGATCGTGGCGTAGCAGCGGACGTGGACCTTGCGCATCTCGCCGGAGGGGAGACGGAGCGTGGCCCAGTCGCCCTCGCGGGCCATGAGCTGCGCGCCGGCGCCGGCCGAGCGGACCATCTGCCCGCCCTTGCCTTCCTTCAGCTCGACGTTGTGGATGACCGTGCCCAGGGGGATCTTCGACAGCGGGAGGGCGTTGCCCACCAGGATGTCGGCGTCCTCGCCGGCCACGATGGTCGTGCCGACGGCGAGGCCGTTCGGCGCGAGGATGTAGCGCTTCTCGCCGTCCACGTAGTGGAGCAGGGCGATGTGCGCGGTGCGGTTCGGGTCGTACTCGATGGCCGCGACCTTGGCGGGGATGCCGCGCTTGTCACGCTTGAAGTCGATGTCGCGGTAGCGCTGCTTGTGACCGCCGCCGATGAAGCGGGAGGTCACGCGCCCCTTGCTGTTCCGGCCGCCGGTCTTCGGCTTGCCCTTGGTCAGCGACTTCTCGGGCGTGGACTTGGTGATGTCCTCGTACGACGCGTGGGTCTGGAAGCGGATGCCCGGCGACGTCGGCTTGTACTTGTTGGTAGCCATAGTTGTTCTCTTTATCGGCTTGTGGAGCGGTGGGCTCTCAGCCCACCGAGGACGACAGGCTGAGAGCCTGTCGCTCCACGTTGATTACACGCCTTCAATGAAATCCGGCGCCTTCTCGCCTTCCTTGAGCCGCACGTACGCCTTGCGCCAGTCGCGGCGCCTGCCGGCGAAGCGGCCCATCCGTTTCATCTTGCCGCGGACGTTGAAGAGGCGGACGTCCTCGACCTTGACCTTGAACAGCTCCTCGACCGCGCGCTTGACTTCGATCTTGTTGGCGCTCGGGTCGACTTCGAAGGCGATCACGTTCGCCCCCGACTCGCGGAGCATGGTGGACTTCTCCGTGACCAGCGGCCGGCGGATGACCTGATTAGCGTTCATTGCTGAGAGCCTCCGTCAGTCGATCGAGCGCGGCCTGGCTCAGGACGATGTAGCGGCTGTTGACCACGTCGTACACGTTCACGTGGAGCGCGTCGACGAAGTTCAGCCGGGGGTTGTTGCGCGCGGCCAGCACGGCGTTGGTGTTCTCCATGGTGTCGACCAGGAGGGCCTTGCCGTCGATGCCGATGCCGGCGACTTTCTGGGCGAAGGACTTGGTCTTGGCCTCGTCGACGGACATGTCGGAGACGACCACGAACTTGCCTTCCTTGACCCGCTGGGAGAGCGCCGACTTGAGGGCGGCCTTCTTCTCCTTGGTGTTCATCTTGTACGAGTAGTCGCGCGGCTGGGGACCGAAGACCGTGCCGCCGTGGCGGTGGATGGGCGGGCGGTTGCCGCCCTGGCGGGCCCGGCCGGTGCCCTTCTGGCGGAACGGCTTCTTGCCCGAGCCGGCCACTTCCGAGCGGGTCTTGGTCTTGTGCGTGCCCTGGCGCAGACCGGCCAGGTAGTTGCGCACGGCCTCGTGGACGAGATGCTCCTTGTAGGGGTAGCCGTAGATCTCGTCCGGCAGGTCGACCGAGCCGACCTTCTTGTTGTTCCAGTCTTTGACGTCAATGGTCGGCATGGTCATTCACCCCGCTTTCCGTTTCTGGAGAAGCGCACGTATACGAGCCCGTTGCGACCACCGGGGACGGCGCCGCGGACGTAGAGCAGGTTGTTCTCGGGGTCGACCTTCGCCACGCGGAGGTTCTTGACCGTGACCTGATCGCCGCCCATGCGGCCGGCCATGCGCATGCCCTTCATGACCCGCGAGGGGAAGGCCGAGGCGCCAATGGAGCCGGGAGCGCGGTGGAACATCGAGCCGTGTGACTCGCGTCCGCCGGCGAAGCCGTGCCGCCGGACCACGCCCTGGTAGCCCTTGCCCTTGGACTGCCCGACCACGTCGATCGAGTCGCCGGGCTTGAAGATGTCGACCTGCACGCGGTCCCCGACGTTGGCGTCGCCCGAGTACGGGACTTCGGCCAGCGTCTTGACGGGCTGGACGCCCGCCTTCTCGAAGTGTCCGCGGAGCGGGCTGGTCACCCGGCGGCTGGACACCTTCTCGACCAGCCCGATCTGCACGGCGTCGTAGCCGTCCTTCTCGGCGGTCTTCTTCTGGACCACGAGGCACGGTCCGGCCTGGATGACGGTCACCGGAACGAGCGCCCCGTCCTCGGCGAACACCTGGGTCATCCCGACCTTCTTGCCAATGATTCCTTCGATTGCCATTTGTCTGTTCTTTCCACTTGGAACCCCGAGGGGTTCATGTGATCTCCGTGGAGCGGCGGGCTCTCAGCCCGCCGTCTGCTTTCGGCG
>JBIOTX010000066.1:0-11602 GCA_044866315.1 Thermoanaerobaculia bacterium | reverse complement strand
GCCCTAACGGACCCTCCGACCGGCCTTATTCCGGCCGTGAGGGAGGAGGGACCATATCACCCGGCCTCCGAAGGCGGCAAAATACCTACTCCATGTGGAAGTCGATTCTCACCGGAACCCTCGTCGTGGGCGTGCTGGACATCACAGAAGTGATCATCTTTTACGCGTTCCGGGACATCAGACCGACCCGCATCCTCCAGTCTGTGGCCACCGGCCTCCTCGGCCGCGACGCCTTCAAGGGCGGCCTGCAGACGGCCCTCCTCGGGCTGGCCCTGCACTTCTTCATCGCCTTCTGCGTGGTGACCGTGTACCACCTGGCCAGCCGGAAGATCGGCCTCTTGACGCGCCGGCCGATCCTGATGGGTGCGCTCTACGGGCTGGCGGTCTTCGCGGTTATGAATTTCGTGGTCCTGCCGCTCTCCGCGGCCGGGGCGCCGCGGTTCAGCCTCAGCCGGTGGCCCATCGTGGCGAACCTGCTCTTCGCGCACCTCTTCTGCGTGGGCATTCCCACCGCGCTGACGCGCTACTCCTCGTCCTCGTCCTCTCCGCCGGCGCTCTTGTACTTCTTGGTCTTGTTGTAGAGCGTCTTGTAGGAGATGCCGAGGATCTCGGCGGTCTTGCGGCGGTCGCCGTCGGTCATGGTGAGCGTCTCTTCGATGACGATCCGCTCGACCTCCTCCATCGGCTGGCCCAGGGGGATGACCACGCTGTTCCGGGAGCGCTTGCGGCGGTTGCCGATCAGCTTGTCCGGCAGGCACTCCAGGGTGAGCGTGTCCGTGCGGGCCATGATGAAGGCGCGGTTGATGACGTTGCGCAGCTCGCGCACGTTGCCCGGCCACTCGTAGGCCTGCAGGGCCTCGATGAAGTCGCCGTCGATCTTGTCGACGTTCTTGTCCTCGGTCTCGTTCAGCTTCTGCAGGAAGAAGTGCGAGAACAGGGGGATGTCCTCGAGGCGCTCGCGCAGCGGCGGCACCTCGATGGGGAAAACGTTCAGGCGGTAATACAGGTCCTCGCGCATCTTGCCGTCGGCGATGGCCTTGGCGGGGTCGCGGTTGGACGCGGCGATGATGCGCGCGTCGATGTTGATCTCGTCGTTGCCGCCGACGCGGCGGAACTTGCCCTCCTCGAGCACGCGCAGGAGCTTGACCTGCAGCTCGATGGGCATCTCCGTAATCTCGTCGAGGAACACCGTGCCGCCCTTGGCCAGCTCGAAGTAGCCCTCGCGGCGCTTGATGGCGTTGGTGAAGGCACCCTTCTCGTGGCCGAAGATCTCCGACTCGATGAGGGTCGGGGAGATCGCGCCGCAGTTGAAGGCGATGAACGGCTTGTTGCGGCGGCGGGAGAGCGAGTGGATGGTGTTGGCGACGACTTCCTTGCCCGAGCCCGACTCGCCGACGATGAAGACGTTGGCGTCGGTATTGGCCACCATCTCGATCTCTTCGAAGAGGCGCTGCATCTTCGGCGACTTGCCGACCAGATGCCCGAGGGCGCCCATCTTCTGGAGCTGACGACGAAGCTCGAGGATCTCCTGCTTCATCATCTGCTTGTCTTCGACCGACTTCAGAATGACCTGCAACCGCGGGAGATCGACCGGCTTGGTGACGTAGTCCTCGGCCCCGACCTTGAGGGCCTTGACCGCCGAGTCGACGGTGGCGTGGCCGGTCAGGATGATCACCGAGATGTCCGGGAAGGTGTCCTTCATCCGGTGCAGGAGGTCGAGTCCGGAGCCGTCGGGGAGCTTGAGGTCGACGATGGCCACGTCGGGCACGAGCTTGTTGATCGCGTTCCACCCGGCCTTGACCGTGTCCGCGACTTCCGGCTCGTACCCCCACTCCTCGACCACATCGGCCATCCCCGCGCTCGTGGCGCGGTCGTCATCTACGATCAGGACTCTTTTCATTTGGCTCCCAGAGGAAACGACAGCCGCAGCGAGACCTTATCACTTTCCACCTCGGAGGCGTTCAGCTCACCACCATAGGTCTCGGCGATGAGACGCGCAACTGCGAGCGAAAGATCGGGGTTCCCTAACGGGTCGGTGTAGTAGAACTTGAAAAGCTTCGTCAGTTCGAGCTGATCCGGCACTGCGGGGCGACCGACGATGGTGACGTGGAAGCTCTCACCCTCGCGGCCGGCAGAGATTCGACGATCCTCGGCGGCCAGAAGCTTCGACGCGCCTTCCAAGAACAATTGAATGGCCTGACGGATTCTCGACTCATGGGCGGTCACGTGCGCCGAGCCATTCGGGGCGCTCGCCAGCACGTCCGCGGCGAGCGCGGCGACATCCACGTCGGTCGGATCGCCCTCGTTCTTCGGCGGCGTGGAGAGGAGGAAGAAGGCGTCGAAGATCCGCCCCATCCGCCGCAGCTCGGTCTCGATGGCCCGGGTGTAGCCGGTGATCTTCTCGTCGTCCTCGCCGGCCAGCTTGCGCAGGCGCATCCGGAGCAGTTCGAGATTGAGGACCGCCACGTTCAGAGGGGTCTTCAGGTCGTGCGCCGTGTCGGCACTGCGCCGGAAGTTCGCGCGAGCGAAGCTCTCGAGCCAGGGTTCCATGGGTTGTGAACCGCGGATCGAGCTTAATGCAAAGCTGGGGCCGGTGTGTGGACGTAGACCCAGGCCGTCCGCCCGGACGCCATCCGCGCCTCCACGCGCTCGTAGGAGAACACCCTCTCGTATTCGTCCGAGCGGGCCAGCTCCCCGTCCGTGACCTCGAAGACGGTACCCGCCACCCGGCTGCCCTCTTTCGCGGTCACGTTGGCGTGCGGCCCTACCGTCCCGCGCTCGTAGCCGACCAGCTCGTCCCGCTGCCCGTCCAGCCGCCGGCCGAACGTCGACAGCTGCACGTCCTCCTCCTGAAGCGTGCCGTAGGAGAAGAGCAGCGGCACGTCAGTCGCGGTTCAGGTTGATCATCGCGATCGACTCTTCCAGCCGGGCCTCGACGATCGCGAACTCGGGGTCGTGCGACGAGAGGTACGCCAGCTCCTTCTCCGCCGCGATGCGCTCCTGCTCGGCGGCGGCGCGGTCGACCTCCTCGGGGAGGAAGCCGCGCTCGGCCAGGACGATCACCCGGTCCGGCAGGACCTCGGCGAAGCCCCAGGAGATGACCAGGCGATGCACGGTCGTCCCGACCCGGTAGCGCAGCTGGCCGATCTTGAGCAGCGCCAGGAGCGGCGTGTGGCCGGGAAGGATCCCGAGCTCACCGTCGCTCCCGGGCAGGATGACCTCGTCGACGTCGGCGTCGACGATCTTCCGCTCGCGGGTGACGACGGTGAGGTTGATCTTGGTCGGGAGGTCGGCCATCGCTCTTCTCTTACGCCGCCTCGGCCTTCATGCGCTCCGAGCGCTCGCGGACGTGCTCGATCGTGCCCTGGAGCAGGAAGGCCTGCTCGGGGACGTCGTCGTGCTTGCCCTCGACGATCTCGCGGAAGCCGCGGATGGTGTCGGCGATCTTCACGTACTGGCCCTTGATGCCGGTGAACTGCTCGGCCACGTGGAAGGGCTGGGAGAGGAAGCGCTGGATCTTGCGCGCCCGGGCCACGATGACCTTGTCCTCTTCCGACAGCTCGTCGATGCCCAGGATGGCGATGATGTCCTGGAGGTCCTTGTACTTCTGGAGCACGGCCTGGACGGCGCGGGCGGTGTTGTAGTGCTCGTCGCCGAGGATGCGCGGGTCGAGAATCTTGGAGGTCGACGCCAGCGGGTCGACGGCCGGGTAGATGCCCAGCTCGGCGATCTGGCGCGAGAGCACGGTCGTGGCGTCCAGATGGGCGAAGGCCGTGGCCGGCGCGGGGTCGGTGAGGTCGTCGGCGGGGACGTAGATGGCCTGCACCGAGGTGATGGAGCCCCTCTTGGTGGAGGTGATGCGCTCCTGCAGCTCGCCCATCTCCGTGGCCAGGTTCGGCTGGTATCCGACGGCGCTGGGCATGCGGCCGAGCAGCGCCGACACCTCCGATCCGGCCTGGGTGAAGCGGAAGATGTTGTCGATGAAGAGCAGCACGTCCTGCCCTTCCTTGTCGCGGAAGTACTCGGCGACGGTGAGGCCGGTCAGGCCCACGCGCAGGCGCGCGCCCGGCGGCTCGGTCATCTGGCCGTAGATCAGCGCGGCCTTCGACTTCGACGGATCGCCGGGAGTGATGACCCCGGTCTCCTGGAACTCGAGATAGAGGTCATTGCCCTCGCGGGTGCGCTCGCCCACGCCGGCGAAGACGGAGAAGCCGCCGTGCTGCTTGGCGACGTTGGTGATCAGCTCGAGGATGAGCACGGTCTTGCCGACGCCCGCGCCGCCGAAGAGGCCCGTCTTGCCGCCCTTGGTGTACGGCTCGAGGAGGTCGATGACCTTGATGCCGGTCTCGAACATCTCGATGCCGGTGGCCTGCTCTTCGAACGACGGCGCCTCGCGGTGGATCGGCCAGCGCTCCTCGGTGACGACCGGCCCGCGCTCGTCCACCGGCTCGCCGAGGACGTTGAGGATGCGGCCGAGAGTCTCCCGTCCGACGGGCACGGAGATCGGCCCGCCGGTGTCGATGGCCTTCATCCCGCGCACCATGCCGTCGGTGGGCTTCATGGCCACGCAGCGGACCTGGTTCTCGCCGATGTGGTTGGCCACCTCGACGATTACGTCGATCGGCACCTTTCCGAGCTCGCCGTTGTCGAGCACCCGGATGGCGTTGTAGATCGCCGGCAGGTGCCCTTCTTCGAATTCGATGTCGACGGCGGGTCCGATGATCTGGACGACCCTGCCGACCTGCTGCGTGGATTCGGTTGCCATCTTTGTCTCCGTCATTTGCCGGCAGCGGCCGCGCCGCTGACGATTTCGATGATTTCCTTGGTGATCGAGGCCTGGCGGATGCGGTTGTAGGTCAGGGTGAGGTGACTGATCATGTCCGAGGCGTTCTTCGTCGCCGACTCCATGGCCGTCATGCGCGCGCCCTGTTCGGCCGCGGCCGACTCCAGGAGCACGCGGTAGAGCTGAAACTCGATGTGCTTCGGCAGGAGCTCGTTGAGGATCTCCTCCGGGCCGGGCTCGAACAGGTACTCGATCTCCGTCCCGGTGTCGGCCGCCTCGCGCGGCGGCTCCAGCGGCAGGAGCCGCTCGAGGGTGACCCGCTGGGCGATGATCGACTTGAACTCGTTGTAGAGCACGTACACGGCGTCGAACTCGTCGCTAGTGAAGTCCTCGATGAGCGACTTGGCGATCTCCCGCGCGGTGTCGAGCGAGAGGGCCTGGAAGACGTGCGTGGCCTGGCGGCGGATCGGGATGGGCCGGCGCTTGAAGAAGTCGTTGGCCTTGCGCCCGATCGGCAACAGGTGCACGTCCCGCCAGCCCTTCTCGGCGATCGCGTTCTGCGCGGCGCGGATGACGTTCGTGTTGAACGCGCCGCAGAGGCCGCGGTCGGCGGTGACGATGAGCAGGAGGACCTTGTTCTCCTGCTCGCGCTGCTGGAGCAGCGGGTGCTTGGAGACGTCGACGCGGCGGCCGACCGAGGCCAGCACCTCGCGCAGCGCGGCCGCGTAGGGCCGGGCGGCGAACATCCGCTCCTGCGCCCGGCGCAGCTTCGCCGCGGCCACCATCTTCATGGCCTTGGTGATCTGCTGCGTGTTCTTGACGCTGCGGATCCGGCGGCGGAGGTCGATGGTGCTGGGCATTACGCGGCGAGGACGTTCGCGTTGTCGCGGACGTACTGGTCCTTGAAGTCGGTGATGGCCTTGCGCAGATCGCCTTCGAGAGCCTCGTCGAACTTCGGCGCGGTCTCCAGGCGGTCGACGAGCTGGGCGTGCTCGTCGCTCAGGTACTGGTGCAGCGCGGCCTCGAACGGGCGCACGGCCTCCACGGCCAGGTTGTCGAGGAAGCCCTTCGTGCCGGCGTAGACCGACGCGGTCTGCAGGCCGACGCGCAGCGGCTGATACTGCCCCTGCTTGAGGATCTCCACCAGGCGCTTGCCGCGATTCAGCTGGGCCTGGGTGACCTTGTCGAGGTCGGAGCCGAACTGCGCGAACGCCGCCAGCTCGCGGTACTGGGCCAGGTCGAGGCGGAGCGTGCCGGACACGGAGCGCATCGAGCGCACCTGCGCCGAGCCGCCCACGCGGGAGACCGAGATGCCGACGTTGATCGCCGGACGGACGCCGGAGTGGAAGAGGTCCGTCTCCAGGAAGATCTGGCCGTCGGTGATGGAGATGACGTTGGTGGGGATGTACGCGGAGACGTCGCCGGCCTGGGTCTCGATGATCGGCAGCGCGGTCAGCGAGCCGCCGCCCTTCTCGTCGGACAGCTTCGAGGCGCGCTCCAGGAGGCGCGAGTGGAGGTAGAAGACGTCGCCGGGATAGGCCTCGCGGCCGGGCGGGCGGCGGAGCAGCAGCGAGATCTCGCGGTACGCCGCGGCGTGCTTGGAGAGATCGTCGTAGATGCAGAGGGCGTGCTGCCCGTTGTAGAGGAAGTACTCGCCCATCGCGCAGCCGCCGTACGGCGCGAGGTACTGCAGCGGCGCCGGGTCCGAGGCCGAGGCGTTGACGACGATGGTGTAGTCCATCGCCCCGTACTGCTCGAGCGTCTTCACCACCTGCGCCACCGTCGACCGCTTCTGGCCGATGGCCACGTAGACGCAGATGACGTCCTTCCCCTTCTGATTGATGATCGTGTCGACGGCCACGGCGGTCTTGCCGGTCTGGCGGTCGCCGATGATCAGCTCGCGCTGGCCGCGGCCGATGGGGATCATGGCGTCGATGGCCTTCAGACCCGTCTGCAGCGGCTCCTTCACCGGCTTGCGGTCGACCACGCCGGGCGCGAGGCGCTCGATCGGGTAGTACTCGGTGGTGTTGATGGGGCCCTTGCCGTCCAGCGGAATGCCCAGCGGATTGACGACCCTGCCGACGACGGCGGCGCCGACCGGCACGGACATGATCTTTCCGGTGCGCTTGCACTGCTCGCCTTCCTTCAGATCGTGGTACTCGCCGAGGAGCACGACGCCGACGCTGTCTTCCTCGAGGTTGAGGGCCAGGCCGGTCACGCCGTGCGGGAACTCGATCAGCTCGCCGGCCATGACCCGCTCCAGGCCGTAGACCCGGGCGATGCCGTCGCCGACGGAGGTGATGGTCCCGACCTCGGCGACGTCGATCTCCCGGCCGATGCCCGTCAATTGTTGACGAATAATCTCTGTGATTTCTTCTGCTTTCAAATCGGCAGCCATATATTCTCCCGAAATGGCGACGACAAATTCGAGTTACGCAATCGATTCACGGAATTTGTGGATCTTGCCGGCGACCGAGGCGTCCCAGATCTCGCTTTCGATCTTGGCCACGAAGCCGCCGAGGAGGGCCGGGTCGGTCCGGATGTCCAGCTCGACCTTCTTGCCCACCTTCTTGCTCAGCGTCTCGGCGAGCTGGGCGATCTCGTCCGGGCTGAGGTTCTTCGCGCTCCGCACCTCGGCCACGGCGACGCCGAGGGCCTCGTTCACGTAGGCGGCCAGCGCGGCCAGGATGGCCGAGAGGTCGTTGATGCGGTGGTTGCGCACCAGCACGTCGAGCACCTTGCCGGACAGCTCGGAGAGCTTCATCTTCGCGGCCAGACGCTTGGTCACGGCGAGCTTGGCGGACTGGTCGACGCCCGGGTTCGCATAAAACACGCGCAGGTCGGCGGCGGTCTTCATGGCCGCCTCGAAGCGCATCAGCTCCCCGCGGATCTCGTTCGCCTTCTTCGGCGAGCCGGCGACGTCGATGATGGCCCTCGCGTAGGGGCGGGCGAAGCGACGGATCATCATTAGACGTTGCCCCCAACCTGGCGCAGGCTCTCCTGGAAGAGGCGCTGCTGATCGCTCTCGGTGATGTTCTTCCGCAGGAGGTCCTCGGCACGATCGGCGGCGAGCTCGCCGGCGTAGGCGGTCAGCTCGCTTTTGGCGTGCTTGAGGCGGTTGTCGACTTCATTGCGCGCGGCCTGGAGGATCTTCTGGGCCTCGGCCTCCGCCGCAGCCAGGAGCTCGCGCTTCTGGCGCTCGCCCTCAGCGAGGGCGCGCTCGTGAATGGCCTTCACTTCCTGCTCGATGGCGGTGAGGCGCGCCTGGATGTCGCCCGCCATCTGGTCTGCTTTCGCGCGCCGCTCGCGGGCCTCTTCGGCCGCGCGGCGGATCTCCTCGCTGCGCTGGGCGAAGGCGCGCTTCACCGGCCCGCCGACGAAGTACACCAACACGCCGATGAAGAGGAGCATGTTGGCGAGCTTGAGGATCCAGCCCGGGATACCGAAGTAGGTCTTCTCCGTGTGCCCGCCGCCGCCCGAGTGCGGCGGCTCGTCGGGATGGGCCTGCTGATGGGCTTCCGTCTCGGCGCCGTGCGCGGCGCTGCCGCCGGTGGTATCGGTCGGCGCGTCGTGCTGCGCGAAGGCGAACGGCGCGATGAGAATCGTGAAGATGAGAAGAAGCCGGCGCATCACACCGCCCTCCCGAGGATGCGTTGCGCAGCCAGGCGGGCCAGCGCCTCGGACTCGCTCTTGATCTGCTCCCGGGCCTCGACCACCTGCTCTTGCAGTTTCTGATCGGCCTCGGACACCATCGACCTGGCCTCGGTGCTGGTGCGCTCGACCACCTGTTGACGATGCGCGGCAGCCTCGCCGCGGAAGCGGTCGCGCACTTGCGCGGCCTCGCGCTTGGCGGCGTGCAGCTGCGTCTCCATCTGCGCGGTGGCGTCGTTGAAACGCGCCAGCGCCTCCTCGTACAGCTTCTCCGCGGAGCGGGTCTCCACGGCGCGCTCCTCGAGCACGCGGTTGATCGGCTCGAAGAAGAATTTCCGCACGACCAGGTAATTCAGGATGAAGATCACCATGATCGCGAGCAGAGAGTAATCGGGCAGCAGGTTCATGCGTCGTTTTGTCGTGGAAAGTCGCTTTCGGGATGGCGGCGAGGAGGGTTCCAGGAGCACGCACGTGCCCGAAAGCCGCCGCTGTATACCACAACGGAAAGAACGTTGTCACGCGGGCCGTTGACCCTTGTTGCGGTGGCCGAAGACAACTACAAAACCATCCTCGGGCGGGCTGATCGGCATTTCGAAACCGTCATGCGCGCGCAGCCCCAGAACCTCCAGTGCGGAGCCGGCTGCTCCCTCTGCTGCTACGGCCTTTTCGAGATCGGATCGGGCGATGTGCCCGTCCTCGCCGAGGGCCTCCAGGCCCTCCATCCCATGCGCCGGAAACGGATCATCCGCCGGGCCCTGGAGATCGTCGAGTCGAGCCACCACCCCAACCTCCGCGAGTGCTCGCCGGAGGAGAAGGAAGCCTTCTTCGACCGCACCCAGTCCACCCCGTGCCCCAACCTCGACGAGGCCGGCCTGTGCATGATGTACGAGCACCGCCCCCTCGTCTGCCGCACCTTCGGCCTCCCCTTGCGCGACGGCGCGCAGTACCTCGGCGACATCTGCGAGCTGAACTTCACCGAGTCCACCAAAGCCGAGCGCGAGGCCGCGGCCTGGGACCTGGAGTGGGAGGACGTGCTGGGCGCGGAGGATGAGTTCACGATTCCTGAGGCGATCGTGATGGTGGCGCGGATGCGCGGGTGGATCTAAGCCTTCGCCGCAATGTTCGTCACGTTCCCGCCCTTCCGATCCCCCATCACGCAGTTCCCCTGGAAGATCGCGCCCTCTTCGATGATGAGGGCGGGCGTGTCGACGTCGCTGTAGACCTTGCCGTTGCGGTGGATCTCGACGCGCTGGTCGGCCACGATCTTGCCGACGACGGTGCCGCTGATGGCGATGCGGCCGACGTGGATGTCGCCCTCGATGTGCGCGCTCTCGCCGACGATCAGCTCGTTCTTGGACGTGATCTTGCCGTTGAACTTGCCGTCGATGCGCATCGTGTCCTCAAACTCCAGCTCGCCCCGAAAGGACGAGCCGCGATCGAGGAAGCCATTGAGTTCACCGCTTTTGGATTTCATCGTCTTCTCCCCATGAGCTCATCGACCAACCGAATCAGCTCGTCTTCGCTTCCGAAGCGGATGTGAATCACGCCGCCGCGGCGCTTCCGGTCGATCTCGACTTTGCTTCGTAAAGTTCTCGCCAGTTTGTCTTCCGCGTCGCGCGTGAAGATGTCTTTCTCTTTCTCCGGCTCGGCCGCGGCCTTGGGCGAGCTCTCCGCGGCGAGCATCTCGGTCTGGCGCACGTTGAGGTTGCGCCTCACCACGCGCTCGGCGAGCTGCTCCTGCTTCTTCGGCGAGTCGACGGCCAGGATCGCCCGGGCGTGGCCCATCGAGAGCTGCCCCGAGGCCAGGAGCTTCTTCACGCCGTCGGGCAGGCGGAGCAACCGCAGGAAGTTCGCGACGGTGGAGCGCTCCTTCCCTACCCGCCTGGAGATCTCCTCCTGGGTCAGGCCGAACTCCTCGTGGAGCTGATGGTAGGCGTTGGCCTCTTCCATGGGGTTGAGGTCCTCGCGCTGGATGTTCTCGATGAGGGCGATCTGCAGGGCGTCACTGTCGCCCATCATCTCCTTGATGACGACGGGGACGGCGGTCAGGCCGGCTTTCTGCGCGGCGCGGAAGCGGCGCTCGCCGGCGATGAGCCGGTACTTCGCGTCGCCCGTGCGGGTGACGACGAGCGGCTGGACGATGCCGTGCTCGCGGACGCTGCGCGCGAGCTCCTCGATCGAGGCCTCGTTGAAGGTCTTGCGCGGCTGGAGCGGGTTCGGCGCGATCTGCTCGATCGGCACCTGCGCCAGTCCCGCCGCCGGCGCGGGGACCTCCGGCGCGCGCGTCGGAATCAACGCGCCGAGTCCGCGGCCGAGAGCTTTCTTCTGCATGCTCATCCTAAAACGTGCTCCGCGCGCTGGATGAACTCCTTGGCGAGGTTGATGTAGGCCTCGCTCCCGCGCGAGCGAATGTCGTAGAGGATAATCGGTTTGCCGTACGAGGGGGCCTCGCCGAGACGGACGTTGCGCGGGATGACGGTGTTGTAGACCTTGTCCGCGAAGTGGCTCCGCACCTCCTCGGCCACCTGCCGGGCCAGGTTCATGCGCTCGTCGTACATGGTCAGGGCGATGCCCTCGATCTCCAGGGCCGGGTTGAGCATGTCCTTGACGCGCTCGATGGTGCCGAGGAGCTGGGCCACGCCTTCGATCGCAAAGTACTCGCACTGCATCGGCACGAGAACCGAGTTGGCGGCGGTGAGGCCGTTGATGGTGAGCAGGCCCAGCGAGGGCGGCGAGTCGACGAGGATGTAGTCGTAGTCCTTCACCACTTCGGCGAGGGCCTTGCGGAGGTAGTGCTCGCGGCCGATGGCGTCGGACAGCTCGAGCTCCGCGGCCACGAGATCGACCGACGAGGGTGCGACGTGGAAGTTCGGCAGCTCGGTCGGGCGGATGATCTCGCGGATGCTCATCCCGTCGGTGAGGACGGGATAGATGGACTTCTCGTCGTTCTTCGGCAGGCCGACACCGGAGGTGGCGTTGGCCTGGGGGTCGAGGTCGACCAGGAGGACGTTGCGCTCGCAGGCGGCCAGGGAGGCGCCGAGGTTGATGGCGGTCGTGGTCTTGCCGACGCCGCCTTTCTGGTTCGCGAGCGAGACGATCTTGCCCATTACAAATGTTTCACGTGGAACATGAGGGTCACGAGGTAGTTCGACTCACCGCGAGGCAGCG
>JBIOTX010000065.1:0-34943 GCA_044866315.1 Thermoanaerobaculia bacterium | reverse complement strand
CACACGCTCGGGATGACACCAGTTGCCAGTACTGGCTACGGGCTACTGGCTACCCACGATTACCGTTCGATCTCGAAGTCAGCCGCAATCGTGGGCAGCGCCTCGTTGAACACGATCACCGTCTCGGCGATGGGGAGCAGCACGGTGTGGTTGCGCTGCTGAACCTCCATCACGACCTCGTAGAAGCCGTCTTCATTGATGGCGATGAGCGTCCCGGGCTTGCCTTTGATCTCGAGGGTCTTGTTGAAGACCGCGACTTTCGAGGGGATCTCCATGCGGCGCACACGATAGCAAACAAAAAGGGCGGGCTGAAGAGCCCGCCCCTCGTAGGTGTCGTGTTTCGGTGAGACTTACTGCTTCTTCGGCTCGGCAGCCGGAGCTTCGGCGGCCGCCGGCGGCGGCGTGGTGCCGAAGTAGGTGTCGTTGAAGGTCGCCTTGGCCTTGGTCTTCATCGCGTCCAGGGCGTCCTTGAGGCGCTGCTGGCGGGTGTTGCGCTCGAGCATCGGCTTGACCTGCTCGAACGGCGTGGCGCCGTGCGACTCCACCTTGATGACGTGGTAACCGAACTGGGTCCGGACCACCGGCGGGATCTCGCCCGGCTTGGCCTCGAAGGCCGCCTTCTCGAACTCCGGGACCATCTGGCCGCGGCCGAAGCCGCCGAGGTCGCCGCCGTTCGCGCCGGAGCCGGTGTCGTCCGACTCCTTCTTGGCCGTCTCTTCGAACGAGGCGCCGGCCACGATCTTGTTGCGGATCTCCTCGGCCTTGGCCTTGGCCTGCTCCTCGGTGAGCTTCGGCTTGTCCGGCTGCGCGGCCGGGCTGCCCTCGAAGGCCACCAGGATGTGACGCGCCTTCACCTCTTCATAGGTGCCCTTCTCGGCCTCGTACTTCTTCTTCAGCTCCTCGTCGGAGATGGTGATGCCCTTTTCGATCTTCTGCAGCTGGGCCTGGGCGACGAGGTTCTCGCGCAGCAGGTTGAGCTGGCGCACGACGTCCGGATCTTTGTCCAGGCCGCCCTTGAGACCTTCCGAGGCGAGCATCTTCATCCGCAGGTACTCCTCGGCGAACTGACGCTTGCCCGCTCCCTGGGCGTACTGCTGGTACTCGGCCGGCAGGGTCGCCAGCGCGGCTTCGAACTCGGACTGGCGGATCGCCAGGTCACCCGCGGCGATCACGATCGGATCGGCCTGCGGCTGCGCCGGCGTGGCCGGCTTCTCCTGCGCCAGCGCGATGGACGTCACCAGCGCGAGCGCAATCATGGTCCAGATGGTCTTCTTCACAGGATCTCCTTGTTAATGCTGTTGATTGGGCCGCGTTTGGGAACGGGGGGACGTGCGGCGAGATTCCATTCACAACTTCTTCAAAGCGGCCGTAATTCGCGCCACTCCCTCGCGAATGCGCTCCATCGACGTGGCGTAGCTGATGCGGACGAACTCATCCGCACCGAAGGCCGCGCCCGGCACGACGGCGACCCGGGCCTCGTCGAGGAGGTAATCGGCGAACGACTGCGAGTCGCGAATGCCGCGCTTGCCGAACGAGGCCCGGATGTCGGGGAAGACGTAGAACGCGCCGTCGGGGTGGGCGCAGCAGATGCCGGAGATGCCGTTCAGCGCCGGCACGAGCCAGGCCCGGCGCTCGCGGTAGGCGTCGTACATGCGCTGCACGTCGGCGTCGACGCCGGCAAGGGCCTCGACGGCCGCCCACTGGGCGATCGAGCACGGATTCGAGGTGGAGTGGCTCTGGATCTTCCCCAGGGCGGTGACGATCTCCGGATGAGCGACCGCGTAGCCGAGGCGCCAGCCGGTCATGGCGAAGGTCTTGGACATCGAGTTCACCACGATCACCGTGTCCGGATAACGCTCGTACCACTGCATGGCCGAGACGTGCTGGTTGCCGTCGTAGACGAACAGCTCGTAGGTCTCGTCGAAGATCACGAAGGCGTCGCGCGACGCGCACCACTCGACGATGCGCCCGAGCTCGGACTCGCGGATCACCGCGCCGGTCGGGTTGCAGGGGGAGTTGATGATCACGCCGCGGGTGCGGGGCGAGGCCACGCGCTCGAGCGCGGCCAGGGTCGGACGGAAGTGATCCTCGGGATCCGTGGGCGCGAAGACCGGCGTGCCGCCGGCGAACGCGACCTGGTCGGGGAAGCTCACCCAGTACGGCGACGGGATGATGACCTCGTCGCCCGGGGTGAGGATCGCCAGGGCGAGATTGAAGAGCTCCTGCTTCCCGCCGCTCCCGGCGATGACGTGCTCCATCGTCAGGCTGGTGCCGTAGCGCCGGTTGTAGCGGTTGGCGATGCCTTCGCGCAGGGCCTTCGTGCCGCTGGCGTTCGTGTACTTGGTCAGGCCGCGATCGATGGCCCGCTTCCCCGCCTCGGCCACCGCGGACGGCGTGCCGAAGTCGGGCTCGCCCGGTCCGAAGTCGACCACGTCCACGCCCTGCGCGATCAGCGCGTGGGCGCGGTTCATCACCGCCAGCGTCGGCGACTCCTGCATCGCCTGCACGCGAGGGGAAAGACGGATCGTGGGGCCGGTGGTCGTGGTCATGTCGTCAGGGCGCAGAGGGCAGGGCGCAGGGCGCAGGGGAAGAAGCAATGCCTCGGCCACCCGGGACCGGAATGAAGAAGTTCGAGTGAAGAGGGAAGAATGAAGAAATCCCACCCGCCCGATCGCAGGGCGGCGGGTTTCTCAATTCTTCCCTCTTCATTCGACCCTCTTCATTCATCTTTTCAACACGGCCCGAGGATTGCCGTCTCCACTGCGCCCTGCCCCCTGCGCCCTGCCCCCTGCGCCCTGCCCCCTTGCTTTTATCAGACTTCGGGTGCCGGAGCGAAACGGTCACCGCGGCTGGTCGTCGTCGGAGTCGAGGTCGCCGCCCGGGTCGCGGGCGATGTCTTCCAGCGCGTCGGAGGCCACCTCCAGATCGACGCGCTTCGGCCAGATCACGGATGCCACGATGGATGCGCCGAGGAGCGCCGCGATGACGATCAGGGACGCGCCGATCGGCACCTTGTACCACTCGGCCACGATCATCTTCACGCCGACGAACATCAGCACCAGGGCCAGGCCGACGTTGAGGTAGTGGAACTTGTCGATGACCCCGGCCAGGAGGAAGTACATCGCCCTCAGGCCGAGGATGGCGAAGATGTTCGAGGTGTAGACGATGAACGGGTCCGTGGTGATGGCGAAGATGGCCGGAATGGAATCGACCGCGAAGACCACGTCCGTGGCCTCGATGGCGATCAGCACGAGCAGCAGCGGCGTGGCATAGCGCCGCCCGTTCTTGACGATGGTGAAGGACTTGCCGTGATACTCCGGCACGGCCGGCATGAGCCGCCGTCCGAGCTTGTAGATCGGGTTGCGCTCGGGATGGGGATCGTGGTCGTCGCCCTGGACCATGAGCTTGAGGCCGGTGTAGATCAGGATGGCCCCGAAGATGTACATGATCCAGTGGAAGCGCGAGATCAGCGCCGCGCCGAGGCCGATGAAGATCGCGCGCATTCCCAGCGCGCCGATCACGCCCCAGAAGAGCACCCGGTGCTGATAGATCTTCGGCACCGCGAACGAGGCGAAGAGGACCACGAAGACGAAGATGTTGTCGACGGAAAGGGCCTTCTCGATCAGGTAGCCGGTCAGAAACTCGAGGGCCTTCTGCGATCCGAACTCGAAGTAGATCCAGGCGTTGAAGATCAGCGAGAGGGTGACCCAGACGATGCTCCAACCGAGGGCCTCCTTGAACCGGACTTCGTGCGGGGTGCGGCTGAACAGACCGAGATCGAGAGCGAGCATCCCCAGCACGAAGATGCTGAAGATGACCCATAAATGAGGGGAGGCGATGCTTTCCATCAGGAGCGTGACCTCGGGGTCGGTATCATCGGCGGCGCATTCTAATGTCGAAACCGATCACCAGCCCGCAGAATCCGCTGCTGAAACGGATTCGCGCGGCCATCCGCGAGCACGCGGAGGAGATCGTGATCGAGGGGCCGAAACAGGTCGCGGACGCCGTCGCCGGCGGCTGGAAGCCGATCGCCATCGTGAAGCGCGACATCGACGTCGCCGCGAGCGTGTTCGATCCGCTGACGGATACGAAACACCCGCAGGACGTGATCGGCCTCTTCGAGCGCCCGCGCGCCAAGGCGACGGACATCCTGGCGCGGCGCGACACCGTCGCCGTCGCACTCGACGCCGTGCAGGATCCCGGCAACGTCGGCACGATCGTGCGCCTCGCGGCCGCGTTCGACGCCGCGGGCGTGCTCCTCCTCCCCGGCTGCGCCGACGCCTTCGGCCCGAAGGCCATCCGCGCCTCGGTCGGAGCGATCCTGAGCGTGCCCGTCGCCAACGTCACCGCGCGCGAGCTCGTGGACGCGCGCGTTCCCCTCCTCGCCGCCGACGCCTCCGGCGCGGCGGCCGACCCGCCCGCCCGCGGCGCGGTGCTCGTGTTCGGCAACGAAGGGGCGGGCGTGTCGGCGGAGATCCTCGCCGCCGCGGAGCGGATCGCCATTCCGATGTCCGGGCGGGTGGAGTCGCTGAACGTGGCCTCCTCGGCGGCGATCCTGCTGGCGCGGAGCTACGCTGCGCGCATCTGATCCGGTACTCTCTCTCCGTATGTTCGCTCCGACTCCTCGGGACCAGATGCTCGATGCCGGCGGCCGTCCCTACTTTCTCTGGGACACCGACATGACGCTTGAGGACTTCGAGCGTTCGCTCCGCGAGGCGGAGCCGGTCGTGCGCGCCTACCTGATCGGGAAACTGATGCGCCAGGCGAAGCCGGACGATGTGCTGCAATTCGTATCCGCGCAGCAGATGGCCGATCTCTGGCCGGACGTCGAACGGTACCTCGGCAAGTCGCGGCGCTTCTGGGACTGGCTGCTCGGCGAATGGGACACGCGTGGTTACATCCGGCGGTAGTCTCACCGAGCTGCAGAAGCGCGTTCTCGACGCCGTTGCAGGCGTCGAGCCGCCGTTCGTTCTCAGCGGCGGCGGCGCCCTCGCCGGGGTTTACCTCGGACATCGGACCACCCGCGACCTCGATCTTTTCTGGCGAAATCAGGCGCGCCTCGACGACCTCCCGCGAGCCATCGAGACCCGCCTGCGCGCCAACGGTCTGGCGGTCACTACGCTTCAGAGCACGCCCGCGTTCGTTCAGCTCCGTGTCTCCGATGGCGCATCGGTGGTCATCATCGACCTTGTCGCCGAGCCGACTGCGAGCCTCGAGACCCCGCATCGCTATCGAATCAGCAGCGCGGAAATCCTGGTCGACTCGCCGCAGGCAATCCTGACGGAGAAACTCTGCGCGCTGCTCGAACGCGCGGAGCTGCGCGATCTCATCGACGTTGAAGCACTGGTCCGCGCTGGTCACGACGCGAACGCGGCGATCGCCGACGCCCCGCGCCGAGACAGCGGCTTCTCGCCGCTCACGCTCGCCTGGGTGCTGCGCGAGTGGAACGTGAAGGCGATCGCGTCGTCGATGAACGTCGACGACGCGGTCGCTGAACGTCTCGCTGCGTTTCGCCGCGAGCTGATCGAGCGGCTGACGACCCTGCAGTAGCAGGCGGCCTGTCGGATCTGAGCGTCAGACCCGAGGATCATCGCCCGTGCTGCGCGTTGTCCCAGCCGGCGGTTCGCCGACGCCGCGTGAGACTGCGCCGGCTGCACCGTGCACGGCGGCTTCCGGCCCCTGCCGATCCGCGGATCGCGGGGATCCGATCGGCTCGAGATCGCTGCGCGGTTCTGGAATCCGAGCGTCAGAGCGGCGAGTCCTCACGCGGGCTGCGCCGACCGCCGGATGGCGATTCGCGAGCCTCGAGCGACGCGCCGCATCCATGAGGCCCGGGCGATGCCCCGGCGACCAGTTCCTCCCAGGGTCTGAGCGTCAGATCCGAGAATCCGCAGCCGCGCTGCGCGAGTCGCCGAACGGCGATCGGCGAACGTCGCGCGAGACTGCGCTGCCTGCAGCGCGCGCAGTGGCCTCCGACCGCTCTCGGTCCGCAGATCGCGAGTGTCCGATCGGACCAGCATCGCTGATGGCCTCGCGGATCCGAGCGTCAGCGCGGCGAATCATCGCGCGCGCTGTACGTAACGGCGAATGGCGCCCCGCGAACCGCGCGGAACACTGCGCGCGAATTGCACCGCGCAGCGCTCCTGCGACCAGTCGCTTCCTCGGATCTGAGCGTCAGACCCCAGCATCGTCGCACGTGCTGTGCGGCGTGCCCGTCAGCCATCGGGCAGAGGGTCGGGCATGAACGCACGCTAACGGGCCTGCAGATCCGCTTCGAGTTGCTCAATCGATTGATAGTCCGCCTCCAGCCGATCGAAGCGTTTGTGAATCGCGTCGAAGTGGTCGTTCATCTCGCGCCGGAGGGCGCCGAACTCTTCCCGGACGGCACCGAATCGGACGTCCAGGTCGGGGACGACGACGTCTCGGTGGAACTTGATCAGGGTATCGACCAGATCCTCAGCCACGATCTCATTCTAAACTCCCCCTCCCATGCCTGGCACGCTCCTCCTCGTCGGCACGCCGCTCGGTAACCTCGCCGACATGTCGCCGCGCGCCGTGGACGCGCTCAAGTCCGCGGATCTCATCCTCTGCGAGGACACCCGGCACACGCGGAAGCTGCTCACGCACTTTGGGATCGACCGGCCCACCGACAGCTATCATGAGCACAACGAGGATGCGAAGGCGGAGGTCCTGATCGGGCGCATCGAGCGCGGGGAGACGCTGGCGCTGGTCAGCGACGCGGGGATGCCGGTGATCTCCGATCCCGGCTACCGCATCGTCCGGCTGGCGCGGGAGCGCGGAATCCCGGTCGAGCCGATCCCCGGTCCGTTCGCGGGCGTGCTCGCCCTGGCGGCCAGCGGGATCCCTCCCCTCCCCTTCACCTTCCTCGGCTTCACGCCGCACCGGCAGGGGGAGCGGCGCGACTTTTATCGCCGGGCCGCGGAGCTGGGGCACACGGTGGTGATCTACGAGTCGCCCGAGCGCGTCGTGGCCTCGCTCGAGGACGCGCTGGAGGTCCTCGGCGACACGGAAGTCACGGTGGCCCGGGAGATGACGAAGATGCACGAGGAATTCGTCAGCGGCGCGATCTCCGAGGTCCTCGGCGTGCTGCGCGAGCGCGAGCGCGTGCATGGCGAGATCACGCTCGTCTTCGCCGCGGCGGCGCGCGAGGCGGCGGAGGTCTCGCCGGAGGAGCTGCGCGCGGAGTTCGAGCGCCTGCGCGAGAGCGGGATGCGGCGCAACGACGCGGTGAAGGCGGTGGCGGAGAAGTTCGGGATGCGGAAGAACGACGTCTATCGTCTGCTCGCCGGCTGATCGGCGAGGATCGCCCGGGCGAACTTCACGAAGTAGTCGATCCCCGAGGCCAGGGCGAAGAGCATCACTGCCCAGAGGGCAACTGTGCCGAGGAGGCGCAGCTGGCCGAGCTCGTAGCCGAGGATCAGCAGGGAGATGGCCACGACCTGGGAGATCATCTTTCCCTTCCCCAGCGGCGAGGCGGCGATGGTCACGCCCTGCTGCGCGGCGATGGAGCGCAGGCCGGAGACGGCGAACTCGCGGCCGATGATGATCACCACCATCCAGGCCGGCACGTGGGTGGGGTCCATCTCCACCAGGGAAATGAACGCGGCGGACATGAGCAGCTTGTCGGCGATGGGGTCGAGGAGCGTGCCCAGGCGGGTGATCTTGCCCTGGCGGCGGGCCAGCCAGCCGTCGAAGAAGTCGGTGATCGCGGCGACGAGGAAGATGGCCAGGCCGATGTACTCGCGGCCGGAGAATTTGGTCAGGAGGACGACCACCAGGAACGGGACGAGGAAAATGCGGAGGAGGGTCAGCGAGTTCGGGAGATTCCAGATCTCGGTCGAAACGTTCTCGCGAGGAACCGGCTGAGGCCGCTCGACCGCGCGGGGCGCGGCGGGCGTCGAAGAGGCTGACATCCGCGCCTCAGAATAGTCGTTTCGCTCGGGAGTGGGAAGCATTGCGCTCTCGGAATATCGACCACGCAATTGACATTCCCTTGCGTGTTACTACAATCGCGGTCCCTTAGCCCGGGTGGCGGAATTGGTAGACGCGCAGGTTTCAGGAGCCTGTTCCTTCACGGGAGTGCTGGTTCGATTCCAGTCCCGGGCACCAATCCTCAAAACAAAGCTCGATGGCCCACCATTCGCAGAGATGCGAGGGAAAATGAGGCGCCTCGCTCCACTGCTGATCCTCCTGACCGCTGTCGCCTGCGACTCGGCCACGCCCGCCGGCCAGACCGCGCAGGCCGAGATGAAGACCATCAACAACACCCCCCCGCGCCCGGCGCCGCTCGAGCCGCCGCCGCAGCTCCAGGACGAGGCCCCGCCGCCCAAGCCGAAGGTGCTGCCGTGGGAGACCCCGACGCCGATCGTCTTCAGCCCCGAGGACGAGAAGCTGCGGGCGTCGCTGCCCTTCACGCCGGCCATCGGCATGGACCCGGTCGACGGCAGCAAGATCTCCATCCGCGCCACCACGCCCACGCTCGAGTACAAGGGACGGATCTACTACTTCTCCTCCGAGGCCAACAAGAGGACGTTTCAGGCCAACCCGGCGCCGTTCCTGACGGGGCGGTTTACGAAACTGTAAGCCACGGCTCGAAGGCCTTCATCGCCTCCGCGTCCGCCCGCACCGGGCGGCGCGTCTCGCGGTCGAGCCAGAGGTGGGTCGACGTCCCGGTGGCCCGCAGCTCGGCGCCCGTGCCGTCGAACAGCTCGTAGCGGAACTGCATCTGGCGGCTGGCGGCGTCGGCGATCGAGGTCCGGATCAGCACCTCGTCGTCGTAGCGGAACGGGGTGCGAAAGCGGCAGCCGACCTCCGTCACCACCAGCAGGTACCCGCGCCGCTCGATCTCCGTGTAGGGGAAGCCGGCGGCCCGGCAGAAATCCGTGCGCCCGATCTCGAACCAGACGATGTAATTCGCGTGATGGGCGATCCCCATCGCGTCCGTCTCTTTGTAACGAACGCGTATCCGCGATTCCACGTATTTCAAGGGAGGCGAACTGTAGCACGGCAAAGCTCTTGCTCAGGGGTATCCTTAAGTAACCGAAACCCATGCGACTGAGACGAAAGAAAACGACGCTGACCGAGGTTGCGGCCCTGCCGCTGCTCATCGGGAGCACCGTCTTCGCGGCCGTGGAGATCGGCCGCCGCGTGTACCGGCACACCCAGATGTTCTGCCCCTCGCGCGAGCCGGTGAAGAGCTGGAATCCGGCGGACTACGGCATCCCCGAGGGGGCGGTGGAGGAGCACTGGATCGAGACGCCGGACGGGGAGACGCTCCACGCCTGGTACTGCCGCGCGCCGAAGCCGGTCGCCAGCGGCGTGTTCTGCCACGGCAACACCGGCAATCTCACCACCAGCGCGGACGTCATCCCCCACCTGCTCAACGCCGGCTTCAACGTGCTGTTCTTCGACTACCGCGGCTTCGGCAAGAGCACCGGCCGGGCGTCCTTCGCCGGGGTGATCTCGGACGGGGTCACCGCGTCCCGTTTTCACGACAAGATCCGCCCGCACCACCTCCCCTCGGTCCTCTACGGCTTCTCCCTCGGCGGCGCGGTTGCGGCCCAGGTGATCCGCCGTCATCCCTTCGACGGCCTGATCCTGCAGTCGACGTTCACGAATCTCCCCCAGCTGGCCCGGGTCACCTTCCCGCGGCTGCCGCTGCATCTCTTCGCCGGCTCGGTCTTCGACACGCTCAAGGTCATCCGCAGCCTGCAGGTGCCGCTGCTGGTCGTGCACGGCACGGACGACGAGGTCTGCCCCTGCTGGATGGCTCACGACCTGGTCGATGCCTGCTCGTCGGCGAAGAAGAAGCTCTTCTGCATCGAAGGCGGGCTGCACAAGAACCTCCACATCTGCAATCCGGACGCGCTGATCTGGGCCATCTCCCAGTTCATCGCCGAGCTGCCGCACGGCCGGACGTTCTCCGTCGAAGAGCCCCCGGCGATCGAGCAGTGGACCGACACCGCGCTGCGCGCGCTGCGCCGTTTCGTGAGACGAAAGTTGCTGCAACAGGCGTGATAGATTCCCGCCCCGATGATTGCCGTCGTCAAGTCCGCCCCCCTCGAAGGCGCCGGCGGAACCGAGATCCGCGACTGTCCCACCCCCAAGCCCGGCCCCGGTGAAGTGCTGATCCGCGTCGGCGCGGCGGCCATCTGCGGCACGGACAAGCACATCTACCGCTGGGATCCGTCGATCCACGCCTCGGTGCAGCCGCCGCGGATCTACGGCCACGAGTTCTGCGGCTTCGTCGAGGAGATCGGCGAAGGCGCAGAGCGCGCGTACGAAGGCGCGCTGCGCGTCGGCGACTACGTCTCCGCCGAGATGCACGTCATCTGCGGTGAGTGCGCGCAGTGCCGCTCCGGCGACGGCCACATCTGCATCCGCACGAAGATCTACGGCCTGCACGAGGACGGCGCATTCGCCGAGCTCGTGAAGGTGCCGGCCTCGAACGTGGTCAAGCTCCCGCCCTTCGTGCCCCTGCGCGTCGGCGCGTTCCTGGACGCCCTCGGCAACGCCGTGCACACCACCCAGGTCGTCGACCTGGCCGGCAAGAGCGTGGCCATCACCGGCTTCGGTCCGATCGGGGCCATGTCCGCGGCGATCGCCGAGCACAGCGGCGCGTCGGTCGTAATCGTCACCGACGTCAGCGATCACGCGCTGGAGACCGCGCGGCGCTGGGCGGCGGCGCGCGCGTTCGAGAATCTGCACACCTTCAACGTGCGCACGACCGACCCGACCGAAGTGAAGAAGGCCATCGACGCGATCACCGACAACGTCGGCGTGGACGTGGTCTGCGAGATGTCCGGCTCGGCCGCGGCCATCAACTTCGGCCTGGACATCGTGCGCATGGGCGGCACGCTCTCCCTCCTCGGCCTGCCCGCCGGGCACTCGGTCACCATCGAGAACTACACCCGCAACGTGATCTTCAAGGGCGTGACCATGCACGGCATCATCGGCCGGCGGATGTACTCGACCTGGCAGCGCATGCTGGCCCTGCTGCGTTCCGGATTGGACGTGGAGTGGGTCGTGCAGGCGACCTACGACTCGCTGCAGGACTTCCATGAGGGCATCGCCAGGTTCGACCGGCACGAGGCCCTGAAGGTGGTGTTTTTCCCGGAGGGCGAAGCGAAGGCGCAGTCGCGTCTCGGATGAAACGGATCGGCATCCTCACCGGCGGCGGAGACGTCCCCGGTCTCAACGCGGCCATCAAGGCATTCGTCTGGCGGATGCTCGACGAGCCCGCCGAGATCATCGGACTGCGCCGCGGGTGGGCGGCCCTGCTGAACATCATCCCCGACCCCGACGCGGACAACTCGGAGTGGATCCAGCCGCTCAACCGGCTGAACACGCGCGCCATCGACCGCACGGGCGGCACGGTGCTGCACACCTCGCGCATCAATCCGTCCATCACTCGGGCCGAGCACGTCCCCGCGCATCTGCGGGAGGAGATGGGCGAGCCGGACGACCGCGGCCGCTACGACCTCACCCACGCCGTGCTGCGGGTGATCCGGTTCCTCCGCCTGGACGCGCTGGTGGCCCTGGGCGGCGACGGCACGCTCACTTTCGCCCGCCGGCTGCACCAGGAAGGCGTGCCGATGATGGCCATCCCGAAGACGATGGACAACGACGTCTTCGGCACCGACTACTGCCTCGGCTTCTCCACCGCGGTGACGCGCTCGGTGATGTTCATCAACGACCTCCGCACCAGCGCCGGCTCGCACGAGCGCTTTCTCGTGGTCGAGCTCTTCGGCCGGAACTCCGGTGAGACCTGCCTGCTCGCGGCGTACCTCGCCGGCGTCGATCGGGCCCTGATTGCCGAGGTGCCGTTCGATCCCGAGCTCGTGTACGACATGCTGGCCCGGGACAAGGCGGACAACCCGAGCAACTACGCCGTGGTGGCGATCTCCGAAGGCGCGCGCACGACCGCCGGGCTGACCATCGAGACCGGTCCGGTCAACGAGGCCGGCCAGCGCAAGCTCGGCGGCATCGGCGGCGTCCTGGCCGAGTACCTCGAGGACCGCGGCCGCGACAAAGTGATCTACCAGCGCCTCGCCTACCTCATGCGCTCCGGCGCCCCCGACTCCCTCGACCTCATCGTCGCCCAGAACTACGGCGCCCTCGCCGCCGACCTCGTCTGCCGCAACGAATCCGGCCGTATGGTCGCCGTCGTGGACGGCCGCTACACCGCGGTTCCGATCGAGACTGGAGGACAAGCGCGCAAGCGCGTCGACGTCGCCCGGTTCTACGACGAGACGGAGTACCGGCCGAAGGTCAGGGAGTTGATGGGACTGCCGATGTTCCTTCATTAGAATCCCGCGCCATGAAACGGTCCCTCCTCGTTCTCCTCCTTCTCGCCGCCACCACCCTCTCCGCCCAACAGGACATCTCCAAGGCTCTCGAGTCCCACGGCCGATCCACTTCCCGCTCCTTCGAGAACGTGGAGCGCGAGATCGACGATGTGCTCTGGTATTTCAAGCTCGGCGACGTGGCGAACATCCAGAAGTACCGGATCGCGAGCAGCAAGCCGCGGCGGGAGGAGAACAAGACGGCGATCAGCGCGGGGAACATGCTCGTCCTGCCCGTATACGTCTTCTCGCCGAAGAACCTGACCGGGAAGGCGCCGATGCTCGTGTTCGCGCACGGCGGGGTGCACGGGCGGCTCACCGCCGAGTACGCGCACATCTTCCGGGAGGCGATGGAGCGCGGGTTCGTGATCGTCTCGCTGGAGTATCGCGGCTCGATCGGGCACGGCACCGACCTGTACGACCAGATCGACTACGGCGGGGCGGAGATCGACGACACGCACGACGCTCGGAACTGGGCGGTGGAGAACCTCCCCTTCGTCGATCCGAACCGCGTGGGCATCTTCGGCTGGAGCCATGGCGGCTACCACGCGCTGATGAACGTCTTCAACTGGCCGAACGACTACAAGGTCGCCTATGCCGGCGTGCCGGTCAGCGATCTGGTCGCGCGCATGGGCTACACCGGCCAGCAGTATCGCGACATCTTCGAGGAGTTCATCGGCAAGCAGCCCGAGGGCAACGTGATGGAGTTCCGGCGGCGCTCGCCGGTGTACCACGTGGACAAGCTGCGCACGCCGCTGCTGATCCACACCACCACCAACGACGATGACGTGCACGTGCTCGAGGTCGAGCACCTCATCGCCGCGCTGAAGGCGGCCGGGAAGAAGTTCGAGTACAAGATCTACGACAACGCTCCCGGCGCACACCAGTTCAACCGCATCGATACCGCCCTGGCCAAAGAGTCGCGCCGCGAAATGTGGGACTTCCTGGCCCGGCATCTGAAATGACATGCGCGCCGCACTCGCTCTCAGCCTTCTCCTCACCGCCTGCGCCACGACCGTCGACACGGCCGGCCCGCCCTGGCGCGGGGAGACGCTGCCGCAGTCGAGCGTGCCCGCGGTGTATCTGACCGAGTGGCAGAAGGCCGAGAACCGCGACATCTGCGCGCCGATCGCCCCGCGCTCGATCGGCGACGTCCGGGACGCGACGCCACGCCGCGCGAACTTCTCCGGCGGCTGGGCGGTGGCGTACGACCTGCCGAACCTGCGCAGCGCGTTCGGGGTGGCCGGTGCCGGGGTGAAGGCCGGCGATCCTTCGTACAACAAGTGGCCCTACGTGCTGTCGTGGGACGACGGCAGCCGCGCGGAGTACGGCCCCGAGGGCGGGACGGGACCGAATCAGCTCGCCTACGTGAAGATCCAGGGGCAGGACTGCCTCTACAACGTCTGGTCCCGCCTGGGACGCGAGCATCTGGAGCTGCTGCTGCGCGAGTTACGATTCGTCGCGCGATGAACCGTCTCCTCTGTCTCCTCCTCCTTCTCGCCGTCACCGCTCCCCTCCCCGCCCTGGAAGGCAAGTGGACCCCGCAGCAGGTGCTCGAGCTCGACGCCGCGTGGCTGAAGCAGCAGGGCCTGGAGCTGCCGCCGAGCCGGCTCTGGGACGCGCAGCGCGGCACGGGCCTCCTCGCCGCGGCGATCTCCGTCGGCGGCTGCTCGGCAGCCTTCATCTCGCCGGACGGCCTCTTCATCACCAACCACCACTGCCTCTTCGGCATGCTCCAGGAGCACTCCACGCCGCAGAACGACCTGATCACGAATGGCTTCCTGGCCCGCTCGCGTGGGGCAGAGCTGCGCGGGAAGGTCGCCCGGGTGACCATCCCGCGGCGCTTCGTCGACGTCACCGAGCGCGTGCTCGCGGCGGTCCCGGCGAACGCGACGGACGCGGAGCGCTACCGCGCCATCGAGCGCCGCCGCAACGAGATCGTCGCCGAGTGCGAGAAGCAGCCGGGCGCGCGCTGCATGGTGGCCGCGCACGACGGCGGCGTGCAGTACGTACTGCAGGAGCGGCAGGACCTCGCGGACGTGCGTCTCGTGTACGCGCCGCCGCGGGCGATCGGCGAATTCGGCGGCGAGATCGACAACTGGATGTGGCCGCGCCACACGGGCGACTTCGCCATCGGCCGCGCCTACGCCGACGGCAAGCCGTACAAGCCGGAGTTCTGGTTCCCGATCGCCGCGAAAGGCGTGGCCGCCGAGGACTTCGTCATGGTCCTCGGCTACCCCGGCATCACCTACCGCTCCCTGACCGCCGACGAGATGGAAGAGCGGCACACCTGGTTCACTAGGCGCGCCGAGATGTACCGGGAGTGGATCCGGCTGCTCGAGGAGGCCACGAAAGGCAACAGCGAGGGCGAGATCGCCGTCGCAGACCTCCAGAAGACGCTGGCGAACCGGCAGAAGAACGCCGAGGGACAGCTCGCCGGGTTCAAGCGCGGGAGCATCCTGGAGAAGCAGCGCGCGAGCGACAAGGCGGTGCTCGCGGCGAGGAAAGAGAGCGCGGCGGCATACGAAGGTCTGCGCGTCATGACCAGCGAGAAGCTGCAGACCTTCGACCAGGACTTTCTCCTCGATCACATCCGCATGACCCCGAGCTCGCTCGCGCCGGCGGGGCCGAAGGCGCTCGTGTTCGCGGTGGCCATCGCCCAGTCGGCGATCGAGCGGCAGAAGCCGGACGCCGACCGCAATCCGGTCTTCATGGAGCGCTCCCTCGGGCGGGTGCGGGACCGGCTGGAGCGCGATCAGAAGGCGTTCTTCGCGCCGGCGGACAAGCTGCTGTTCGCGGACTTCGTCAAACGTGCCGCGCTCAAGAACGTCCGGATCGACGAGCTCTACGCACAGACGAAGCTCTTCGATCTGACCGAGCGCCTGAAGATGTTCGGCGAGACGCCCGAGCAGCTCCACGCCCGACGCGATCCGCTCGTGGAGCTCGGGTTCGCGCTCGCCCGCGAGATCTCCGGGATGATGGAGCGCCGGGACCGCTGGGAAGGAACGATCTCCCGCCTCCGCCCGGTCTGGCGCCAGGCCGTGATCGCCCACGCCGGCAAGCCGGTCGCGCCCGATGCGAATGAGACCCTGCGCGTCACGTTCGGCCACGTCCGCGGCTACGAGCCGAGGGACGGCGTCTGGCACACGCCATTCACGAAGGTGAAGGGCGTCCTCCAGAAGCACACGGGCGAGGAGCCGTTCGACGTGCCGGACAAGATCCTGAAGGCCGCGGATGCCCACGCCGACGTGCCGGTCAACTTCCTGGCCAACGCCGACACCACCGGCGGCAACTCCGGCAGCCCGGCCATCAACGGCCGGGGCGAGCTGGTAGGCGTCAATTTCGACCGGGTCTGGGAGAACGTGGCGAATGATTTCGGTTACAACCCGGAGGTCGCCCGCAACGTGAACGTCGACATCCGGTATCTTCTGTGGATCCTCCGGGACGTGGAGGGAGCGGATGAGCTTCTCGGCGAGCTCGGCGTCCGAAAGTAGTAACGATTTTGCAGAGAGAATCGTCAGAGGAATGAGATGAAAGCGACCGCGACAGTCTTGGTCATTCTTCTCGCCGCGACCGCAGCATTCGGCCAGACCGAAGGCACCGCGGACGAGCGCCGCGACTACTCGAAGGACACCATGATGCGGCTCACCGCCGACATCCCCCAGCGGCCGGAACACGAGCCGCGCCTGGTCTTCCATGTCGGCGCCGTCGACTTCCGCGCCCTCGGCACGCGCTGGCGCTTCAACTTCCTGCCGTTCATGATGCCCCTCTCCGGCACGCGCCTGGACGTGACCCAGGAGTGGCCCGATCCGTTCGCCCTCACTCATACGCAGATCGCCACTCCCCCGCGCGCCTTCACCACGCGCCGGCAGATGAACGCGGAGCTGCGGCGGATCGACAGGGTGACGAAGAAGCCGAAGGCTACCGTGAAGGTGACGACGGAGTAGCGGAGCGGTGTAGTCCCCAGCCCGTCTCCACTAACCAGGCCATCAGATCTTCCGCGGCCATCGGCCTCGCGATCCAGAAGCCCTGCGCGAGATCGCAGCCGAGGTCTCCCAGCGCACGCCAAGTGGCCTCGTTCTCCACGCCCTCGGCGCAGACCTGCTTGCCGAGGTTGTGGCCGAGATCGATGACCGTGCGGACGATGGCGGCGTCGGCCTCGCTGGTGAGCATCCCCAGGACGAAGGACTTGTCGATCTTGATCTCGTCGATGGGCAGCTCGCGCAGGTGCGTGAGCGACGAATAGCCGGTGCCGAAGTCGTCGACGGACAGGCGCACGCCCATCGACTGCAGGAGCGACAGGATCGCCAGGGCGTGGGCCGGGTCGGCCATGATGCTGCTCTCGGTGATCTCGATCTTGAGAAAGCGCGGATCGACGCTCCAGCGGTCGAGGGCGCGCTGTACCTTGTCCGGCAGCGACTGGTCGAGGAGGCTCTTCGCGGAGATGTTCACCGCCACGTGCACCGGCGCCCCTTCGTCCTGCCATTTCCGGCACTGCTCGAGGGCCCGGTCGAGCAGCCAGTCCGTGAGCGGGCGAATGAGACCGGTGCGCTCGGCGATGGGGATGAAGTGCACCGGCAGGAGATGCCCGCGCTGCGGGTGGTTCCAGCGCAGGAGCACCTCCGCGCGCGTAACCAGGCCCGTGCGCAGGTGCAGCTTCGGCTGGTAGTGCAACTGGAGCTCGTTGCGCTCCATGGCCCTGCGCAGTTCCACCACCAGCGCCAGCTGATCGGCCGTGGCGGGATTGCTGTCGGGGCGGTGGAAGCTGAAGCCGCTCTGCTTCTGCTTGGCGGCGTACATGGCCACGTCGGCGCGGCGCGCGAGCGTCCGGGCGTCGGGACCGTGCTCCGGGTAGAGAGCGATGCCGATGCTGGCGCCGACCTCGAGCACCTGCCCCTCGACGACGAACGGCGCCTCCAGCGCGCGCAGCACGCGCTTGGCCGTCGACGCCGCGTCGGTCGCGTCGCCGGTCTGCGGGAGGAGGATCGCGAACTCGTCGCCGCCGAGGCGGGCCACCATCTCGCTGCCGCGCAGCTGGTTCTGCAGGCGGAAGGCGACCTGCCGGAGCAGCGCGTCGCCGAAGTGATGGCCGAAGGTGTCGTTGACCTCCTTGAAGCGGTCGAGGTCCATCAGCATCAGGGCGAGCATGGTCTTCCGCTGGCGGGCGACGTCCGTGGCCCGCTCCAGGGCGTCGAAGAGCATGGTCCGGTTCGGCAGGCCGGTCAGACTGTCGTGCATGGCCTGATGGCGCAGCGCGATCACCTGGAGCTTGGTCTCGGTGACGTCGCGGAGGAAGGCCACCCAGTGCGTGAGCTCCCCCGCGTCCTCGACCGGCACGAGCTGCAGGTCGAGCTCGAACTCCGTGCCGTCCGCGCGCGTGGCCGTGGCCTCGGCCTCGAACGGCGTGCGCTCGAAGACGTGCTGCAGCAGCGCGTCGGAGATCGACTGCTGGCGCTCGACGATGCCGAAGATGGCCGGGGTCTGGCCGATGACGCCTTCGCGGCTCCGGCCGAACATGGCGCAGAAGCCGTCGTTGACGAAGGCGATGCGCGGTCCGACCGCCTCCACGGCCGGGGTGAGGATGGCGATCCCCAGCGCGGCCACGTGCACGGCCGAGCCGAGGAGGCGAAGCTGCTCGCTCTCGATGCGCTGGGCGTTCAGCTCCCGACTCGCGTCCGAGTCGAGCGTCGTCGTCCAGGGCGTGTGCAACGACGTCGCGGCGTCGGCGGGCTCATCGGGCATGCGGAACGATGATAACAGCCGTCGCTACGTAGTTCCGTCCATTACAAGAGTCACTGCAGCCCGAGAGCTCTGGCCACGTTGATGCGTCCCTTGCCGTAATACGGATCGGTGCCGCGCGGGCCGAGGTCGTCCGCGGTCTGCTGCAGACGCGCCTTCACCTGCGCCGGCTTGCCGTGGCCGATGTCCTCGACGAGCAGCGCCGCCAGACCGGACACGTGCGGCGCGGCCATGGACGTGCCGCCCGTGCCGAGCACGACGTCGCGCGTGCGGCAGGAGCTGAAGTTGAGCGACGTCTTCGAGCACGCCGCCCACACCAGGCCGGGACCCGTTCCGCCCGGCGCGGCGACGTGAATCGCGGAGCGGCCGTAGTTCGAGTACGCGGCGAAGGCGTCGACGTTCGTCCACGGTCCCGCGGTCGGGTGCGCGCTGGCGGTCGGACCGGTCGCGGAGACGCAGACCACGTTCGCGGTGCTGCAGAACATCTGGAAGTTGTTCCGGTCGTGGTCGAGGTCCATTTCCTCGTTGCCCGCGGCGACGATCACCAGCACGCCCTTGCGGTGCGCGTAGTTGAAGGCCTTCTGGATCATCGCCACCGACTCCTCGGCCTGCCCTTTGGTGAACTGCCCGCCGAGGCTGATGTTGGCCACGTCGGCGCCGTGATCGGCGGCCCAGAGGACGCCGGCGAGCACGCGGTCCAGCGTGCCTTCGCCGAAGCGGTTGATGACCTTGATCCCGATGATCGTGGTGCGCGAAGTCACGCCCGCGCCGCGGACGGCGTTGCTGGAGATCGTCGAGGCCACGTGCGTGCCGTGGTAGTGCAGATCGCTGACCGGGTGCGCGCCGGGGAACATGAAGGCCACGACGGGATCGTCCTCGGGGGCGAACGACACCGAGCGGCTCAGGTCCACGAGTCCGGCAAGGTCGGGATGCTGGTAGCTCACGCCGGTGTCGATCACCGCCACGGTGACGTCGGGCGAGCCGAGGCGGCCGGCGGCCCAGGCGTGCTGCGCGCCGATGGCCCGGAGGTGCCACTGCCGCGGGAAGTAAAACGCCGTGCTCGGCACGAGCGTGCTCTGAAGCTCGGGCGCGAAGTCGTCCTCCACGGTGGGCGTGCCGAGGCGCACCTGGTAACGGACGTCGGGCACGACCTGCGTCGCGCCGGAGTCGGCCGCGAAGGCGCCGGCGTCGGTCAGGCCGGAGACGACCGCCAGGCCGGCGCCGTCATGCTGCCACTCCACGGTCGCGCCGGAAGCCGCGGCCGCCGCGGTGAAGGACGCCGGGATCCCGCCGTCGAAGTGAACGACAAAGCGGTCGCCGGCGAAGACATTCGTCGCCAGGACCAGGAAGGCCAGAGTGAGGACACGTTTGGACATGACTACCCTTTATGCTTGCGGTTGCTGAGAGAGAGGGTAGTTATTGTAGCAGGCCGCGCGTGCGGGCGCTCACGCCTTCACATGGCACTTGGGACACAGCGTCGGTCCCTTCTTCTGCTCCTTGTGACAGCCGATGCAGCGGATGTGCATGGGGTTCTTGGTGAGACTCATGTCGCGCATGCTGGCCACGTTCCCCTTCGGGTCGAGGTGGCATTCGCTGCACTTCTTCACGTCCACCTTGTCGGCCTGGGCCTTGGTGAGGCCCTTGTTGGTGTGATGGCAGGTGTCACAGCTCTTGACCAGCGTGTCGCCGTGCTTGGCGTGATCGAAGCTGACCGGGGGCTGTTTCTTCGCGGCCACGTCGATCTTCACTTTGCCCGGGTAGTGGGCCAGGGCGAGCGTCGCGGCGAGGCAGAAGAGCGCGAGGGCGAGCAAAACATTCCGTCGCATGCATCGTCTCCTTTGGACTTGTCATGCAGAATTTACACCCCATGATGTGGCAACAGGGAGCGGTTTCTCCCCGGGAGGCGGTCGCGTCGATTGCCAGCGGCATGCGCATCTTCATCCACGGCGCGGCGGCGACGCCGACGCCGCTCATCGACGCCCTGGCCGCGCGCACCGATCTCGCGGACGTCACCACCTATCACCTCCACCTCGAGGGCCGCATCGCCATCGCCGAGCCGGGGATGGAGTCGCGGTTTCATCCCGTCTCGCTCTTCACCGGCGCCTCGCTGCGCGAGGCGGTCAATGAAGGCCGCGCCGTCTACACGCCGGTCTTCCTCTCCGACGTCCCATTGCTCTTCGCCTCCGGGCGCACTCCGCTCGACGCCGCGCTGCTGCAGCTCTCCCCGCCGGACAAGCACGGCTTCTGCACCGTGGGCACGTCGGCCGACGCCGCCGTTGCCGCGTCGCGCCACGCGCGCATCCTCATCGCCGAGATCAACGAGCGCATGCCCCGCACCCACGGCAACACGCTCGTGCCGCTGAGCGCCCTCACGGCCTGGATCCACACCGACCGTCCCCTCCCCGCCCATGCCCGGCCCACTCCCACCGAGGCCGAGTCGGCCATCGGCGATCACATCGCCCCGCTCGTACCGGACGGCGCGACCCTGCAGCTCGGCATCGGCGCCATCCCCGACGCCGTCCTCTCCCGCCTCTTCGACAAGAGCGACCTCGGCGTGCACACGGAGATGTTCTCCGACGGCGTGATCGACCTGGTCGAGGCGGGCGTGATCACCAACCGGCGCAAGAAGGTGCATCCCGGGCGGATCACCACCAGCTTCATCGTCGGCTCGCAGCGTCTCTACGACTTCGTCGACGACAACCCGCTGGTCGAGCTCTACCCCGCCGACCACACGAACGACACGGCCGTGATCCGCCGGAACGACCGGGTCGTGGCGGTGAACTCCGCGCTCGAGGTCGACCTCACCGGACAGGTCGCCGCCGACTCCATCGGCTACCGCCTCTACAGCGGCATCGGCGGGCAGATGGACTTCATCCGCGGCGCCGCGCTCTCCGCCGAGGGCGTGCCCATCATCGCCCTGCCTTCCACCGCCGCGAAGGGCACGGCCTCGCGCATCGTCCCCACCATCCGCGAAGGCGCGGGCGTGGTGACCACCCGCGGCCACGTGCACTGGATCGTCACCGAGTATGGCGCGGTGGATCTGTGGGGGCGCTCCCTGCGCGAGCGCGCCGACGCGCTGATCTCGATCGCCCATCCGGACTTCCGCGCGGAGTTGCGCGCGCGGGCGGCGGAGCGGCGGCTGTTCGTGTAGGCCGCGCTCAGTCGGGATTCGTGGCCCACACCGCCGTCTCCGGCACGAACGCCCGATCCGGCAGCTCGAGCATGGTCACGATCATCTGGGCGATGTCAGCGGAAATGAGCTTGCGCTCGCTGAACGAACGGGCCGGGCGGCCGGAGGCGGTGACGAAGTCGGTCTGGACCTCGCTGGGGTTGATCTGCATGACCCGGATGTTGTGCTTGCGGAGCTCCGCGCGCCAGCACTCGGTCATGCCGTGCAGGGCGAACTTGCTCGCGGCGTAGGCCGTGCCGCCGGCGAAGCCGCGGGTGCCCGCGGTGGAGGCCACGTTCACGATATTGCCGCCGTTGCGATCGATGAAGTGGCGCGCGGACTCGCGGGCGACGAGCATGGCACCGAAGACGTTGGTGGCGAACACGCGCTGCATGGCCTCGAGCTCGGTCTCGACCAGCGGCGCGAACATGCCGAAGCCGGCGTTGTTGATCAGGACGTCGTAGTCGCCGAAGGTCTCGACGACCTTCCGCACCATTCGCACCACGTCCGCCTCGACGGCGACGTCGGCGTGGATGGCCAACGCGCCGATGGCGTCGGCGGCCTCGCGGAGCCGGACCTGATCGCGTCCGCAGATGGCCACCTGCGCGCCGCGCGACTTGAGGAGCCGCGCCGTCTCCAGGCCGATGCCCGAGCTGCCGCCGGTGACGAGGGCCTTCGCCGTTGCCAGATCCATTACTTCCTCTTCAACTCCACGCCGCGATCGGCCGCCTTTTCGAGCTGCTCGCGTCCCGGGGCATCGCCGCGCAGGTAGGCATCCCAGAACGCCAGCGAGAGCACCTTGATCTGCGCGAACGATGAGCGCGCGCGAGCGGCCAGACCCTCCGCCGCGCCGCGCGCGCGCGGGCGGCGCGTGCGCGCCTGCGGGTCCCTGGGATCGTCCGGGTCGAGAGGATCCCCGCGCCGCGCCTCCTCCCGCGCCTGGGCCTCGGTGAACCGCTCCATCCGGCCGGTGAAGACCGCATGTCCCGCGTCCGGCAGCACGATCAGCCACTTGTCGCCCGCGGGCGAGAGCTCGAAGGCCTCGCGGCGCCACTCCGGCGTCTCGGCGTCGGAGATCCCGCGGTCGCGCGTGCCGGTCATGAACAGCGCCGGAGTGCGCAGCTCCGCCCACGACTCGCGGGTGAGGCCGCGGATCTCGCTCGGCCCCTGCGGCGACATGGCGATGATCGCCTTCACCCGCGGGTCGGCATAGCTCACCCCGCCGGGGAACGTGCGCGCGCCGCCGACGAGCATGGCCGTGTGCGCGCCGTACGAGTGGCCGCCCACGCCGATGCGGCTCTTGTCGATCTTCCCCGCCAGCTCGGGGAACTGCTGCTCGATCTTGTCGAGGGAGTCGATGAGGAACGTGACGTCGCGGACGCGGTTCCGCCAGTCCGCGGGCGTCTGGCTCTCCCAGATGTCCTCGAGCTCGCGCACGCCCGGCTGCCGCGACGAATCCGCGTGCGCGGGCTTCATCACCACGTATCCCTTGCTGGCCCAGTACGAGCTGAGACCGACGTAGCTGCGGTTCGAGCCGCCGAAGCCGTGCGAGAAGATGATCAGCGGATGCGGGCCCGGACGGGTCGGGTACTCGATGTTGACGGTGAGGTCCTTGTCGCGCTCCGCGTCGCGGATCACCGCATCCGGGATGACGCCCACCGGCGACGTCCCCGCCTCGGGTGAATAGCGCGGGCGCGACTCATCGGACGCGAGGTTGTCTTCGCCGTCGTCGTCCACGGTGGCGCAGGCGGCGAGAAGGACCAGGGTGACGATCAGAAAACGACGGATCATGATTCCTCCGAGACCAACGCGGGGCGGTTGACTCCCGCGTACTGAGCCAGCAGAACGCTCGCCAACACCAGCGCGCCGCCGAGAACGGTGACCGGGCGGATCGGCTCGCCGAGGAGCGTGACCGCAGCGACGAAGGTCACCAGCGGCTCGATGTAGAGCAGCGCGGCCACGCGCGAGACCTCCACGCGCTCGAGCGCGCCGTACCAGAACAGGTAGCCGAGGGCGGAGCAACCGATGGCGAGAAAGAGCAGCGCGGTCCAGCCGGTGGCGGTGAGCGCGGGAATCTCGGTCCAGCCGCGGCGGGCGACGAAGAACGGCGCGAGCATCAGGGCGCCGAAGAGCATCGCCCCCGAGGTCGCACGGCGGGGGCCGAGGCGGCGGATCGTGTCGTGGCCGATGACCGAGTAGACCGCCCAGTTGATCGTGCTGAGCAGGATCAGCAGATCGCCGGTCGTGGACGGCTTCCCGATGACGCCGGCGTTGAACTCGCCGCGGGTGACGACCAGCAGCGCGCCGGCGAACCCGCCCACCAGCCCGATCACCTTCCAGAAGCCGAAGCGCTCGCGCAGAAAGATCGCCGCCAGCACCGCCGACCAGATCGGCGTCACGCCGATCAGCCAGCCCGTGTTCATGGCCGTGGTCATCGTCAGCGCGTAGGCCTGCAGCATCTGATGGACGAACACGCCGACGAAGCCCATGACCGCCAGGGCGCGCCACTCCTTCCGCGGCGGCAGCTCGCGGACGATGGCCAGCAGCAGGAGCGCGCCGATGACGAAGCGGCTGAAGATCAGCGTGACCGGCGAGATCTCGCGCAACGCGGCCTTCGTGGCCACGAAAGAGATCCCCCAGAACACGACGGCCACGAAGGCGAGCAGGCGGGGCATGGGAGGGGAAGTGTAACTAATGCCGCGCGCTGCGCCGCCGCTCCACCCGCTCCAGGGTGAAGCTCACCGACGGGATCTGGGCCTCGGTGACGGTGACGGCGTTCGGGTGGACCACGGTGTAGTAATGGGCCGCCGGATCGAAAGCCAGGAAGCGATAGATGCCGGGCACGAGGACGAGAGTGAACGCGCCGTCCGCCGAGGTCGCGGCGGCCACGCGGTTGCCGACGCCGTTCAGGGCGACGACCTCGATCCCGGTCAGCGCGGCGCCGCTCTCGCTGCGCACCTGACCCGTCACGCGCAGGCCGGCGCGCATGTCGATGGCGACGGTCGCCACGGCATCGGCGGCGACCTGGATCGGAGCCGTGGCCTCGAAGGACGTCGCCCCGCCGGCGTAGCTCGTCGCGCAGTTGAGCGCGGCATCGAAGGCCAGGACGCGATACAGACCCGGCGCCACCACCATCGCGAAGCTGCCGTTCGCCGCGGAGACGGCGCTGGTGATCGCCGTGCCCGCGCTGTCGTACGCGGCCACGAAGATGCCGCCGAACGGCTTCCCGTCCGGCCAGCGGACCATGCCCGTGATGCGCCCGCCGCGCGGCAAGGTCAGGTTGATGCCGGGGACGTTGCTCAGGATCCACAGCCGCTCCGCGGCCCGGAAGTCGGCGGTGTCGGGATAGAAGCGCGTGGCCCACTGGAGCGCGGAGTCGAACGCGCCGATCCGGTACTCGCCCGGCGCGACGACCAGGGAGTACGCGCCGCCGGCGCCGCTCGGGGCGGCGTTGTGCAGCGTGCCGTCGACGTTGTACGCGGCCACGCTGACGTTCGCGGCGTTCACCCGCCCGCTGACGATCACGCCGCGCACGAGGGCGATGTTCACGTTCGCGCGCTGCTCGCCCGCGCCGAAGGTCATCACGTCGGCACGCTCGAAGGAGCGGCTACCGTTGTGGAAGGCGGTGGCGTATCTGCGCGCCGGGTCGGCGGCGACGAAGCGGTACGCGCCCGCCGGCAGCGACAGCCGGTACGCGCCCGTCGCATCGGTGGAGGTCCTGGAGACGAGATGGCCGTCGGAGGTGTAGGCGTAGACGTCGATCGACGCGAGGGGCGCCTGCGTCGCGCCGTCGACGGCCCTGCCGGTCACGTGCGCGGCCTCCTCGAGCGTGAAGAAGATGTTCTCCGTCGTCTTCCCGGCCGTCACCGACACCGGCGTGGCCTCGTCGAACGAGCGCACCTGGCGATGGAACAGAGTCGCGTACTTGTCGTTGGGATCCCAGGCCACGAGCTTGTACGTGCCCGGAGGGAGAACCAGAGAGTACGCGCCATCGGCGCCGGCGCTGGTGAACGCCCGCCGCGTCCCGGAGAGGTTGTAGGCCTCCACCACCGCGCCGGCGTGGGCGACGCCGTCCGCGCGGGCGACCGAGCCGGCCGCGGTGCCCCCTTTGACCAGGGCGAACGGGATTTCGGCGCCGGCGGACGGAATCGTCCGCACGGGCGAGGTCTCGAACGACTCCGCGTTCCCGTCGAACGCCGTGGCATAGATTCCCGCCGGATCGTACGCAAGAAGGCGATAATCTCCGGTCGAGATCGAAAGAAGGTACAGGCCGGTGCTGTCCGTGGTCGCGGTCCCGCGCAGTGCCCCCGCCGTGTCGTATGCGGCGACCACCATTCCTGCGAGCGGAGCCCGGCTCCCGGCCTCGGTGACGTTGCCGCGCACGGTGGCTCCGTGGACGGAGAAGGCGATGGCGCAGAGAAGGCCGCAGGCGAGCAACGCTCGTCGAGGGGTCGGGGGCATGGGGTCGTTCTTGTCTATGGTGATCGTCGCGCCGGGCCGCTTGCGCGCGGTGAGAAAGTTTACCCGAAACTCATGATTGTCTCCCGGCTATCCATCCGCACGAAGATCGCCCTGCTGATGACGTTCCTCCTGGCGATCGTCTCGGTGGTGGTCTATCGCTACTTCCCCGCCCGCCTGCACCGGCAGATCGTCGATGCGGTGATCCAGAAGTCGGCGGCGCTGACGGAGATGGCCGCGTACAGCGTCGCCCCCGGCCTCCAGGACCGCAACCCCAGCGCCGTCGCCGCGGCGCTGACCGGCATCCGCGGCAATCCCGACCTCGCCTATCTCGTGCTGCTCGACGAGCGCGGCCAGGTCTTCGCCAGTTTCAACGACCTGATCGCCCGCGACACCGGCTTCCAGGGCCTGCCCATGAACGCCCTGATCACCCCGCGTCAGGTCCTGCAGGGCGGGCGGAGCCTCCGTCCGCGCGCGGCCGTCTTCGGCGGGACCAGCCCGGACGGGACGATCTACCAGATCCTCGCGCCGGTGCGCCATCGCGGCCGGACCATCGGCCAGCTCTACACGGGCATGTCCCTGGCCGGCGCGAACGCCGACGCCGCCGACAGCCGGGCCACCATCGCCGGCCTGACCCTGGTGGCCTTCATCCTCGGCACGCTGGCCGTGTTCGTCCTCAGCACCTTGATCACCGGGCCGCTGCACCGCATCGTCGAGACCACCGAGGAGATCGCCGCGGGCGACTTCACCAAGCGGGCGACGGTGACGAGCCAGGACGAGGTCGGCCACCTGGCCAACGCCTTCAACCGCATGGTCGGCCGGGTGGCCACGGCCTACGCCGAGCTCGAGGAGCTGAACCGGACCCTCGAGTCGCGCGTGGTCGACCGGACGCGCGAGCTCGCGGCCTCCGAGGAGCGCTATCGCCTGCTCTTCGAGCGGAACCTGGCGGGCGTGTACATCGCCACCGAGGAGGGCGAGGTCATCGACTGCAACGACGCCTGCGCGAGGCTCTTCGGCTACGTCTCGCGCGAGGAGCTCCTGGAGGTCGGCCGGATCGAGTACATGCACCCGCACGAGCGCGACTCGATGGTGCGGCGCCTGCGCGAGCGCGGCACGGTCGCCAACGAGGAGGTCGAGCTGCGCGGGCGTGACGGCCTGGCCGTCTGGGCGCTGGAGAACGTCCGGCGCATCCCCGCGGACGGCGAGCAGCCGGCCAGGCTCGAGGGCATCCTCCTCGACATCAGCGACCGCAAGCGCGCGGAAGAGGAGATCGCCTTCAAGGCCTATCACGACGCGCTGACCAGCCTTCCCAACCGGGCCCTCTTCCTCGACCGCATGGAGGTGGCCCTGGCCCAGGCCCGGCGCGCCGCCGGCACGCTGGCGGTGCTCTTCCTCGACCTCGACGACATGAAGTCGGTCAACGACACCTTCGGCCATCAGACCGGCGACCATGTCCTCAGGGCGATCGGCAAGCGCCTCACGGAAATGCTGCGCGGCGGCGACACGGTGGCGCGCGTCGGCGGCGACGAGTTCCTGATCCTGCTCAACGCCGCCGATCCCGGCGAGGCCGAGCTCGTGGCCCGGAAGATCCTCAGCGCCGTCGCCGAGCCGTTCCTCATCGAGCGCGACGAGCTGCATCTCACCACCAGCATCGGCGTAGCCCTCTACCCCACCGACGGCGAGGACGCGGAGACGCTCATCCGCCAGGCCGACGGGGCGATGTACCGGGTCAAGGAGGCGGGCGGCAACGACATTCAGGTCGGCGGCCAGGCGACGCGGCGGACGGTGGGCCGGCTGTCGCTGGAGGACCAGCTGCGCGCGGCCATCGAGCGCGACGAGTTCGTTCTGCACTACCAGCCGCAGGTGCACATCGACTCGAAGCTCCTCAGCGGCGCCGAGGCCCTGGTGCGCTGGCAGCGGCCGGACGGGACCCTGGTCAGTCCCTCCGGCTTCATGACCGTCTGCGAGCAAAGCGGCCTGATCACCGCCTTGGGCGAGGTCGTGCTGACCAAGGCCTGCCGGCAAATGGTGGAGTGGCAGAAGGTGGGCTCCGCGCCGCTGCGCATGGGGGTGAACGTCTCCGCGCGGCAGTTCTACCAGCGCGACTTCACCGGGATGGTCGAGCGCGTCCTCGCCGACACCGGCCTCGCCCCGATGCGCCTGGAGCTGGAGATCACCGAGACCGTGGCCATGCAGACCTCGGAACGCTCGCTGAAGATGCTCCACCACCTGCGGGCCATGGGCATCGCCGTGGCCGTCGACGACTTCGGCACCGGCCAGTCCTCGCTCAGCTACCTCAAGCGCTTCCCCGTCGACACGGTGAAGATCGACCGCAGCTTCGTCAACGATCTGATCGCCGGCGAGAACGACGAGTGGATCATCACCGCCGTGCTGATGCTCGCCAACCACCTCGGCCTGCGCACCGTCGCGGAAGGAGTGGAGACCGAGGATCAGCGCCTCTTCCTCCGCGGCCACGACTGCCGGGAGATCCAGGGCTACTTGATCAGCCCCGCCCTGGACGCGGCCACGTTCGCGGAACGGTTCCTCGCGCGGAAGGATCAGGAGCGGTTGCCGCGAGCGGCGATGCGCTAACACGTGGAGCGCGTCGGCCGTCGCATGCTCCTTGCAGCTCGGTATGCCTGCCGAAGGCAGCGCGTCGGTCATCACGCATCCGCGATCCGGGCCGGCGCGAGAACAGCCGTCACCACATGGCGAAAAGCGTCGAGGTCGTCGAGAGTCTCATTCGGGACGTGTTGGTGCTGGCATACAACGCCGTGTGGAGCATCTGTCTGCTCGGCATCAGACCGCTCTGGGCCGTTCACCGGCTGAGCGTTCGCCTTCGGAATCCACGACGGACGCAGATTGCGCCTCATACGCTGCTGTTCGTGTGTATCGTCGCGATGACGGTGGGATACGCCGCAAGCGCTGACCGGCTTCCGGATATGTTCAGATCCCTACTCTTTCAAGAAGGTGCGCCACCGGAGATCACTCATGCCGCTATCGCGGCATTCGCCGTCCTCGCCCTGATCGATCTTCTGATCCGGGCTGCGGCCTTTCTTCTCCACCGTACCGACCGGCGGCGCCAACAACGCTTCGTCACGCTGGCTCTTTACGTTTTCGCCGCCCAAATCGTGTACATGAATCTGCTCGTTCTCGCCCCGGTGCTCTATCGGAGCATCCGCTCGGGCGCGTAGCCCCATGCTCACCTACGCCATCATTTTCGGAGCACTCGCCGCTCTGCCCTCACCGGCAGCGAGATTTCTCGTACGCTATCTGGTCAGACGCAGTCGCATTCTGAAGGCTTTGGCTTATGTGCCTGTGGCCGTCGCAGTGGCGCTGCTTACGCTGCTGGCGTTCATCACAAACGACACGATCCTTGAATGGTTGCGTGTCACGAAACCTCGTGAGTTTCTCAAGAGTGCGCAATGCACGCTCGGCGCCGACGGGAGCTTCACTGCATCGGTCGCGATTTTCAACGTGACGTCCGAGCCGCTGGTATTGAATCCAGAGGCCGTGGGTGTGACGGTATGGGCGATCAATGCGAACGGGACCGCCGTAGAAGGGCGTAGCATGCCGAACCGAATTGTTCGAGGTTCTTCGGGCAATGACCTTCCCTACTACGTGATCGCACCCGGGGACGGGGCCTGGCTGGAACTGCACGGAACTCATCCGGACGTCGGCCGCGACTTTGTCAGCGATAATCCCGGTATTCAGGAATTTTCCTGTAGCGTGACGGCAGGGTTGCTTTCCGTGGGTTCTTCGCAAACGGTCGAAGGCCCGCTGGCTGTCGATCGGCCCTGAGAGGCTCTAGCGCTCGAAGGCGCGGGTGATCCCCACCCACTTCACGTTGTCGAGTGCGAGCTGCGCCTGGCCTTCGGGCCAATGCCCCACCGGCAGGTAGAACAGGCCGTCGCCGTACAACTTGTACTTGCGAACCAGATCTCTCAGGCTGGTGCAAGTCCGGTTTCTTGCCTTCAGCCCCCGCAATTCGAGCGTGGCGCCGGTGCGCTCCGCGGTTCCCGCATACGCGTGGATCTCTTCGCACATCCGCTCGATGCGATCCATGAGTTGATCTCGCCCATGGCTATCTGAGCAGTTAGCGTGCCCGCAGAGGATCCACGCGTAGGACCTCGCGATCGTTCCCCGCCGTCCCTTCGACGCACTGGAAGACCTGCGTCACGAGAGCATCGATGTCGAAGGGCTTCTCGAGGAACCGTCCGACCGGCGGGCAGACCTTCTCCAGCGCCGCGGTGCCGAAGGCGGTCATCACGATCACGTTCCCCAGCTTCTCGGGCTTGTGCTGCATGAGGTAGCGCACCACGGCCTCGCCGTCGATCCGCGGCATCATCAGATCGAGCGTGATCACGGCGTAGTCGCGTTGGAGCATCTTCTCGATGGCCTCGGCACCGTCGCGCGCGCTGTCCACCTCGAAGCCCTTGCGCGACAGCAGGCGCGTCACGAGGATGCGGATGCCCGCATCGTCGTCCACGACCAGCGCGCGTTGCCGGTCGCTCATCCCCGAAAAACGGCGGGCACACCTGTACCCGTACGCCCCTTAAGACTGCGCAACATGAGGTCTACCTTTTTCGAGTTGGGAGTGCGACGAACCGCCGTGCCCGCTGCGCGGGCGCTTTCAGCCCAAGTGTCACGCCGACCTCCCTAGCAACGGTAGCGCCAGGTGGCACGAGAGCCGGTGCTAGATGGCGACAATTGCGGTTCTGCCGGCCCGTTGCTGGGCGGCACGCGGAACATGTCGCGCGATCACCTCGACTGCTTTCTCGGGCGTCAGCGGCTTGCGCATCCAGGCGTCCGCTCCCGAGCCCGGGAACAGATTCTCGAGTGCGCGCTCGGGTAGATCGGAGATGAGCACGATGGGGATGTGTCTCTTGTCCGTCTGGGACTTGAGCACTTCGCTGACGCGGTTGCCCTTGATGCTGGGGAGATTGACGTCCAAGAAGATGATGTCCGGCGGGCTGCTGGCGAGCACGTGATTGAACTCGACCCAGCTCGAGGCAGTCCGGACGACGCAGCCCTCGCGCTCCAGGAGGCCGCGGGCGAGTCTGAGAAAGAGAGGGTTGTCGTCCAGGACCAGAACCACGATATCGGCGAAAGTGGGCGTTCGCATGCAGACCTTTCGGGACTCGATTTGCCTGGCCACCGATTATGCAGGGGAACGGCCCGGCTGGCCAGCAATGGCGGATTATTTGCAACGCGCGAATTTCCAAGAAATGGCCGAGCTACAAGCGATCACCGAATCGCTGCGACGACAGCGGAAGGATCTCGAGGATCTGATGGACAGCACGTGGACGCGCAGCGGCCAAACGGCTGAGCTGGTCGGCAAAATCGAAGACCTCCGGCGCCGCGTCGAGGAGACGCAGCGGCGTTTCTCCGCCTCGGTTCGTGAGTCCGACTCCAAAACAACGCAGTAGCCGCACAGAGTCACCGGCTTGACGACCTGGTCCGCACGTGTCTTGCATGGCCGCGTCAGCGGCGGCGCTATAGAATGGGAGGGCGGGTGTGATGGAACGGATGCGCTTCACGATCGAGCAGCTGTGCATTACCGATGCGGGCGGCAAGCCCGTGCGCGGGGCATCGGCCCCGGTCTACCACGTCGTGGAAGCGGAGAGCGCGCCTCAGGCGCTGGACGCCTTCCTGGCGCGGCAGGACGCGACGGTCATCGGGTCGGTGCAGGTCCTGCCCGGTTTCCACGCGGTCGCGACGGCACGGTGTGAACTGGTCGTGTTCACGATCCACGTCATGCCCGGCAGCGATGGATTCGTGAGGGTGACCACGGACCACGAGGGGGTCGTGCGGCCCTCGAGCGCGGCGCGGGACGCGACCTCCGACGACGACACGCAGCGCCGGCGTTAATCGCCGGGCGGGCGCGCCTTCTTTCCTACCCGCGACGGCGCAGGCCGGCGTTACAACGCCGTCCCTTTCTTGATCTCCCCCGCCACCACCTCCACCGCCCTCGGATTCTGGTCCAGGCTCCAGTTCAGCGGATAGGTGGGCGAGATGGTGATGTCGTTCGGCTGGTGGAAGAGCACGAGACCGCGGATGCCGCGGCTGTAGGTGTGGGTCAGGTGATAGAAGGCCTGGCGGTACCACTCGGCCATGTCCCCGCCCTGCGCGAGCGTCCCGAACTCGCAGACCATGATCGGCTTCTGCATGCGCTGGAGCGTGGGATAGGCCTTCTCCAGGATCTGGTGGAAGCTCCACCAGCGCGACCAGGAGGCGATGTTCCCGTAATTGAGGACGCCCACGCCGAGCCAGTCGACGAATTCCGGGCCCGGGTAGTAGTACTCGAACCAGGGCATGGACACGTGCGGCGACCATACCCACAGCACGTTCGTCGCGCCCATCTTCTGGAAGATGAGGTGCACGTGCTTCCACGCCGCGACGAAGTCCTCCGGGCGGTTCCCGTTCTGCGGGCCCCACGGATAGCGGTACGGGTCGTTCATCTCGTGGGCGAAGCGGAGGAAGATCGGCCGCTTGTACGCCGCGGCCGCCTTCGCCCAAGGCACGAGGTAGAAGTCGTAGTCGCCCTTGGCGATGGCCGCGAGCGAGGCGTACTCGCGCTCGGCCACGGGCGGGAGGTTGGTGCGCAGCCGCTCGTCGAAGTCGACCACCCACGGCTCCCAGGTGATCAGCGGGACGGATCCCATCCGGTGGATGGTCTCGACCATGCGGATCGGAAACTGCTGCGTGGGCTTGTCGCCCCAGGCCGAGTAGAAGGAGATGATCGGGAACTTGTAGTCGAGCCGGGCCTCGGCCTGCTCCATGCCGGCGAAGGTGTTCGGGAAGCCGCCGTCGTAGATGCCGAAGAGCATCGTCTGCGGCTGGCGCAGGGCGGTCATGGAGTTGAGCATCGGCCGCAGCGGCTCGAGGTACTCGCTGCGCGAGGTCTGCCGGGCGTTGCGCAAGGCCTGCCCCTGGCGGTCGGAAAAGTACTGGGCGATCCGGCTCACCCGCTCGTCGACGGCTGTGAAGACGCGCTGGAAGCCCGTGCCGATGACGAGCTGGAACAGGACGCCCGCGGCGATCAGCCATCCCAGGGCGTAGAACGCCAGCTTGTAGCGGCTCTCCAGCTTCACGAGTCCTCTTTCCGGTCGCGGTCGACCCATGCAGCGTACAGCCGTCCGCTCATGAGCACGCAGTTGATCGTGGCGAAGACGATCATCGCCAGCGTGACCTCCGTCGTGATCAGCACCTCCGACTCCGCCATGACGTAGAGCTGCCGGTACACCGTCCAGCCGATGGCCAGGAGCGACAGCACGATCACGAACAGCGGAAGTCGGGCCAGGGTCCAGAAGCGCGCCCGCCGGCGCTCCTTCGCCGTCGGAATGTACGGCACGGCCACGTCGAGGAGCGCCAGGATCAGACCCTTCAGATAGACCGTCCAGCTGCCGATCTTGAGCAGCATCCCCCGCCAGTGCACGCCGCGCTCGCGCGGGGGATCGCACAACCAGCGCTGGGAGAAAAAGTACACGGCCACGCCGAAGAGTCCCACCGGCACCGCGTGCTGGAGGTACTCGCTGAGGAGGAACGCCGCGGGCTGGCTCCCCGCGAGGAGATAGATCAGCGGCACGGCCAGAAAGATCAGCGCGGTCACGCCGACCAGATAGTAGCTGCCGATCATGAAATAGGAGATCTTCTGGTACGCCGTCAGCGAGCGGAACGCGCGCGGGTACTCCCGCAGCAGCACCTCGTACACGCCGCGCGACCACTTCAGTTGCTGCTTGAGGTACGAATCCAGATCGGCCGGCACGAGGCCGCGCGAGAGCACCTCCGGCACGTACACCGACTTCCACCCCTTCGCGTGCAGCCGGATCGACGTCACCAGATCCTCGGCCAGGCCGATGCCGTGGCCGCCCACCGAGTCGAGCGCCGCCCGGCGGAACGTGCAGTTCGCGCCGATGGCCACCGCCGTCCCCGTCCCGTTCATCCCCTGCATGATCGGCCCGTAGAAGGCGAAGGTCTGCTCCGCCGCGCCGCGGGCCACGAAGGACTCGCCCGCGTTGCCGTATGCCTGCGCCACCTGCACGAAGCCGACCTGCTCGTCCGCGAAGTAGCCGAGGACGCGGTCGAGGAATTGCGGAAACGGCACGTGGTCGGGATCGAGCACGAGGATGAATTCCTCGGAGGTCCTGGCCAGGGCCGCGTTGATCTTCCCCGCCTTCGCCCCGGGGACGTCGAGCAGCTCCAGATGCACCGCCCCCATCTCCTCGCACAGCGCAGGCATCCGCGCGTCGCGCGTGTCATCGAGGAGATAGGTCGTATGCGGATACTCGATCGCCCGCGCCGCGGCCAGCGTCCGCACGAACATCTCGTACGGCTCGCCCGGCGCGGAGGTGGTGAAGATGGCCACGCGCAGCCCCTCCGGCGCGGGCAGCGGCTCCGGCTGGTCGATGTGGAAGACGTTGTACCAGCCGACGATGATCCGGAAGACGCCGTACCACGTGGCCAGCGACAGGAGGATGAACAGGACCAGCTGGTTCACGTGGCCCGGGCGGAACCACCAGAGCGCGAAGTAGACCACGCTCTGGACGCCGAGGAAGATGAGGATGCCGAGGACGGCCCGCTCCCACCCGCGGATGGGTGCGGCGCGCCGATGGCGGAAGAGCTCAGCGTCGTCGTACCAGGGCGGCATGGAAGACGGTCGAGCGATAGTCTACGGTCGCGCCGCGCTCGATGCCGGCCTCGATCCTGTATTGCGGCGCGATCCGTACGTCCGCGGTGAGACCCGCGCGCCACGGCCGGTACGTCCGGTCGAAGGCGAAAGAGAACGTCGCCGGCGGGAGCGGCGTGCTGCCAAAGTCGGGGCCGAAGGCCCGCCCGCGGTCGCGCGCCCAGCCGCCGTCGGCGTGCAGCTTCACCCCGGCGCGCGGCGTGCGGCGCTCGACGGCGAAGACCGCGCGGGCCTCGAGCAGGCCGTCCGGCGTCCAGTACGGGTCATACTCGCCGCGATAGCGGTAGCGGAACACGCTCCCCTCGCGCTCCGAGGAGACGGCGGTGACGTGGAAGCGTGACTCGTCGGTGTCGCGGGCGCTGGCCGAGGCGCCGGCCCAGAGCGTCCAGTCGCCGCGCCTGAGCGGCACCACGCCGTAGGCCACCGCCGCCCGCCCGCGGTTGCCGTCGAAGTACTTCCGGTGGCTGACCTCAGCTGCGCCGATCCAGCCGCGCTCCCGGCTCCAGCGCAGCGCGGTCGTCGT
>JBIOTX010000064.1:0-3305 GCA_044866315.1 Thermoanaerobaculia bacterium | reverse complement strand
ACCAGGAAGAACTTGTCGCGCGAGGCGCTGTCGAAGCGGCGCACGTTGAAGACGGGGTGGTAGGGCATGGGCAGGCCGTTGAGGGCGAGCATGCCGAAGACGGCGCCGAAGGCGGCCAGCAGGATCGTGCACTCGAAGGTGATGGGGATCCAGGCCGGCCAGGAGTTGTACGGCTTGCCGCCGATGTTCAGCGGGTAGCTGATCACGTTGGCGTACCAGCACATGAAGAAGCCGCCGATCCCGCCGAGGATGGCCATGATCAGGACGATCAGCGAGAGCCGCGACTTGTGGAAGCCGACCGCCTCGGCCAGGCCGTGGATGGGGAACGGCGAGAAGGCGTCGATGGAGGTGTAGCCCTTCTCCCGGGTCGCGTTCGCCGCGTCGAGCAGGGTCTGGGCGTCATGGAACTCGGCGATGACGCCGTACAGACCCTGGCGGATCTTTCCGATGGCCATCGCTAGTGTCCCCCCTCCTCGCTCTCGGCGTGGCTTTCATCATGAGCCTGGGCCTCGGGGAGGAGCGTGCGCATCTCGAAGATGGAGATCATCGGCAGGAAGCGGACGAACAGGAACAGGAGCGCGAAGAACAGGCCGATCGAGCCGATGAAGAAGCTCCAGTCCCACACCGTGCCGTGGTACATGCCCCACGAGGACGGCAGGAAGTCGCGGTGCAGCGAGGCCGGGATGATGACGAAGCGCTCCAGCCACATGCCCACGTTGACGAACATGGCCACGACGAACAGCCAGAACGGCGAGGTCCGGAAGCGCTTGAGCCACATCAGCTGCGGCGCCAGACCATTGCACACCCAAAGGGCGATGTACATGGACTGGTACGGGCCGGTGGAGCGGTTCTTCAGCATGTAGGTCTCGAAGACGTTGCCGGAGTAGATGCCGTAGAACCACTCCATGGCGTAGGCGTAGGCGACGATGAGTCCCGTCGCCAGGAGCACCTTGCCCATGTTCTCGAGGTGCCGGAGGGTGATGAAGTCCTCGAGCTTGAAGAACTTTCGCGCGGGGATGGCTAGGGTCAGCACCATGGCGAAGCCCGCGAAGACCGCGCCGGCGACAAAGTACGGCGGGAAGAACGTCGCGTGCCATCCGGGCAGCTGGGCGACCGCGAAGTCGAAGGACACGATGGTGTGCACGGAGAGGACGAGCGGCGTCGACAGGCCGGCCAGCAGCAGGTAGGCGTGCTCGTAGCGGTGCCAGTGCTTGGCCGAGCCGCGCCAGCCGAGGGCGAACATGCCGTAGAGGCGCTTGACCCAGAAGTTCGTGGCCCGGTCGCGCAGCGTGGCCAGGTCGGGGATCAGACCGACGTACCAGAACAGCGCGGAGACCGTGGCGTAGGTCGAGACCGCGAACACGTCCCACATCAGCGGGCTCCGGAACTGCGGCCAGAGGCCCATCGTGTTCGGGTAAGGGAAGAGCCAGTAGTCGTACCAGGGACGGCCGGTGTGCAGCGCCGGATAGAGGCCCGCGCTGGCCACGGCGAACAGGGTCATGGCCTCGGCGAAGCGGTTGATGGACGTGCGCCACTCCTGTCGGAGGAGGAGCAGGATCGCCGAGATCAGCGTGCCGGCGTGGCCGATGCCGATCCACCAGACGAAGTTGATGATGTCCATGCCCCATCCGACCGGATGGTTGATGCCCCAGATGCCCACGCCTTTGCCGACCAGGAGAGTCATCGACACGGTGAGCAGGCCCACCCCGCCGAGGGCGATCAGGAAGCCGAGGAACCAGCCCAGGGGCGTCCGCTTGCGCAGGACGATGGTGGAGATGTGGTCGGTGATGGTGGCGAAGTTGTGGCCCGGCTCGATGGTCGGAACGGGGATGAACCGCTCCGGGATGCGCGTCTCCTGGGTGACGGGACGGAGCTCGTGGACGGGCTGCTGGTCTTTGATCTCGGCCATCAGTGCGTCCCCTCTTCGTGTCCCGTGTCCGCCTTCGCCGGCGCGATCTCCGGATTCGGATTGCGGATGTTCGCCAGGTAGGTCGTACGCGGCCGGGTCTGCAGCTCCTCGAGCAGCGCGTAGTGGGTCGGCTGCGCCTTCAGCTTGGCGACGGCGCTGTTCTTATCGTTCATGTCGCCCACGACAATGGCCTGCGTCGGGCAGGCCTGGGCGCAGGCGGTGGTCCACTCGCCGTCGCGGACCTTGCGGTTCTCCTTTTCCGCCTCGATCTTGGCGGCGTTGATGCGCTGCACGCAGTAGGTGCACTTCTCCATGACCCCGCGCGTGCGGACGGTGACGTCCGGGTTGCGCAAGGGGTACAGCGCCGGCGTGTCGTAGTCGGCGTAGTGGAAGAAGTTGAAGCGGCGCACCTTGTAGGGGCAGTTGTTGGAGCAGTAGCGCGTGCCGACGCAGCGGTTGTAGGTCATGTCGTTGAGGCCGTCGGCGCTGTGCGACGTGGCCTCGACCGGGCAGACCGGCTCGCACGGGGCGAGCTCGCACTGCATGCAGGGCACGGGCTGGTGGAAGACCTCGGGGTTCTCGACGTCGCCGCGGTAGTAGCGGTCGATGCGCAGCCAGTGCAGCTCGCGCTCGCGCACGACCTCGTTCTTGCCGACGATGGCGATGTTGTTCTCGGCCTGGCAGGCGATCACGCAACCGTTGCAGCCGGTGCAGACGGAGGTGTCGATGACCATCGCCCAGGCCTGCTTGTCGCTGTAGTCGTAGGGCGGATACATCGACTCGGAGCCGTGGCCGGCGACGTCGCTGCCGTGGTGCGGATCCTGGGCGAACTTCGGGTTCTCGAGGTACGCGGTGTAGGTGGCCGAGCGGATGATGCCGCGCTCGCCGACGATCTTCGGATCGATGGACTGGTGCTCCTGGGTGCAGGCGATCGGATAAATCTCCGGCGCCTCGGCGGACATCTTGATGGTCGCGCCCGGCCCGCCGTGCAGCGCGTCGGAGAAGCGCAGCGGATAGGTGTTGAAGCCCGCCTCCGTCGCGATCTTGCCGCCGCGCGCGGGGCGGTGGCCGAAGTAGACGGTGGCGACGTCCTCGGCGTGGCCGGGGACGACCCAGATCGGCAGGCGCATGGTCACGCCGTGGAAGCTCACCTCGGCGAAACGCGTCCGCCTCTCGTTGACCAGCTTGTCCCGCTCCTCGGGGTCGTAGCCGATCTTCTCCGAGGTCTTCGGGCCGACGACGAGGACGTTGTCCCAGGTGATCTTCGTCTGCGGCTTGGGGAGCTCCTGGAGCCAGCCGTTGTTGGCGAAGCGGCCGTCGTAGAGGGTGGGGTCGTGGCGGATTTCGAGCTCGATCGTGGAGCGGTGGGCTCTCAGCCCACCGGATTCGGCGGGCT
>JBIOTX010000063.1:0-4706 GCA_044866315.1 Thermoanaerobaculia bacterium | reverse complement strand
CCGGTGGGCTGAGAGCCCACCGCTCCACTACTTCTTCCGCGTGTACTGAATCTCCATGGTCTTGTAGAGCCCGTCCGGCCCGAGCGCGTACATCTCGAAGACGTGGTGGTCATTGCTGTGGACGATCACCTTCTCCTGGACCGGCCCTTCCTGGCCCGTCATCGGGTCGGTCATCGTGCCGTTGAACGTCCAGGTCTTGCCGTCGGCGTCCGCCGAGCCGGTGGTCATCATCATGCCCGTGGACATGTTGTCCATCCAGGTGCCCCAGTACTCCTTGCGGACGTTGTCGTAGCCGGTGTAGCCGAGGCCCTCGAAGGGCATGCCCGAGAACGAGCCGGAAAAGCGCTGCTCCAGATAGCGGCCGCCCATCACCCAGCGGTTCTCCGAAGTCCCTTCCATCGTGGAGGGCGGCGCGCCGGGCGCGCCCCAGAACGTGGCCTTGGTGTTCCAGCTGCCGACCATCCCCTCGAGCTTCTTATGGGCCGCCCCCGGCGTGGCGGCCTTCATCATGGCCTCCATCATCGCCGCTTCCCCGGCCGACGGTTTCTTCGTGTCGGCCTGATCGGCGGCGACGGCCGCGACCGAGAACATTACGAGCAGAGCTCCTGCAAGACAGACCTTGACTCGCATCCGTTCCTCCTTTTGGGCGTGTTGTTGTTGGCGGGGAAATCCTATCGCAACTTCACGACGCGGCGCGCGCGCGGAGCATGCGCGCCAGCTCGCCCGGGTCCCAGGGGCGGGAGATCACGCAGGAGTTGATGCCGCCGACGCCCATGCTCAGCTTCCCGCTGTAGCCCTGGTTCACTTCGCAGCCTTCGGCCTGGACGAAGCGCACCGAGTGCACCTTCACGTCGGCATGCAGCTCCCCCTCGGTGAGCGGCATCGGGAAGAGCTTGCCCTTGGCCATGCCCAGGTGCTGCGCGGTCAGCTCCCATCCGCCGCCGACGGACATGCCGTGGCCGAACGTTCCCTTGCGGGCGGTGAAGATCACGTCGGGATGGAGCAGCTCCAGCGAGTGCTCGATCTCCGTGGCGTCGCCGGGCGTGGCCGTGGCGTGCATGTCCCAGGTGGTGACGTCGGTGGCCTGCAACTCCTCGAGCGCGGCGCGCATGGCCAGCTGCGGTCCGCCCTTGGACGGGGTGATGATGTGATGCGCGTCGGACGACGTGCCGACGCCGACGATCTCCATCCCCACCGGGCGGAATCCCTGCTCCATCAGCGCCTCGGCATCTCCGACGATCCACACGCACGACCCGCCGGCGACGTGCGTGCCTTTGAGGCCGGTCAGCGGGCGGGAGACGTCCGCGTCCGCGGAGAGCACGTTGGCGTTGTAGAACGCGGAGATCACCATCTCGTGCGGCGGCGGATCGGTCATCCCCACGACCACCGCCGTGGCCTCGCCGCTCTGGATCGCGGTCTCGGCCATCTTGATGGCCACGCCGAACGACGCGCACGCCGCCACCGGCGCGTAGGCCGGCCCGACGATGCGCCCGAGCATGGAGATCTGCGAGGCGGGCATGTTGGCGATGTTCCAGAGCAGGTTCGGCGAGACCGACGTCCACGGCTCCTCGGGGCATCCCCACTTCTTGTTCAGCGCCCGGATCTTGTTCAGCTTCTGCCGGATGATGGAGAGCTTGGCCGATCCGGACGAGGGCGGCACCGGCTCGCGATGGATCTCGCGCGCCTCGGCGAGGTACTCGGCGAGGGCGTCGCTCCGGACCGCCCAGTACGACTCCCACTCGTACTTGGCCTCGATCCAGGTCTCCGAGCCGATCGGATGCGGGTCGGGACTCGGCGGCGCGTCGGGATCGCTCTCGCCCTCGAGGTGGCGGCGCAGCGGCGCGCAGTGCTCCGGCTTGGCCCAGAACTCGTTCCAGCGGCGCAGCGCGCGCTCGTACGCCACGGCCTCGCGCTGGGTGACGGTGATGTCGCCGATGCCCGTGCCGACGTAGACGTGACAGCGCGTGCCGAGGGACTGCAGGTACTCCTCGATGCCGGGGTTCTGCTCCAGCGACTGGATGTACGAGCCGATGGCGTACTGCACCATCGGTCCCATCTTCTCCTTCAGCTGCGCGTAGCGCGCGGGCGGGAAACGGCGGTCGAACCAGTCGTGGTAGGCTTCGAAGTCGAAGTCCGGGTAGCCCACCAGAAAATTCGATTGACCGTAACCGGTGAAGGGGGAGAGCCAGGTGTCCGCGCTCTCCAGATTGTGCTCGAAGGCCGCGATGTTCGGCGACTTCGGGGCCACCAGGCCCCACCCGAAGATCCCAATCCGGCGTCGGTGTGCCATAGGCGGCGTGCATTGTACCGAACTTGCAATGGCGGTCTGACGCCCATGAAGACTTCGACGATCCGCGCTCTGACGGTCTGTTTTGTCTGCGTTACGCTTGTGCTTGCCGGATGTAAGGCACGCGAGACGGCGGCCGGGGGCGCCGGCGGCCCCACCGAGACCATTGCCCCGGCCGAGCCGCAGCCCGAGCCCACCGGCACGGACGCCATGACCCAGACCGTGGACATCGAGCAGGGGCGCTCGGAGGCGGAGGGCGGCGTGCTCACGGAGACGACCACGGCGGCAACGTCGACCACGGCAACGACGGCCACGACCGCCACCACGGCGACCACGCCCCCAACCACGACCACGCGGTGACCAGTGCGCTTTACGAACGGCTGATCGAGCGCGATCTCGACGCGATCGCCCCCGCCGCGCGTGCGTTCGACTCGCCGGACGAGCTGTTCCTGGCCGTGGCCCGCTTCGCCGTCCTGGCTTACGCCCCCTCCCAGCACGCCAAGCGCGCGGTGATGTGCTGCCGCGCCGCGCACGAGCTGCGTGAGGGAATGGGAGAGCGCTGGACGGACCTGCTCGTCGAGTGCGCGCGCTACACCGCCGAGAGCCGCCAGCCCTGGAGCGAGCCGCCGTTCCTCGAGCCGCCCGAGCCGTCCGAGGAGGATCTCCGGACCGCGCTCGCCAGCGGCGACCGCCTCCGCGCCGAGCGCTGGCTCTCGGCGCATCTCGAGGATCCGGATCTCGAGCAGTCATTGCGTGCCGTAGCCCACGGCGACGCGCTGCTCATGACCGATGCCGCCTCCGCTCTGCTCCCCATCCTCGGCGAGAAAGGCAAGTTCGCCCTGCTGCGCATGCCCATCTGGGAGATGGTCACCGACCCGGACGCGCGCGATCCCTCCGGATCGCTCGAGGAGCTGGTCGCGCGCGCCGTCGAGACGAAGGGTGCGATCGATGCGGTGCAGGCGGTGTTCGTGTACGCCGCAGGCCACCCCTCGGATGCATCGCGCGAAGTGCCCGCGCCCCCCGTCTACCACCTCGCCCGCGACTACGGCCAGACCCTCATCGCCCACGCCGTCGCCAGGCGCCTCGCGCTTCCCCCCCAGGCGTTTCTCGACGCCGTGCATCACAATCTCCGGCACGGCGACAACTTCGCCGAGTGGAGCTTTGCGTGAGGCGGATGAAGGCAGAAGGCAGAAGGCAGAAGGCAGAGGTCAGAAGTTCTGCCTTCTGCCTTTTGCCTTCTGCCTTCTGCCTTCTTCTCCTCACGGCCTGTACGACGACCAACCCGTTGGCGACAAGCATCACCAACGACATCAATGTCCCCCCCTTCGACCGCGCCTTCTGGTCCATCCTCGCCGAGGAGGAGGACGGGCGGGTGATCTTCGCCCAGAACGCCGACAAGCTCACCATCCCCGCCTCCAACCGCAAGCTCTTCGCCGCCGCCACCGTCGCCAACTGCCTCGGCGCCGACGCGCGCCTGGCCACGACGATCTGGCGCGACGGCGAGGACCTGGTCCTCCGCGGCGACGGCGATCCGTCGCTGGCGTCGTGGCGGTACGAGCGCGACGGCGACTTCGACGGCGTCGCCGAGCTGCTGCGCGCGCGCGGCGTCACGCGGGTGCGCGACGTGATCGCGGACGTGTCGCTCTTCGACCGCATCACCCTTCCCGGCTCGTGGAAGCACGGTAACTTCGACGAGCCGTACTCCGCGCCCGTCGACGCGCTGGCCTGGAACGAGAACGGCGAGGCCGGCAAGGCCATCCGCGAGCCGGCGCTGCGCGCGGCCCAGGCGATGAGCGACGCGCTCGTGTTGCACGGCGTCGAAGTTACGGGCGGGCCGCGCGTGAACGTCGAGCCGCGCGAGTGGGGCCAGTATCTCCTGGAGATCGAGTCGCCGTTCGTCGCCCAGCTGCTGACGACGGTGCTCAAGAACAGCCACAACCTCTACGCGGAAATGCTCCTCAAGCGCTCGGGCGGCGGGACGTATGCGAACGCGTTCGCGCTGGAGCGCGCGTTCCTCACCGCCGAGGCGGGCGTGGGGAAGGATGCGTTCCGCTTCGTCGACGGCTCCGGCCTCTCGCCGGAGGATCTCGTCACGCCGCAGGCGATCGTGCGCCTCCTGCGCTGGATGAACGAGCCGTCGCGGCGCGGCTTCTGGTGGACCGTGCTCGCCCAGCCGGCAAACGAGGGCACCCTGCGCCGGCGCATCGTGACCCTCGAGCACCGCTTCCGCGGCAAGACCGGCACCATCAACGGCGTGGCCGCGCTCAGCGGCATCATCGCCATGCCCGACGGGCGCTACCGCTACGTCTCGGTGATCGTCAACCACCACGCCGGCGACGGCGACGACGCGGCAAAGATCATCGACCGCATCGTCGAGCGTCTGGCCCCGTAGGGCGGCCGTCCCGGCCGCCCCCGCCGG
>JBIOTX010000062.1:0-18872 GCA_044866315.1 Thermoanaerobaculia bacterium | reverse complement strand
CGGCCTCGGAACTCGGCCGGCGCCTGGAGGAGGAGAAGAGCCGCGGCGTCGAGCCGCGGGTCCGTTACCGGCAGGAGGCGCGGGAGGTCCTGCGCTGGGAAGAGATCGCGCCGGCCGCCGAGGCGCCGCCGATTGCGTTCAAGGATCGCGGCGTCTACCTGATCACCGGTGGACGCGGCGGCCTGGGCCAGCTGTTCGCGAAGGCGATTCTCGATCGCGCCGGCGAGGCCCGAGTGGTGTTGACGGGTCGCGCGGCATCGAGTGCGGAAATCCAGGCCCGCCTGAGCTACCGGCAGGTGGACCTCGCCGACGCCGATCAGGTCGAGCAGCTCATCGCCGGCATCCGGAACGACTACGGCCGGCTCGACGGCATCCTTCACTGCGCCGGGATGACCGCGGACAACTTCATCCTCAAAAAGACCCGCGACGAATTCGCCCGGGTGCTCGCCCCGAAAGCCGCCGGCACGTTCCATCTCGACCGGGCCACCCGCGACGTGGCGCTCGACTTCTTCGTGCTGTTCTCGTCCATCAGCGGCGCGATGGGCAATCCGGGACAGGCCGACTACGCCGCCGCGAACGCGTTCATGGACGAGTTTGCGGCGTATCGCAACCGCCAGGTCGCCGCCGGACAGCGGCACGGACGCACGCGCTCGATCAACTGGCCGCTGTGGCAAGCCGGCGGGATGGGGATCGACGAGACCGGCCGGGAACTGCTCGAACGAGCCACGGGCGTCCAGCCCATGCAGACGACCACCGGCCTGGAGGCGTTCCACCGCGCTCTCGCGCTTCCCCACGACCAGCTCCTCGTCGCCGAAGGCGATCTCCCCCGAATGCGCCGGGCCTTGCTCGCCGCGCCCTCCGTGCCCCCCTTCGTGCCCCCCGTGCCCTCCGCGGAATTCGATTCACCCAGCCTCGCCGAAAAGACCCACGACTACCTCCGCAAGGCCCTCGCGGACGTGCTCAAGCTGCCGGCGCACAAGATCGACCCGCACGCGCCGCTCGAGAACTACGGGATCGACTCGGTCCTGGCGATGAAGCTGACCAACCAGCTGGAGAAGACCTTCGGCACGCTCTCGAAGACGCTGTTCTTCGAGTATCAGACCATCGCCGCGCTGGCGGGATTCTTCCTCAAGGCCCATCCGGCCGTGCTGCAGGAAGCGCTCGGCCTCCGCGACGAACCGCCGAAAGCGAAGGCGATCGAACCAGCGCAACCGGCGCCCAGGCGAAGGAGCAGAACGCGGCCTTCGAGCCCCGCAACAAGCACGCGCAACGACATCGCCATCGTCGGCCTCGGCGGGCGGTATCCGCAGGCGGGAACCCTGCGCGAGTTCTGGCGCAATCTCCAGGCGGGCCGGGACTGCATCACCGAGATTCCGCCGGAGCGATGGGATCACGGGCGCTATTACGATCCCAACCCGGACAGGCTGGGGAAGAGCTACAGCAAGTGGGGCGGCTTCATCGCCGACGTGGACAAGTTCGACCCGCTGTTCTTCAACATCTCCCCGAAAGAGGCCGCGCTCATCGACCCGCAGGAGCGCCTGTTCCTCGAGACGGCATGGGAGACGATCGAGGACGCCGGCTATACCAAAGAGAGCATCTCCGGCCGGCGCGTGGGCGTGTTCGTCGGCGTCATGTGGGGGCAGTACGACCTCCTCGGAGTCGAATCCCTGGCGCAGGGAAATCCCGGCCTCCCCATCACCTCCTACGCCTCGATCGCCAATCGGGTCTCCTATTTCTTCGACCTCCATGGTCCCAGCATCGCCCTGGACACCATGTGCTCGTCGTCCCTCACCGCCATCCATCTGGCCTGCGAACAGCTCCGGAGCGGCGAGATCGACGCCGCCATCGCCGGCGGCGTCAACGTCACCATCCATCCGTACAAGTACCTCACCCTGAGCCAGGGCCGGTTCGCCGCGAGCGACGGCCGGTGCCGGAGCTTCGGGGAGGGAGGGGATGGCTACGTCCCCGGAGAAGGAGTCGGGGCCGTTCTGCTCAAGCGACTGGAGCACGCTGTCCGCGACGGCGATCAGATCTACGCGGTGATCCGATCGAGCACCATCAATCACGGCGGGAAGACCAACGGCTATTCGGTTCCCAACCCGAATGCGCAAGGCGATCTGATCGTCGAGGCCCTCCGGAAAGCGGAGATCGATCCCGGCACGCTGAGCTACATCGAGACGCACGGCACCGGCACGTCCCTCGGCGACCCCATCGAGATCACCGGGCTGCTGAAGGCCTTCGAAGGCTCCACCGCGGAGAAGCAGTTCTGCCCGATCGGGTCGGTCAAATCCAACATCGGGCACCTCGAGTCGGCCGCCGGGATCGCCTCGCTCACGAAGGCGCTGCTGCAGATCCGATACGGGCAGCTGGTTCCCTCGCTCCATGCCGAGCCCCTGAATCCGCACATCGACTTCGAGGCCACGCCGTTCTACGTGCAGAGGGAGCTGGCGGAGTGGAAGCGCCCGGCCGGACATCCGCGGCGGGTGGGCGTGAGCTCGTTCGGCGCCGGAGGCGCGAACGCGCATCTGATCGTGGAGGAGTACGACCGAGCGCAGAGCGCGTCCCGGACGGACATCCCCGAAGTCTTCGTGCTTTCGGCGAGGACCCCCGGCGCGCTCTGCCGTTACGCCGGACGCGTGGTCGAGTTTCTGGAGAGCGCCCCGGATGTTTCGCTGGCGAGCATTGCCTACACCGCGCAAACGGGGCGGACGGCGATGGACGCGCGGCTCGCGATCGTGACCTCGAGCGTCGCGGACCTGAGAGACAAGCTGAACGCCTGGATCGGCAACGCCAGCCTCGATGGCGTCTTCCATGGGAATCTCCGGGAGGTCCCGTACGGGGCGGGTCAATGGACCGACGGCCCGGCGGGGAAGGTGTTCCTCGAGGCGCTCCTCCACAGCCGCGACCTGGAGAGAGTCGCCGGACTCTGGGCTCTGGGAGCCGAGGTCGATTGGTCGGTGCTGTACCGGCACGGGAGGCCAGCAAAGATCTCCCTCCCGACGTATCCCTTCGAGAGGGAGCGCTGCTGGGTCCATCAGGATGTACAGCCTCTTCCTCGGGTCGAGGCGAGATCGGCGGACATCGTCTACTACGCTCCCGAGTGGAGCAGGCAGCCCCTTGGCCCACAGAACGAGATCGGTCCTGTCCTGATCCTGGATGACTCGGACGACCTGTCCGCGGCCATCCGGGAGCGCGGTGCGAGCTCGGTCATCCTGGTGAAACCGGGACAGTCCTTCGAGGAGATCGTGGAGGATCTCGACCGGAAAGGCATGCGTCCCGGCGTGGTTCTTCATCACCAATCGGAAGGCCGCGATCCGGAAGACGGCTTCTACGCGCTCTTCCATCTGTGCAGGGCGTTGATGCGGAGCAAGCATGCGGCGCCTCTCCGCATCCTGTCGGCCTTCTCCGACCCATTGGGCGCTGCCATCAGCGGGTTCCTCGAGACCCTCGCTCTGGAAGACCCGGCGTACCTTGGAAAGGCGGTCGAGGTCGAGGGCGCCGAGAAAGCTGCGCTCCTGTGGGACGAGTTGCGCGAGCGCGACTGGACGGCGCGCGAGATCCGGTATCGCGGCCACGAGCGCCATGTGCGCGGATTGGTCGCGCGTCCGGAGCCCCAGAACGAACAGGCGCTGCCGCTGCGGCACAACGGCGTCTATCTGATCACCGGTGGACTCGGCGGTCTGGGGCTGATCTTCGCCGAGTATCTGGCGAAGAGCTACCAGGCCAGACTGATTCTCGTCGGCCGGTCCGCACCCAACGCCGCGCAGCGAGAAAAGCTCGAGGCCCTCGGCTCCGAGGTTCTGGTCCTCCAGGCCGACGTCGCCAAACCGGAAGACATGGAAAGGGTTGTGCGGGAGGCGAGAGCCCGCTTCTCCGAGCTCCACGGGGTGATTCATGCCGCCGGCGTGACCCGCGATGCCTTCATTCTCAGGAAGACGAAAGAGGAGATGGAGGCTGTGCTGGCGTCGAAGGTCCGCGGCACGATCAACCTCGATCTGGCCACGCGCGACCTCAGCCTCGACTTCTTCGTTCTCTTCTCCTCGGTCGCCGGGGTGATGGGGAACGTCGGCCAGTGCGACTACGCGTTCGCGAGCCGGTTCCAGGACGCCTACGCAGAGCACCGCGAGACTCTGCGAAGGGGCCGCTCCTTGTCCATCGACTGGCCCCTGTGGGAAGAGGGAGGGATGCGCATCCCGCCCGGCGACGTGGCCCTGCTGGAAAAACGGACGGGCATGCGCCCGCTGCCGACGGCGGACGGCATCCGCTGCTTCGAGGACTTCCTCCGTTCCGACGCGGTGCAGGGCGTGGCGGTGTACGGCGTCCCCGCGAGGATGGCCGCGCTCATCGAAAGCCGCAAGGCGGTGGAGGACAGGCCATCCCGCCTGTCCGGACAGGCAGAACTGCCTGTCCTCCACTCGTCGACGGAGGCGTACCTGAAGGCCATCATCGGCGAGGAGATCGCACTCGATGCGGACCGGATCGGCTCGTCCGATCCCCTGGAGTCCTTCGGCCTCGATTCCGTGGTCATCAATCGCATCAACGCCCGGCTGGAGCGCGATCTGGGCGCGCTGCCGAAAACGCTGCTCTATCAGCACGAGACGGTCGGAGCGCTCGCCGCCTGGCTGGTGCAGGAGCAGGGAAGCGCGCTCGCCGGCCTGTTCGATGTGCGCGTTCCGGAAGTCGTGCCGGCCGAGCCGAGGCGGGAGCCGGCACCGTTGCCGAGAGTAGAAGCCGAGGACCTCGGCGACATCGCCATCATCGGCGTGCATGGCTCCTACCCCCACTCTCCGACCGCGGACGAATTCTGGAGCCATCTCAAAGAGGGAAGAGAGCTGATCGACCTCGTCCCGCCCGAGCGATGGAACTGCGAGGAGCTCTACGATCCCGACCCGGCGGCCGCCGCGGAAGGGAAGATCTACTGCAAATGGGGCGGCTTCCTCGACCACTACGACAAGTTCGATCCCCGCTTCTTCCGCATCTCCACGGCCGACGCCAGGATCATGGATCCCCAGGAGCGACTGTTCCTCGAGTCGGTCTGGGCTGCCATCGAGGATGCCGGCTACACGAGAGATCGCCTGAAGACGCGTCACCCCAAGGCTGGAGGCGCGGATGTGGGCGTCTTCGTCGGCGTCACCACCAATACCTATGACCTCTGGTCCGCCGAGGAGCGGATGCGCGGTCACTTTGTCACGGCGAGCGCCATGCCGTGGTCCATCGCCAATCGGGTGTCCTATGTCTTCGACTTCAACGGGCCCAGCCTGCCCGTGGATACGGCGTGCTCTTCGTCGCTGGTGGCCATCCATCTGGCCTGTGAGAGTCTGAGGAGCGGCGGGTGCCAGGTCGCCATCGCCGGCGGCGTCAACCTCTATCTGCACCCGGCGAAATACCACTCCCTGTGCCAGAGCCGCATGGTCTCCACGGACGGGAAGTGCCACAGCTACGGCGCCGGCGACGACGGGTTCGTTCCCGGAGAAGGCGTGGGGACGCTCGTGCTCAAGCCGCTCGCCCGGGCGATCGCCGATCAGGACCGGATCTACGCCGTGATTCGCGGCAGCGCCTGGGACCACGCCGGCCGCTCGAACGGGTACTCCGCGCCCAACCCGAATTCCCAGGCCAGCCTGATCGCCGGCGCTTTGGAGAAAGCGCGCGTGCATCCCGAGACCATCGGCTACGTCGAAGGTCACGGCACCGGCACGCAGCTGGGAGACAGCATCGAGATCGCCGCGCTCACCGAGGCGTTCCGGAGCCAGACCGCGAAAAAGCAGTTCTGTCCCATCGGCTCGGTCAAGGCCAACGTCGGGCATGCGGAGGCGGCGGCGGGCATCGCCAGCCTGGCCAAGGTCCTCCTGCAGATGGAGCACGGCCAACTGGCTCCCTCCATCCATTCCGACACGCCGAACCCCAACATCGACTTCGCGGGATCGCCGTTCTATCTGCAGCACGAGCTGTCCGCATGGGAGCGCTCTGCGGATCACCCGCGGCGCGCCCTGATCAATTCCTTCGGAGCCGGGGGCGTGAATGCATGCGTCGTCGTCGAGGAGTACGCCCGGCCCGAAGCGAGTGACCTGAGCAGCGGCGGTCCGTACCTCTTCACCCTCTCGGCCAAAAGCGAGGACCGGCTTCGCGCGTATGCCGATCGGGTGCTGGCCCGCTTACAGGATGGACGGCCGGTCGATCTGGCCAGTCTCTGCTACACCCTGCAGGTCGGCCGGGAAGCGATGGAGGAACGGCTGGCCATCGTCGCCGGCGACGTGGACGAGCTGGTCGAGCGGCTGAGCGAGTGGCGCAACCACGGGTCCGGCGCCGGCGTCCACCGAGGGAGCCCCGGCTCGCGCGGCGGGTCGAGGCGGTCCCTCAAGCTCGTCCGAACGGGCCTGGGCGAGCAAAGCCTGAGCGAGCTCGCCTCGAAGTGGGTGGCAGGCGAAGACGTGGAGTGGGAGAGCCTTTATGCCGGAGGAGGCCCGCGCAGAACCGGCGTGCCGACGTATCCGTTCGCTCGCGAGCGGTACTGGGTGTCGGATTCCTCCGCTTCGGAGGGCGCGTCGCTGTCGACGGCACAGCTCCATCCCTTGATTACCTGCAACTCCTCCACGCTCACGGAAGTCCGATTCAGCTCGTCGCTGTCGGACAGCGCCTTCTATGCCGTCGATCATCAGGTGCACGAGGAGAGGATCTTCCCGGGAGCCGGATTCCTGGAGATGGCGTGCGTTGCCGGCACCATGGCCGGCGAGGAGCGGGTCCGCAAGATCAAGGACGTCGTCTGGAGCCGGCCGCTGCGCTTCCGCAAGGGTGGGCAGACGCTGCGGACTCTCCTGAGACGCGCCGGGGATTGCGCCGAGTACGACATCGCCTCGTTCGACGACGAAAACCAGCCGATCCTGCATTCGGAAGGACGGCTGGAGCTCGGAAACGGACGGGCGCGCGAGGCCGATGCCGAACGCCTCTCCATTCGAGCGCTGAAAGCGCAGTGTGCGCGAGCCGAGGACGGCGCTGCGTTCTACGAGAGATTCAAACAGCACGGTGTGCAGTACGGTCCGTCCTTCCAGACCGTGCAGGAAATCCACGTGAGCGAATCCTTCGCCCTGTCCAGGCTGAAGATCGCCGATCACCTCAAAGACGGGTTCGGCCAGTTCATTCTTCATCCCAGCATCATCGACGGCGCGCTGCAGACTGCCGCCGGCCTGGTGGGAGGTTCGGAACCGGCCGCGCTGCATCTGCCGTTCGCGCTGGACGAGCTCGAGATCGTCAAGGCCGTTCCGCAGGCATGCTACGCGTATGCGGAGCGCGCCGGCGCCGGCGCGCAGCACGAGGCAGGAGTGACCACGTTCAACATCCGGCTCCTCAGTGAAGGGGGCGAGGTGTTGATCCGATTCACGAACCTCCTGGTGAGATCGATTGCGGCAGCTGCCCGCACACCGGTGGCGGCATGGCCGGGCGCCGAGCGCCTGGCGATCCGGCGCCGTGCCGAGGCCCAATAGAACGTCCTTTCCTCAGCCCCGATCAAGGAGCTTCAGCGACACTATGATCGAAACGTCTCGACGCATCCCCATCTCGTCCGCATCCGTTCCCTCGGTCCGTCCGGTCCCGCAACTGCTCGACGGCCACTCGCTCCACCGGCGGGTGATGCTCACGCCCTCGATGTGCGGTCACAACTGCCTCTTCCTGGCCCAGGTGGCCGACTGGACGTGGCAGACCGTCAGCGTGACCTGCGGCACCGACCTGTACAAGGAGAAGAACGAGGACGGCCTGGACACGTACCTCTCGTTCTTCTATCTGCGGATGCGCGCCGGGCCCCAGACGCAGATGCACCGGTTCACGTTCGGCGACGTCATCGACGTGACCACGACGGCGCTCAACTTCGGCACCGAGTCGATGCTGACCCTGCACCGGATCTCGCGGGCGTCCGGCGACGGCGCGCCTCCCCGTCCGGTGGATCTGGTCGAGTTCTACGAGCGGCCCGACGACTCCTGCCTGTACGTGGAAGCGCTCAACCGGTGGGTGACCCGAAGCCGTCCGGCGAGCAACGAGGCCCTGGTGAAGTCGTCTCCGGAGGGAATCGCCACCAGCCACCTGCCCGTGCTGCCCGACCGCTATTCGCCCCGGCTCACCTACGACCTCGCGCGCAAGAGACAGACCTTTCACGACCCCGACTCTCCCGACTACGAGCTCGTGGTCGACGAGTTCGTGGTCGACTACGCCATCGATGCGGCGCGCGACCTCAACGGCGTGCGGCTGGTCTTCTTCGCCTCCTTCGCCTCGATGATCGACAGCGGTCTGCTGAAACTGTGGAAGCACCTCGGCCGCGACGTCCAGTCCTTCCTCGACCGCGTGGTGCGCGACCGGCGGATCTGCTACACGGCGAACGCCGAGATCGACTCCACCCTGCGCCTCACCTTCCGGACGTGGCGCCGCCGCGACGATCCGCGCGAGGAGATCTTCAACGTGGTGATCCGGGACCCGGCGCGTGACCGGCTCGTTCTCGTGAGCACCCTTTACATCCATTCGGAGTGTTCCAGCCATGAAAGCTCCAGCTGACGTGAGCAGAGAGGCGGTCGATCTCGTCGTGCGCGAGGCCATCGTCTCCATCCTTCCCTCGGTACCCGCCGACGCCATCGCCGGCGACAAGCACCTCAGGGATCTGGGGGCCGACTCGGTCGATCGCATCGAGATCATCCTGACCGTCCTCCAGCGCCTGGGCCTCGACGAGCCGATGGCGAGCTTCGGCCCCCTGCCGAACATCGACGCCATGGTCACGTTCCTCCATGAGAGGTGTCACTGATGAAGGTGGGCATCGAAGCGCTGAACGTGTACTGCGGCCTGGCCTACATCCCGGTGCAGGCGTTGTTCGCCGGGCGGGGCCTGGACGAGGGGCGGATCGGCAACCTCATGATGCATCAGCGGTCGCTCGGCCTCCCCTTCGAGGACCCGATCACCAACGCCGTCAACGCCGCCAAGCCGATCGTGGACGCGCTCGATCCGGAGGAGAAGGAGCGCATCGAGATCGTCATCACCTCCACCGAATCCGGCGTCGACTACAGCAAGTCGGTGGCCTCGTACGTCCACGCCTACCTCGGCCTGAGCCGGCAGTGCCGGGTCATCGAGGCCAAGCAGGCCTGCTACGCGGCCACCGGCGCCGTGCAGATGGGCGTCGCCTACGTCGCCTCAGGACTCTCGCCGGGCGCGAAGGTGCTGGTCATCGCCACCGACGTGACCCTGGTCGACAAGCATTCCGAGTACACCGAGCCGGCCATGGGCTTCGGCGCCGCGGCGGTGCTCATCAGCGACAACCCGCGCATCCTGACCATGGACTTCGGCGCGTTCGGCAACTGCAGCTTCGAGACCCTCGACTCGGCCCGGCCGGCGCCCACGTTCGACGTCGTCAACGTGGACAGCTCGCTCTTCGCCTACCTCGACTGCCTGAAAGGAGCGTTTCTCGCCTACTGCGATCGCGTCGAGGGGGCCGACTTCGCGAGCACCTTCGATTACCTGGTCATGCACACCCCGTTTGCGGGCTTGGTCAAGGCCGGCCATCGAAAGATGATGCGCGAGCTCGCCGGAAGAAGCCCGGCGGAGATCGAAGAGGACTTCACCCGGCGGGTCCTTCCGGGAGTCTCGTACGGAGCCAGGGTCGGGAATCTCTGCTCCGGATCGGTCTACCTGGCCCTGGCCGGCCTCATCGACGCGGTGCGGCCCGACACCGGCTACCGGGTGGGGCTGTACTCGTACGGGTCGGGCTGCTGCTCGGAGTTCTTCAGCGGCGTGATCAACCAGGAGTCGACCGCCGCGCTCGCGGAGATGAAGATCGGCCAGCACCTCGCCGACCGCCACGCGTTCACCTTCGACGAGTACGAGGCGCTGATCAAGGAGACCCTGGTCTGTCTGGTGCCGCAGAAGGACCGCGACGTCGACCTCGGACGATGGAGCGGCATCCTCAACGGCGGGCGCGAGCGCCAACTGCTCGCCCTGACCAAGGTGCGCGACTACCATCGCCAGTACGACTGGGTCTGACCGCATCATGGCTGCGTTCATCCCCTGGGACAGCCAACCGTTCGACGTCTGGGCCGGCCTGCACGCGCGGGGAACGCGCGTCGAGCTGGACGGGCTGACCACGCATTACGTCGAGAAGGGCGAGGGGCCGCCGGTCATCCTCCTGCACGGGTTTGCCTACGACTCGTACCTGTGGGCGGAGAACATCGACGCCCTGGCGGCACGATTCAAGGTCTATGCGCTCGATCTGTGGGGCTGGGGCTACAGCACCCGGGAGCCCCTGGACTACGGATACGACCTCTACGCCCGCCAGCTCCGGCTGTTCATGGACCGCCTGGGGCTCGAGCGCGCGTCCCTGGTCGGGCAGTCGATGGGCGGCGGCACCGCCATCCGCTTCGCCGTGCAGCACAGGGAGCGCGTCGACAAGCTGGTGCTGGTGGACGTGGCCGGACTGCCCAATCCCATGCCCTGGATGGCCAAAGTCTTCCGTCTCCCGGGCCTCGGCGAATGGCTCATGAGCCTCGGCACCGACGCCCTGCGGAAGCGCGGCCTTCGCGATTCCTTCATCCACGACCCGGCCTTGATCACCGATGACTACGTCGAGAACGTGACCCGTCCCCAGAAGATCGAGAAGAGCAGCGCGGTCGGCCTTTCCATTCTCCGCCGGCAGTTCTTCGACACCCTCAGCGAGGACATTCAGCATCTGGCCCGTCTCGACATCCCGGTGCTCCTCGTCTGGGGCCGCCAGGACCGGGCCATCCCGCTCGAGCGCGGCCAGGAGCTGCACCGCATCCTGCCGGGATCGAGGCTGGAGGTGCTCGACCGCGCCGGCCACGTCCCCAACTTCGAGCGCGCGCCGGAGTTCAACCGCCTCGCGCTGGAGTTCCTGACGGCGTAACCCCGCAACCTCTTGACACTTATAGGCGGCAAGCCACACGGCTTGCCGCCTTTTTTGTTTAGCATTCCCCGCGATGCCCATTCTCATCGGCACGCAGGGATGGAACTACCCGGCCTGGGTCGGCCCGTTCTATCCGCCCGGCACGCGCGCGACCGAGTTCCTCTCCACCTACGCCAAGGCCTTCCGGGTGGTGGAGGTCGACTCCTCGTTCTACGCCGTTCCCGACCCGAGGGCGGTGCGGGCGTGGAGGGAGCGCACGCCGCCGGATTTCACCTTCGCCCTCAAGATGCCGCGGGAGGTGACGCACGAGCTCCGGCTGCGCAACGCGGACCCTCTCGTGCGCGACTTCCTCGATCGCGCGCGCGAGCTGGGGCCGAAGCTGGGGCCGATCCTCCTGCAGATGGGCCCCGACTTCGCGCCCCACGAGCTGCCGGCGCTCGAGCGGTTCCTGCCCACCCTGCCGCGCGACCTGCGCTTCGCCGTGGAAGTCCGCCAGAGCCGGTGGATGGGCCCCGACGTGCTGCCGCAGCTCCTGGAGCTGCTGGTGCGCGACGGCGTTGCCCTCGCCCTCAGCGACGGCCGGTGGATCCGCCGCGACACGATGCTCGAGCTGGCCGAGCGCCCCACGGCCGACTTTCTCTACGTGCGGTGGATGGGCCCGGACCGGGAGATCACCGACTACTCGTGGGTGCAGTACGACCGGTCGGAGGAGATCCGGGCCTGGGCCGAGGTGCTCCGGCGCGTCGCCCACACGAAGGACGTGTACGGTTTTTTCAACAACCACTTCGCCGGCCACAGCCCCGCCAGCGCCCGGGCGCTGCAAGGTCTCCTCGGCCAGCAGCCCGTCGACCCGGAGTCGCTGCGAGAGCAGCGGTCGCTGTTCTGAACGCGCGCGACCCGATTTGAAATCGACGCAGCCCGATTTCAAATCGACGCGGTCCGATTTCAGATCGACACGGCCCGATCTCAAATGGACACGGCCCCGATCTCAAATCGACGCGGTCCGATTTCAAATCGACACGGTCCGATTTCAAATCGACGCGGTCCGATCTCAAAATCGACGCGGTCCGATCTCAAATCGACGCGGTCCGCTCTCAAATCGACGCGGCTCGATCTCAAATCGACGACAACGCCTGTCCTGACGGACGCTGCCGCCGGGAACCCCGTTCGTGACAAAGTACGCCCATGGCGAAACTCCGAACCCTCCTGCGGATCGTCTGCATCAGCCTGGTCCTAGCCCTCGGCGTGGCGCGCGCCGAAGAGCGCGTCCGCTCGCTGCCGAGCGAGACCCCGGCCACGTTCACGCCGCGGACCGAGTCGTTCGACTACGTCCGGCGCGAAGTGATGATTCCGATGCGCGACGGCGTGAAACTGAAGACGGTCATTCTCGTTCCGAAGGGCGCGGCCGGCGCGCCGATGCTCCTCACCCGGACGCCCTACAACGCAGGCGCGCGGCTGTCGCGCTCCGAGAGCTCCCATCTCGCCGCGGTCGTGCCGCAGATGGTCGACACGGCGGTGGCCGCCGGCTACATCATCGTCTACCAGGACGTGCGCGGAAAGTACGGGTCGGAGGGCGATTACGTGATGACGCGCCCGCTGGTCGGGCCGCTCAATCCGACCGGCGTGGACCATGCCACGGACTGCTACGACACCATCGAGTGGCTGGTGAAGAACGTGCCGGAAAGCAACGGGCGGGTGGGGACCATCGGCGGCTCCTACGAGGGCTACACCACCGTGATGTCGACGGTGAAGCCGCACCCGGCGCTGAAGGTGGCGGTGGCGTTCGCGCCGATGGTCGACGGATGGATGGGAGACGACTGGTTTCACAACGGCGCGTTTCGCCAGGCCGGCACGCTCGAATTCGTGTACGAGCAGCAGGCCGCGCGCAAGGGCGACCACAAGTGGTGGTCCGGCGAATACGACACCTACGACACCTTTCTGCGGGCCGGTTCCGCCGGCGCCGTGGCGGCGTCACGCGGCCTCGAGCAGCTCGGGTTCTGGCGCGCCATCTCCGAGCATCCGAGCTACGACGAGTGGTGGCAGCAGCAGGCCGTCGACAAGCTGCTGGCCAAAGAGCCGCTGACCGTGCCGCTCATGATCGTGGCGGGCCTGTTCGATCAGGAGGACATCTACGGCGGGCCGGCCCTGTATCGGGCGCTCGCGCCGAAGGACCCGCGCGGCGAGAAGGTGCATCTGGTGCTGGGACCGTGGAACCACGGCCAGGGCCGCCGTGAGGGACGCGGCATCGGCGCGATCCAGTTCGAAGGCGACACCGCCGGCTGGTTCCGCCGCGAGGTCATGCAGCCGCTGCTCGATCATTACCTCGAGGGCGCTGCGAAGCCGGAGACGCCGCGCGTGCTCGCCTACGAGACCGGGGCCGACAAGTGGCGCACGTACGATCACTGGCCGCGCTCCTGCGCGTCCGGCTGCCCGGAGAAGTCCCGCCGGCTGTTCCTGAAGGCCGATGGACGGCTCGGCTTCGAGGCCCCGGCGGCGAGCGGCGAGCCCTACGACGAATACATTTCCGATCCGGCCAAGCCGGTGCCCTATCGCGCGCGCCCCAACCTGCCGATCGGCATGCCGGAATCGGGATGGGGGGACTGGCTGGTCGACGATCAGCGCCATGCCGCATCGCGGACGGACGTGCTGGTCTATCAGACCGAGCCGCTGACCGAGCCGGTGCGCCTCGCCGGCGAGCCCATCGCCCACCTCTTCGCTTCCACCAGCGGCAGCGATTCCGATTGGGTGGTGAAGATCATCGACGTCTGGCCCGACGAGGTTCCCTCGAAGCCGGCCATGGGCGGGTACCAGCAAATGCTGTCCGCCGACATCTTCCGCGGCCGCTACCGCGTCGACCCGGCCAAGCCGCAGCCGCTCGCGCCGAACGAGGTCCTGCCGTATCGCATTCGCCTTCCCCAGACCAGCCACACCTTCCTGCCCGGGCACCGGATCATGATCCAGATCCAGTCGACCTGGTTCCCGCTCTACGACCGCAATCCGCAGCGCTTCGTGCCGAACATCATGTTCGCGAAGCGGGAGGACTTCGTGAAGGCCACCCAGCGCATCTGGCACACGCCCGAACGCGCCAGCGCCATCGAGTTGCCGGCCGTGGGCGCGCGGGAGTAGAGACACTTCTTTCCCACCCGTTCCCAACCCGTCTCCTTTGCGGGATAATGAAGCCGATCCGGCTTTCATGCTAACCGTAACACCGTCAGTCTCGGGGAGAGATCCTCGTTGGCGCTGGCGTTCGCCCGGACCGCATCGACCGGATGCGATTCTGCTGGTGTCTCATGTTGGACCTCCTGAATCTCTATTGCCACGGCTACGTGGCCACGCCGATCATCGAGGCGTTCCGGCGGCACGGGCTGTTCGAGCTGCTCGGGACGGGCTCGTTTCGCCGGCGTGACTGGCTGATCCGGAAGGTCCAGGCCAACGCCGGATATCTGACGGCTGCCCTGCACGCGCTCGAGTCCCTGGGTTGGCTCGAGAAAGACGCCGACGCCTACCGCGTCACCGATCGCGCCGAAGGCGATCGCTTCGACCTCGAGCTGACCGCCCTCTACGCGGTCGAGCCGCGGCAGCTGCTCCTCGAGGAGGGCCAGGCACGGCAGTTCGGGGAAAAGCTCGAGGAGATCCTGCGCCGCAACGACGAAACCGATTCGCTCTCCGCCACGCTGGCGCAGGGCGCGATCGTCCTGCCGCTGGTCATGGCCCTTCAACAGCAGGGGGCCGCTCCCTTCGGCCGGAAACTGCAGCGGCTCGATGCCCGGCTCGCTGCTGCGATCCGGGCCCTGTTCGTCCGCCAGCAGTGGCTGGCCGATGACGACGGCCCGTTGACCGCGACCGGCGAGCACATCCTCGGGACTCACGTCTTCACCATCGCCCTCTCCTACCGGCCGATGCTCCACGCCATGGAGGAGCTCCTCTTCGGCGATCACGCGCGCGTGTATCGCCGCAGCGATGCCGGTGAGGAGACCCACGTCGACCGGCGGCTCAACGTCATCGCCAGCGGCCTGCAGCACGCGGGCTATTTCCACGACATCCGCCAGAAGGTCATCGACATCTTCAGCCGCGAGCCGCTGGAGCTGCAGCCGCAGGCCGTCGTGGACGTCGGCTGCGGCGACGGCTCGCTGCTCGAGCAGGTCCATCGCGCGATCCGCGAGCAGTCCCTGCGCGGCCCGCACCTGGAGCGGCTGCCCGTGCGGCTGGTCGGCGTCGACTACAACCGGCAGGCGCTGGAGGAGACGGCCCGCACCCTCTCCTGCATCGAGCATCACACGCTCCTGGGCGACATCAATCGGCCCGACGAGCTGCGCGAGGCCCTGGAGGGCATCGGTGTGACGCGGGAGCAGCGCGTCCTGCACATCCGCTCCTTCCTCGACCACAACATCCGCGTCGACGCCTCGCAGCCCGTGAACGAGGCACTGGCCGTCCTGGCGGCCGATCAGCCGGGCGGCTATCTGGATGAGAGCGGAGGGCTGCTCGACACGGTGGCGGTGCTGAGTCGCTGGCAGCAGCACCTGCGCAACTGGGCGGAGTGCGCGCACGACTCGGAACTGCTGATCCTGGAGGCCCACGCGCTGCCGGCCCACCTGGTCCAGCGACAGCTCGCCGCCTCGGAGAACTTCTATTTCGACACCATCCACAACCTGTCGCATCAGTACCTGATCAGTGCCGAGGCGTTCGTCACGCTGGCGGCGAGCGTGGGGCTGTTCAACGACGGTCCCCTCAGGCGCTATCCGAAGCTGGCCGGCTTCTGCCGGATCAGCATGCATCACCTGCGCAGGCGCGACTACGTCGTGCGGCATGCCACCGCGGCGGATTTGCCGAGCCTCTACCGCCTGGAGCGGCTCTGCTGGCCCAGGCCGATGCAGGCGTCCCAGCGGCAGATCCGCGCACGCCTGCGACAGTACCCGCAGGGACAGTTCGTCCTGGAGAAAGACGGCGAGATCCTCGGCGCCACCTACAGTCAGCGGATCGCCGGGACCGACGCGCTCAGGCGGTGCAATGCCGGCAACGTCGAGGAGCTGCACCAGCCCTCCGGTCCGATCGTCCAGCTGCTCGGCCTCAACGTCGATCCCGCCGTCCAGGACCTCGGCTACGGCGATCAGCTGCTGGAGCTGGTCCTCCAGCGATGCAGCGTGATGACCGGCGTCACGCAAGTCGCCGGCGTGACCGTCTGCAGGAACTACGACGCCGGCGGCCCGGTGCCGCTGCAGGACTACATTCGGCAGCGCGGCAGCGGTCAGGATCCCGTCCTGGCGTTTCATGAGGCGCACGGCGCCGCGATCGTCGAGGCTCTGCCCGGATACAGGCCGCGCGACCGGGCCAATCGGGGACACGGAGTCCTCATCGTCTACGACGTTCACGACCGCGTCGCCACCGCGGTGAGTGCAATCCCGGCGAGGAGCGACGAGGAGGAGGGGGAAGTCCGCGGTTTCGTCGAGGGCGCGACGATGCTGCTCCTGGGCGCCGGCCAGAGCGCCTTCGACGCCGATCGTCCGCTCATGGAGATGGGACTCGACTCCGCCGACCTCCTGGCCTTGCAGCGGCAGCTCGAGCAGCGATTCCAGCGAGCCCTGAAGCCGGGATTCTTCTTCGAGTACAGCACCGTCGACAAAGTCATCGCCTACCTGACGGCGCGTCCGGCGTCCGTCGCGGCTCCGGCCAGACGACCGAGCCCTCAGGCCGCGCCCGCGGACATCGCCGTCATCGGCATGGCCTGCAGGCTCCCCGGAGGGATCGAGACGCCGGACGAGCTGTGGCAGGTGCTGGCGGAGGAGCGGTGCGTGGTCGGCTCCTATCCGCGGCGCCGAGGGGGGTGGCCGTCGGGCGCCGACCTGGCGGGGATCGATCAGGGAGGCTTCCTCCACGACGCGGAGGCCTTCGACCACACCTTCTTCCGGATGTCGCCGCGGGAGGCGCAGATGACCGACCCGCAGCAGCGCATCCTCCTGGAGCTGGCCTGGGCCTGCCTGGAGAACGCGGCCGTTCCGCCGGCGACGCTGAAAGGCACGGGCACCGGCGTCTTCATCGGCGCCAGCAACACCGACTACAGCCGCCTGATCCAGGACGCCGGCTTGGAGATCGAGGCCCATTACGCCACCGGCAGCGCCTTGGCCGCGCTGGCCAACCGGATCTCCTATTTCCTCGACCTCTCCGGCCCGAGCCTGCTGATCGACACCGCCTGCTCGTCGTCGCTGATCGCGCTGCACGCGGCGATGCGGTCGCTGCGGGCAGAGGAATGCCCGGCCGCGCTGGTGGGCGGGATCAACCTGATCTGCCATCCGCATCTCTCCGTCGCCTATCGCAAGGCGGGCATGCTGTCGCCGGACGGGCGGTGCCGGACCTTCGACGCCGCGGCCAGCGGGTACGTGCGCGCGGAAGGGGCGGTGATGCTGCTGCTCAAGCCCCTGAGCCGGGCCATCGCCGACGGCGATCCGATCCACGCCGTCCTCAAAGGCAGCGCCGTCAATCACGGCGGTCTGGCCGCCGGCCTGACCGTGCCCAATCCGCAGAAGCAGAGCGAGCTGCTGCTCGCCGCCTGGAAAGACGCGGGAATCGCGCCGCAGGACCTGTCGTACATCGAAGCCCACGGCACCGGAACGTCCCTCGGCGACCCGATCGAGATCGAGGGCATCCAGACGGCCTATGGCCACGCCTCCGGAGCCTGCGCCATCGGCTCCCTCAAATCCAACCTCGGGCATCTGGAGCCCGCCGCCGGGATCGCCGGCTTGTTGAAGGTGATCGTTGCCCTACAGCGGCGGCGGATCCCCGCCTCCATCCACTTCGAGACCCTCAATCCCCGCATCCGTTTCAACGGCTCGCGCCTGTCGATCGCCGCCAGGCCCCAGCCGTGGGAAGGCCGCGAGCCGCGTCTGGCCGGCGTGAGCAGCTTCGGCTCGGGAGGCGCGAACGCACACGTCGTGGTCCAGGAGTTTTCGGAGTGCGGCGGCAAAGCCGCCGCTTTCCAAGGGACCGCGATCATCCCCTTATCGGCCCGCACCACTGAGCAGCTGCGGCGTCGTGCCGAGGATCTCCTCCGGCACATCCAGCGCAGCGAGCCGATCGACCTCGGCGCTCTGTCCCACACGCTCCAGGCGGGCCGGGAGGCGATGAAGGAGCGCGTGAGCTTCGTCGCCCGCTCGGTCGAAGAGCTGGCCGGGAAACTTCAGACTTTTGTCGAATCCGGACGAGCAAGCGATTCAGAGACGCTTCCGGACGCCCGGGTCGGCGCCTCCGACAAACCGCGCCGGATCAGTCTTCCCACATATCCGTTCGCCAGGGAGAGACACTGGATCGAGCGCGCCGGGGCTGCATCGGCGAAGCTCCATCCGTTGTTGCACGCGAGCACGTCGCCGCTGCTCGTGCAGCGCGATACGGCAGGGCTCACGGGCGGAGAACGGAAGCTTCTGAGCCTGCCCACGTACCCGTTTGTCCGAGAGCGGCACTGGATCGAGCGCGTCGCGACCCGAACGCTGCATCCGCTGCTGCACGAGAAGGTGTCCGGGTCGGAAGACGATGCGGCGGCGGTCCTCGCCGGAAAGGCGCCGCGAGTGCTGGCCCTGCCCACGTATCCGTTCGCCCGCCAGCGTCACTGGATCGAGGGAGCCTCCTCGCAGCAGCCGCTCTTGTACGAGGAGTACTGGCGCGAGGAGCCGCTGGTGGGCGAGTTGCCGCCGGCCGACAGCGCGGCGATCGTTTTCGCCGAACGAGGCCGGGGGGAGGCAGGCATCCATGCACTGTTCGACCTCTTCAAAACCGTCCGCGAAAGGCGACCTCGCGTCGCCCAGGTGACGCTGGTCGGTCAGTACGACGATCCGTGGGATGCCGCCTGGATCGGGTTCGAGCGGTCGCTGGGGCTGCTCTTGCCCGAGACGCAGATCTCGGTGCTCTATACCCGCGCGGCGACACCGCGACAGCTGGCCGATGCCGCACGCCACGGCGGTGTGATCCGGTATGACGGCGAGCGGCGTCTGGTGCTGTC
>JBIOTX010000061.1:0-5111 GCA_044866315.1 Thermoanaerobaculia bacterium | reverse complement strand
AGATTGCCTGTCCTCCACCAATCCCTACGCTAGTTTCCGGATCGCCTCTTCCACCTGCTCCGGGGTCGGGACGACCGGCTCGACCATGCGGCCTTCCAGCCACTCGTACTCTCCCTTGAGCATCTTCTGCACGACCTTGTAGGCCACCTCGTCGGCGTCATCGAAGAGGGTGCGGAAGTTCTGGTCGATGCGCTTGCGGGCCTCGCGGCAGAAGACGTCCGCGAGCTCGAGGGCGTTCTTCTCGCCCTTCTTGGCCAGCATGGTCGCGTAGCTGATCGTCGCCGACATGGCGAAGAGGTCGGTGCCGATGTCCACGATGCGGAAGAGCACCATCTGCTTCCGCTCCAGCTTGGCCTGGTAGCGCATCATGGCGTGGAAGATCGAGCGCGAGAGGTGCCGCGACTGGCGCTCGACGTAGCCCATGTGCGACGACAGCCGTCCGAACTCCCCGAACTTCGGGAAGCGGCTCCAGCCGAGGTAGCGGGTCGGGTACCAGGTCGCGTAGAACGCGCCGGCCTTCGCCGCGGCGCTGACTTTCTCGCCCGTCGGCGTCTCCGGCTGCAGGATCTTGTAGCCGCGCTTCATGTGCGGGTCGACGGCCTCGCGGGCGATGAAGAGATGCTGGATCTCGCTGGTGCCCTCGAAGATGCGGTTGATGCGCATGTCGCGCATGATCCGCTCGACCGGGTAGGCCTTCTCGCCGCGGGCCTTGAGCGAGGTCGAGGTCTCGAACCCGCGGCCGCCGCGGATCTGCATGAGGTGGTCGACGCACTGCCAGGCCACCTCGGTGTTGAAGAGCTTCGCCATCGCCGCCTCCAGGCGGAGATCGACGTTGCCGCGGTCAGCCAGACCCGAGGTCAGCCAGACGATGGCCTCCATGGCCAGCGTGTGCGAGGCCATCCAGGCCAGCTTCGCCGCGACCGCTTCGTGCTTGCCGATCGGCGCGCCCCACTGCACGCGCTCGTTCGCCCATTCGCGCGCGATCTCGATCATGCGCCGGCCGCCCGCCGCGCAGCCCGCGGGGATCGTCAGGCGGCCCGTGTTCAGCGTGATCAGGGCGAGCTTGAGGCCGAGGCCCTCGCCCCAGAGGAGGTTCTCCTTCGGGACAAACACGTCCTTGAAGCGAATGAGCACGTTGCCGATGCCGCGCAGGCCCATGAACTGGCAGCGGTGGGCGATCTCGACGCCCGGCGTGTCCATCTCCAGGATGAAGGCCGAGATCTGCTTCTTCTCCTTGCCGTTCACCACCTTCGGCGGGGTCTGGGACATGACCACGATGATCTCGGCCTTGAGGCCGTTCGTGCACCAGAGCTTCTCGCCGTTGAGGATCCAGCCCTTGCCATCCTCGGTGGGCTTGGCGAAGGTCTGCATCTTCGCCGGATCGGAGCCGACGCCCGGCTCGGTCAGGGCGAACGCGGAGATCGCGCCCTTGGCCAGGCGGGGCAGGTACTTCTTCTTCTGTTCCTCGGTGCCGAACAGCTTGAGAGGCTGGGGCACGCCGATGGATTGATGCGCGGAGAGCCACGCCACGGTGTTCGCGCACCAAGTGGAGATGATGCCCAAGGCACGGTTGTAGTTCGTGGCCGAGAAACCGAGCCCGCCGTATTCCTTGGGGATCTTCATGCCCCAGGCGCCGATCTCGTTGAAGCCCTTGAACAGCTCGTAGTCGTACTCGCCCTTGCGGTCGATCTCCTCGGCGTCGACGTTCTCGGCCAGGAAACGCTCGAGCTTGTCGAGGAACGGATCGGCCTCTGCCTTATCGGCGGCCGGCTGTTCGGGGAACGGGTGAATCAGGTCGAGATTGAGCTTCCCGAGGAAAAGATCGCCCACGAATGACGGCTTTTCCCACTCGGTTTCACGGGAGGCCTCGGCGACTTCCATCGCCTCGACGGCGCCCTGAGACTTGACTTCGGCCATGGGTGAGTACTCCTTCGGAAGAGGTGGCTCTACAGGTTTCTGGTTAGTATGAATGAATCGTCATTCAGTCGTCAACCTGTGCAAACGGAAGGCCTGCCTCGTGTCTTCCGAGCGCAAGCCGGCTATACACTTCGCCCCCATGAAGCCACCCTCCGAGCTGATGCTCGCCAACGGCGAGCTGGACGCGATCATCAACGACCGCGGCCTCCTCACCGGCCCCCGCCCCGACGTCGATCGCAGCCAGCTCCAGCACCACCTCCGGGAGGTGCTCCGCCTCCTGCACGTCGATCTCGAGGACGAGAACCTCGTCGACACCCCCAGGCGCTGGGCCGAGTCGCTGGTGACCATGACCAGCGGCTACGACTTCACCGACGTGAAGAAGCTGACTACGCTCTTCCGCAAGGCCTGCTCGCGCGCGGACGAGAACTGCCAGAACCTGGTCGTGATCGGCGGGACGTACAAGACCCTCTGCGCCCACCACATCCTGCCCTTCTTCGGACGGTTCATCGTCGGCTACATCCCCGAGCAGTGGATCATCGGCGCCTCGAAGATCCCCCGCATCGTGGAGGTGCACATGCGCCGGCTGCAGTCGCAGGAGCACCTCGCCCACGACGTCGCCGAAACGATCGAGAAAATTCTCGAGCCCCGAGGGATCGCCGTGTGGATGGGGGGCGTGCACCTGTGCATGGTCATGCGCGGGGTAGAGCAGGAGTCGTCCTTCATGGAGACCAACGTCCTGCGCGGCGAGTTCCTCAACGACGAGAAGACGCGCCAGGAGTTCATGTCCATCGTGAACCGGCGGGGGTCGAAGGACTAAAACCGCGGCCGCCGGCCGCCGTACACAGATAACTCATGTCCGTCAGGACGCGCTTCGCTCTGGTCGTCGTCCTCACCATCGCCGCTATCGTGGCCTCGGTCGGGTACATGGTCTGGCGGGGGAGGACGTGGCACGCGCGCGGGTGGGCGGGGGTGGTCTACTTCGAGGGGAACGCCAGGCAGCAGGCGCGGATCCTGGGCCTCGACGCCGGCGACGTAATGCTCACCGCGGCCGGCGGCGCGGCCGACGGCCGTCTGCTCTACCGCGACAAGATCCTGGCCATCAATGGCATTCCGCGGAACGACCTGAGGCGCCTGCGCGCCCTCGATCCTCAGCTGCGCACCGGATCGGTGGTCACCTACAGGGTGCAGCGGGCGGGGAAGGTGTTCGACGTGCCGGTGCGGCTGGATACGCCGTGGAAGACGCGGGTGGTGATCGTTTTCCACGTCGTGGCAGTGGTGGTGGGACTCACGTTCGTCGGGATCGGCCTCTTGCTGATCGTCCGCGCGCCGAGCGACAACCGGGCCACGATTTTCTACACGCTGGCCCTGCTCACCGCGGTGGCGATCATGGGACAAGCCTCGTCGTTCTACGAGATCTCGAACCTTCGGGGCATCGTCACCGACTCGCCTGCGGGACTCGGGCCCATCCTTCTGTTCAGTGCCCTGGGAATGATGTACCCGCCGCTGCTCCTCCACCTCGCGCTGATCTTTCCCCACCGGCGGCCGATCCTCGAGCAGCGGCCATACATCCTCCGCTGGATCTACTCCGTTGCCGGGTTCGGCGTTCTCACCTGCCTCGTCGGCGGCGCCTCGATCGTTCTCGCGGCGAAAGGGGAGCCCCAGCTGGAAAGGTTCTTCGATACCTGGCTGGTCCCGATCGGCTATGCCCTGCTCGCTGCCGGAATCGTCGTCGGCTTGCATCTCCTCTACGCCGGCCGGCGCGAGGGCATTCGCCTGGCCATTCTCACCCGGCCGGTCGAGGTCTGGATCGGCGCCATCAGCCTGTTCGCCGCCATGGCCCGTCTGGCCGCCGCGTTTCGCATCAAGCTGCTCGCGGTGGCACTGGGCGTCGGGATCGTGCTCTTTCCCTTGATGGTGCTGCTGCTCGCCCTGCCGGTCTTCTCCCTGGTCGCCCTCTATCGCAGCTACAAATCCGCGAGCCTCGAGGAGAAGCGGCAGGTCACCTGGCCGCTCTGGGGGCTGCTCACGGCGATCGGCGGGAAGTTCCTCGCGTACGCGCTGAGCGTCGCCCTCATGTTGTGGATCGCCTTCACCCACCGGGACATGATCGCCTGGCGAGGCCTGTTCGAGGTGCTCAGCAACGCGCAGACGATCCTCATCCTCCTCATCCCCATCTCCTTCGCCGTCGCGGTCTTCAAGTACCGACTGATGAACATCGACCTGATCATCCGCAAGACGGTGGTCTACGCCATCCTGACCGGCACGATCATCTTCGTCTACCTCGTGCTGGTCGGCGGTCTGGGGACAATCCTCGTCCGCTTCACCGGCGTACAGAACCAGGCCATGGTCATCGCCTCCACGCTCGTGGTGGCCGTGCTCTTCGTGCCCCTGCGCAACAAGCTGCAGACCCTCGTCGACCGCAACCTGTTCCGCCACAAGTACGACTACCCCGCCGCACTCAAGGCCATCTCCGCGGAGACCCTGGGCGCAACGGACATCGGCGTCTTCCTCACCTCCGCGGCCGAGAAGGTGCAGCAGGCCCTCCAAAACCGGGCCGTGGTCCTCTTCGTGGACCGCCACGATGAATTCGTAGCCGCGGCCAAGGTCGGCGTGGCCGACGCCCTCCTCGGCGCGCTGCGCGTGCCGCGCGGACAGATGCTCCCGTATCTCGACCGCCCCTTCGATCCGAAGCGCCGCGAGCTGTCCGACGATGCCTCGGCGGCGCTGCGCAGAGTCGAGGCCACGCTCGTCGTTCCGATCAACACACCAGGCACGCCGGCCAACGGCTTCCTCGCCCTGGCCGAGAAGCTCTCGCGCGCGCCCTTCGACGTCGAGGACATCGACTTCCTCCGCGCCGTCGCCGATCAGCTCGACCTCGGCATCGACCGCATTCGCGCCCAGCGCGAGGAGGTCGACTTCGCCCAGGCCCGGGCCATCCAACAGACCCTCCTTCCGCAGGAGATGCCGTACGTCGCCGGACTGGACGTGAGCGGGGTCTGGCAGCCGGCGCGGATGATGGGCGGCGACTACTACGACCTGCTCAAGCTGAGCGACACCGAGCTGGCCATCTGCATCGGCGACGTGGCCGGCAAGGGCATGCCTGCGGCGCTGCTCATGTCGGGACTGCAGGCCGCCGTGCGAGCCTCGGCGAGCAACTCGCCGCGCGATCTGTGCGAGCGCGTGCGCCGGGTGGT
>JBIOTX010000060.1:0-45501 GCA_044866315.1 Thermoanaerobaculia bacterium | reverse complement strand
GTGCGCGGGGTGACGGCGCCGGTGGTGAGGTCGACGGTCACGAGCTGCGAGGCGCCGAAGCGCGAGCGCACGGCGACGGCGGTGCGGCCGTCGGGGAAGGGATCGGCGTCGCGGACGTCGGCGAGGTGGGTGATGCGCGTGAGTCGTTTGCGATCCCAGCGATAGAGGTCGAAGTGCAGGAAGCCCTCGGCGTCGGGCGCGCGATGGGAGAAGAGCAGCGCGCCGTCGCGGGTCCAGCGCGGCGACTCGATGTCGCCGCCGTCGGGCATCGTGAGCGAGTCTTTGATCTTCCGCGGGAGCGGCTTGGTGCGGACCGGCGCCACGTCCTCCGGGTCGCGCTCCAGGATCCTCTTCAGTCGCTCCTCGAATTTTTTCTCCTCCTCCGTCGCCTCCTCGGTCGACCAGATCACGAGGCGCTGCGGCTTGTCGCGGTCGCGGATGACCACGGCGATCTCCTTCCCGTCCGGTGAGACCGCGGGATCGCCGCTCGCACGCGGCGTCTCCTGCCACAGCTCTCCCTCCTGCAGCTCGCCCGCGCGGTCGATGGCCATCGCCGAGGCGGTGAGCTCGGCGACGAAGCGGCCGTAGAGGCGGTCGGGACTCTCGCCGAAGACGCCGGTGAAGGCCTCTCCGAATGACCGGCGATGACGCGCGGTCATGCGCGCCCAGAGGTTGCCCAGGGCTTCCGGGCCGGCGCGCTGCTCCAGCCACTCCAGATAGGCGGAGCCCATCAGGTAGGCCATGGACATGCCCAGGAAGCGGCGGTCGGAGTTGAGCTGTCCGTAGCTCGGCAGGCGTCCGCTCTGGGCCCAGCGGCGCAGGATCAGCGCACGCACGGTGCTGCTCGGGCGGCCGGCGCCGGTGAGCCGGCCCTCGACGACCGTGGCGTAGCCCTCGAGGACCCAGCGCGGCGCGCGGAGAAGGATCGGGTTGTACGGCAGGATCGACTTCTCCATGAAGCGCGAGAACGGGTTCCGCGACGGCCGGAGCATGTGCACGATGTGCGCGGTCTCGTGCACGGACAGGAGGTCGATCCAGTGCCCGTATGCACCGATCTGCTCGTCCGGCCCGGGCGGCTCGGTGAAGAAGATCATCCGCGGCGTCGACAGGAGCGGCCACGCGCTGCCGTTCGGCTGGGCAATCGGATTGACGACCAGGACATCGATCACCTGCGGCGGCGTGAAGCCGACTTCCCGCGACACCCGCTCGTGGATCGACTCCAGGCGCGAGGCCGCGCGCAGCGACCATTCCTCGTACTCACGCGGGTAGTGCACCCGGAAATGCGGCGTGGTCACGGTGCGCCAGTCGGCGGCCGGTCCTTGCCCGAAAAGAGAGGGCGCGAGCAGCAGGGCCAGGGCGGCGAGGCGCTTCATGCGGCGTGGTAGTGTACGGATCATGTTCCAACGACTCGCCGCAGTCACTGCAACAATCGTGTTCGCCGGCGGTCTGGCCGCCCAGAGCGCGAAGCCGACGATGTTCGTCATCCACGGCGGCGCGGGCACGATCACCCGCAAGAGCATGACCGCCGAGCGCGAGGCCGAGTACCGGGCGAAGCTCGAAGAGTCGCTGAAGGCCGGTCACGCCATCCTGTCCAAGGGCGGCACGAGCCTCGACGCCGTCGAGGCCGCGGTACGGCTCATGGAGGACTCACCGCTCTTCAACGCCGGCAAGGGCTCGGTCTTCACTCACGAGGGGAAGAACGAGATGGATGCCGCGATCATGGACGGCTCGAGCAAGAAGGCCGGCTCGATCGCCTCGGTGACCATCATCAAAAACCCCATCACCGCCGCCCGCGCGGTGATGGAAAAGTCCAAGCACGTGATGATGATCGGCCGCGGCGCGGAGCTCTTCGCCACGAAGATGGGTCTGGAGATCGTCGACCCCTCGTACTTCTGGACCGAGCGGCGCTGGAAGTCGCTGCAGGAAGAGCTGCTGAAGGAACAGAAAGCCGCCCCATCGACGGACAAACACGGCACCGTGGGAGCAGTCGCCCTCGACCAGCACGGGAACCTCGCCGCGGCGACGTCCACCGGCGGGACCACCAACAAGCAGTTCGGCCGCGTCGGCGACGCACCCATCATCGGCGCCGGCACCTACGCCGACAACGAGACCTGCGCCGTCTCCGCCACCGGTGCCGGCGAGTACTTCATCCGCTGGACCGTCGCCTATGACATCGCCGCCCTGATGAAGTACCGCGGCCTCTCCGTCCAGCAGGCCGCCGACCAGGTCATCAACAAGACCCTGAAGGCCGTCCCCGGCGCCGAAGGCGGCGTCATCGCCGTCGACGCCAAAGGCAACTTCGCCATGCCGTTCAATACCGAGGGGATGTATCGCGGGTGGATCGGCACGGACGGGGTGCCGCATGTGGAGATCTATCGCGACTGAGCGATCGCTCGCGCGATCTGCTCCCCCACCGCCGTCGCCTGATCGGTCTTCGCGTACAGGTTCGCCAGCACGGCGATGGTGAGCTCCTCGTCCGGGTACGAGGCCAGGTGGCTCTGGAAGCCGGGGATCTGGCCGTTGTGCCAGATGCGGCGGCGGCCGTCGAGCTGGTCGACGATCAGGGCGAAGCCGTAGCCGGGCTCCGCGCCGGGGTCGGTCATCATCGCGTACGACTGCAGGGACACCGCGCGGCCGCTGCTCAGGGCCGCGTTCCAGCGCACCAGATCCATGCCCGTCGAGCAGAGCGCGCCGGCGGACCAGACCAGGGACATGTCCATGGCCGGGATCGGGAACACCGCGTGGTCGGCCGGGTCCTGCGCATAGCCGTCCGGCGCGGGAGCGCCGCTGCCGCAGTAGCTGGTCTCGGTCAGTTGCAGCGGGACGAGGAACGTGTCGCGCAGGTACTGCTCGTACGTCGTCGCGCTGGCGCGCTCGATGATCACGCCGAGGAGGAAGTAGCCGGAGTTGCTGTAGGCGAAGCGCGCGCCGGGCGCGAACTGCGGCCGCGCCGCGGCGATGAGCGCCAGCACCTCGGCCGACGTCTTCGGCTGATAGAGACTGCCGAGCTGCTCGACGTAGTCCACCACCCCCGAAGTGTGGTTGAGCAGATGGCGGATGGTGATGCCTTCGAAGCGCTCGTCCAGCTCCGGCAGCCAGGCCCTGGCCCGGTCCTCGATCCGCAGCTTCCCGGCCTCGGCCAGGCGGAGGATCGCCGCGGCCGTGAACTGCTTGGTCACCGATCCGATCTGCCAGACGTCGGCGGTGTGGGCGGGGAGGTGCTTGGCCACGTCCGCCGCGCCCCAGGCCCGGGTGTAGTACGCGTTCCCCTTCCGCACCGCGATGGTCAGCCCGGGAACCCCGGCCGCCAGGGCGTCGGCGGCAATTTTTTCGATCCCGGGGATGGTCAGCGGGGCGGGCGGGGTGGTCGCGCGGCGCCGGGCAGCCAGGGATGGAGGCGCGGAGACGAGGAAAACGACCAGGATCGCGAGCGCGCGGCGCATGAGAAGCGAAAAGTGTACACGCCGGGGCCAGGCAAGCTTAGTGACGATCTTGACAGAAACGAACGTTCGTACTATTTTATAGGAGAAGGAGACACACCGCCATGACCTTCACCGATGACCTCAACCCCAAGTTCGTCTTCATCTCCCCCATCCGCTCCGCCGAGGTCGACCTCGCCGAGCAGGTGGACCACGCGATCATCGCCCTGGACGGCCGCGCCCCGGTCGGCGGTGATTGCCTCCTCGAGCGCCTCGGCGCCGTCTCCGACGCCGCCGCCCTCCGCGTCGACCTCTGGGTCAACGATCTGGACGACAGGACCTGCACCTACGGCTTCCTCGTCTCCAGCCACGACGGCCGCACGCCCGTTGCCCGCGGCGAGCGCAGCGTCGTCGCCGCGGACTGGCCGCGCGACCTCCGACTTGCACATCAGGAGCTTTTGAAGGATCTTCCAGCATACGCATGAAGGGGGAACGGACTCGGCAAAGCATTCTCGAGCGCGCGGTTGACCTCGCGTCCCTCGAGGGACTGGGCGGCCTGACTATCGGCCGCCTGGCCGACGAGCTGGACATGTCGAAGAGCGGTCTCTTCGCCCACTTCGGCTCCAAGGAAGACCTGCAGCTGGCCACGATCGAGGCGGCCTCGCAGCGCTACATCCGCGAGGTCTTCTCGATCGCCATTCGGGAACCGCGCGGTTATCCGCGCCTCGTCGCCATTTGCCGCTCCTGGCTCTCCTACCTGCGCCGCGGCGTCTTTCCGGGCGGGTGCTTCTTCGCCGCGGCGTCGTTCGAGTACGACGGCCGCCCCGGTCCGGTGCGCGACCTGATCCGGCGCCTCATGGACGACTGGATCGGCGCGCTGGAGAAGGCCATCCGCATGGCCCAGGACGAGGGCCACATGGACCGAGAAGTCGACCCCGCGCAACTGGCCTTCGAGCTCAACTCGCTCTTCTTCGGGGCGAACTTCGCCTACTACCTCCGCGACGACACCGGCGCCATCGACAAGGCCGAGCGGGCGGTGATGGCGCGGCTGGAGAGCCTGCGCACGGCGCCCCAGACCGTCAACGCCTGATCCGCGCGAGCGATCCGGCGGGCTAAAGCCCGCCGCTCCACGGACCATCTGTCCGCTGACGACACAGAAGCTTCACCCCTCCGTAACTGCCATAATTGCCATTCTTACGTTCAATGTCTGGAACCAACTAGCAGGAGGGCAACACGCATGGCTGAAGAACAGGGTCTCACCCGGCGCACGGTCATCGGCGCGGGTGCGGCAGCGCTGGCGACCGTCGCAGTCTCGGATCTGTTCAACATCTCTTCCGTCTTCGCGAAGACGGGACCCACGGAAGGGGTCGGCTACTTCGGGCGCTTCGGCGTCACGGACAAGCTGATCAAGGACACGCTGTCCGCGGCGCTGTCGAAGGGCGGCGAATACGCCGACGTCTTCTTCCAGCACCGCGTCTCCAACAACCTCAGTCTCGAAGACGGCGCCGTGAACCGGGCCTTCGCCAACGTCGGCCTCGGCGTCGGCGTGCGCGTGGTCAAGGGCGACCAGACCGGCTACGGCTTCACCGAGGACATCACTGCGGACGGCCTGCGCCGGGCGGCGCTGACCGCGGCGGCCATCGCCGAGGGGCCGGCCAAGGCCGCGCCGACGCGCTTCAAGGTCATGGAGTCGAAGCCGAACCGCTACCCGGTCAAGGTGCGCTGGGAAGAGGTCCGGCCGCAGCAGAAGCTGGCCGTGCTGAACGGCCTCAATGAGAAGACCTTCAAGGCCGACTCGCGCGTGAAGAAGGTCAACATCGGCTTCATGGACCAGGGCAGCGTCATCCTCATCGCCGACTCGAACGGCCGCATCGTCGAAGACACCCAGCCGATGACCAGCGTCTACCTCTCCTGCGTCGCCGAGCAGGACGGCCGCCGCGAGAACAACAGCGTCAACCGCGCCGGCCGGGCCGACTTCAGCTACTACACTCCCGAGCGCATCGACGGCATGGTCAGCCAGCTCATCGAGAAGACCATGGTCCTGTTCGACGCCGTCACCCCGCCCGCCGGCGAGATGCCGGTGGTCCTCGGCGCCGGCTCGTCCGGCATCCTCCTGCACGAGGCCATCGGTCACGGCATGGAGGCGGACTTCAACCGCAAGAACGTCTCCATCTACTCGGACAAGATCGGCAAGCCCGTGGCCAAGCCGTTCGTCTCCATCGTCGACGAGGGCACCCAGGACAACGCCCGCGGCGCCATCAACATCGACGACGAGGGCAACCCGGTCGGCAAGACCATGCTCGTCGAGAAGGGCACGCTCACCACGTACCTCCACGACTCCATCTCCGCCAAGCACTACGGCGTCAAGCCCACCGGCAACGGACGCCGCCAGGGCTACGAGTTCTCGCCCATGCCGCGCATGCGCTCCACGTACATGCTCCCCGGCCCGCACAAGCGCGACGAGATCATCGCCTCGGTCAAGAAGGGCATCTACTGCGACCACTTCTCCAACGGCCAGGTCAACATCGGCGCCGGCGACTTCACGTTCTTCGTCAAGAACGGCTACCTCATCGAGGACGGCAAGCTGACCAAGCCCATCAAGGACGTCAACATCATCGGCAACGGGCCGAAGGTGCTCGAGGTCATCGACATGGTCGGCGACGACCTGAAGATCGACGAGGGCGGCTGGACCTGCGGCAAGGACGGACAGGGCGTTCCGGTCTCGCAGGGCATGCCGACGGTGCGCGTCGCCTCCATCACCGTGGGCGGCCGCGCGGAGAAGAAGGGATAACCGAACATGGGCAAGACCAACAACGATCAGGACATGCTCGCGATCTCGCAGTCGGCGATCGCGATGGCGAAGAGCGCCGGGGCCTCCGATGCCTCGGCCCGTGCGTACCGCGTGCGCGACGTCTCCCTCGACTGGCGCGACGGCAAGGTGGAGAAGATCTCTGAGTCCACCACCCGCGGCGTGACCATCGGGCTGTACGTCGACGGCCGCTGGGGCAGCGTCTCCACCAGCGACCTCCGTCCGGACGCGCTCAAGCAGTTCATCAGCGACTCCATCGCTCTGACCAAACAGATCGCGCCGGACCCGTTCCGCACCCTCCCCGACCCGGAGCTCTACAAGGGCCAGGCCGGGAGCGACCTGCAGCTCGAGGACCCGAAGTACGCCGCCATCACCGCCGATGACGGCCGCAAGGTCACCAAGGCCATGCACGACGCCGCGCGCGCGGTGAAGGGCAACGAGGCCATCCTCTCCGTGACCACGTCCTTCTCCAGCAACCTCGTCGAGACCTGGATGGTGACGTCCAACGGCTTCTCGGGCACGAACCGCGGCACGCAGTTCTTCGTCTCCGCGGGCGTGAGCGCGAAGGACTCCGACGGCCGCCGGCCCGAGGAGTACGACTACGCCGGCTCGCGCTTCTGGGGCGAGCTGGGCGATACCAGCGCCGTCGGCGTCCGCGCCGCGCAACGCACCCTCGGCCGCCTCGGCTCGAAGAAGGGCGAGACCGCGGCCATGATGGTGGCCGTGGACAACCGCGCCGCGGGACGCCTCGTCGGCATGCTCGCCGGCGCCTTGAGCGCCGGCTCCCTGCAGCAGAAGCGGTCGTTCTACGAGGGCAAGCTCGACCAGCAGGTCGCCAGCTCGGTTCTGAACATCACCGACGACCCGCTCATCCCGCGCGCCTTCGGCTCGCGCAAGTTCGACAACGAAGGCATCGCCGCCAAGCCGCGAGTCTTCTTCGAGAACGGCGTGCTGAAGAACTACTACGTCGACACGTATTACGGGAAGAAGCTGAAGATGGCCGCGAACGGCGGCTCGACTTCGAACGTGGTCTGGAAGCTCGGCTCCAAGAGCCAAAAGGAGCTGCTGGCCGAGATGAAGGACGGCATCCTCATCACCGGCTTCATCGGCGGCAACTCCAACAGCGGCACCGGCGACTTCTCCGTCGGCGTCATCGGCTTCCGCGTGCGCGAGGGCGCCATCGCCGAGCCGGTCGCGGAGATGAACCTGGCCGGCAACCACCTCGAGTTCTGGAAGAAGCTCGTCGCCGTCGGCAACGATCCGTTCCCGTACTCGTCCATGCGCAACCCGACCCTCGTGTTCGAGGGCGTGTCCATCGCCGGGACCTAGTGCACTGAAACGTTCGGCCGATCCTCCTCACTATCTCAGTGAGGAGGATCGGACCATGAAACGGTTCCTACTGGCGCTTCTACTCACCTTCACCACTGGAGCGGCCTTCGGCCAGGTCTACGCTGCGAAGTTCGTCTGCGGCAAGGCCACGGCGAATGAGATCAACAATTTCGTCGCCGCCCCGGGCAGCTACTTCACCGCCATCAACGTGCGGAACGCGGCGGCGACCCAGATCACCATCCGCAAGCGCTTCTCCCTCGGCCTGCGCGACGAGAAGGTCGGGAAGCTGTCGGGCTTCTTCAGCACGACCATCCCGCCCGCCCAGACCATGCTCGTCGACTGCGGCAACATCTGGAAACACATGGGCATCGCCGCCGGGACGTTCATCGAAGGCTACGCGGAGCTCCGCCCCATCGGCGGCGACATCGACGTGGTCTCGGTGTTCACCGTGACCCCGCCGGGCGGCGGCGTGGCCTCGATTCACACCGAGCGCGTGCCGAGGCGGGCGCAGTAGTCAGTCTACGGAGCGCGCCTCACGCGGATCGTGGCCCGGTATCGCTGCAGCGGAATCGGATCGGCCGTCTGCCGTTGCGGATCGAGCTCCACCAGCTCGAACGTGTAGCCGGCGGCCGAGGCCTCGCGGGGAAAGGTGGTTCCGCCAGCGGTGTTGAGCCTGACCGATTGCGTGCCGCCGCCGGTCGTGACATCGAGGCGGATGCCTCCGTTCCCCTGCCAGGCGCACACCACCGATGCCGGACAGCGCGAATCCTCGGTGACCTGGGCGAACGAGACGCGAAGATCGCTGCTCACCCGAGCCGAGTCGCCGAATCGGACGACGATGGTCTGGTCGCGAGCGGAGGAACTGTCCGGAGCCGTCGGCGAGGAATCGCAGGCCAGGGCCAGAAGGGCAAAGGCAAGTCCCAGGGATCGCATATCAGCAGGAACACCGCGGCGAGTCGAAAAACCCCTACGGCTTCGCATGACGATGATACGGAATACTCTCCGCCTCCAGTGCACGGACAGCGATCTGCTCCACCGCCTCACGCTTGAAGGCGAACCATTCGTCGTGAATGCCGCGGCGGTAAACGGCGTCCTTGAACATACGGAACGCCCCTCGGCCGCGAATCGCACGCGCGAGCTCATCGCCGACCGGACCACCCATGCTGTCCGCGAAATCGCTCATGATCTGCCATTCGTGGATCTCGAACTGGTCCGGCATGGCGACCCAGTCGCCTGACTCGACGATGGCGTGAAGAAGAGGAAGGATCTCGTCGCCCCCCTCGGGCTCGAAGTCTTCCTCTCCGTCCTCGATGGCCCCGACATCGGCATCCATGACTGAGACGATCTCGCCGGTCCTGCGGTTGACGTATACCGTCGTTCCCTCGAAGAGGCTGTCCAACTCGTCGGTGAGGCGCGCGAGATCAACGGATGGGGAGGGATCGCCGGACATGAAACGATTCTCCCTCAGATCGGCACCGGACGATTACAGCCCGGATGGAAGATGGCATCCTCCGGCAGGGCAGCCGGAACTCCGCCCTGCCGGGAACGGCACTAAACGGCGACCGGTTCGGGGACGCCGGCCGGCTTCGCCGGAACGATCCCGGATTCATGCAGACCGAGTGCGTCGACCCACCAGAAGGTGCCGTTGCCGGGCTCGCCCAGCGTGTTGGTCACGACCGTTGCGCCGAAGCAAGGGCCACCAGGGACGGCTTGGCTGCCGATCGCATAGAAGCCGTTCACCTTCTGGGTGATGTTGAACGTAGTCGCGTGCACCGGGATCTTGATGCTGACAGGAGGCGAGACGGGCCAGGACACGAGGGCGGTGCCGTCGAGTCCACCGGGGCCGGATGTGAGAGTCAGTTCTGCTCTCGGGGCTCCCATGAGCCCGCTGGTGATCACATAGTCGTATGTCATACCTTCTCCTTTGCGACCGCCCTCCCAACCGGCGGCGGTTCCGGCGGGGACGTCCGCGCGAGCGCGCGGGACGCCTCCACGCATTCGGCGAGGAGAAGCAGCCCGCATGCAAGATGTGCTTTCGCCGTCACACCCGCGGTGTCGCTCCGCACGTGCGACTGTGTGGCGATGGATGCCGGCGGACCGGCCCGCTGGAAGCGGGCGCTCCTTACGTCGTCTCCCCCCTCACCCCCACCCCCCCGAACGCCGCCGCTGCGCGGTCGCGCGAGGCGGTGTCCGCGAAGGCGCCCACGATCGTGGAGCCCGAGCCGGTCATCTGCGCCCAGTACGCGCCGGCTGCGAGCAGGCGGCGCTTGTACTCGCGCAATGCCGGGAGCGCAGCGAAGACGGGCTCCTCGAAGTCGTTGGTGAAGTTCGCGAAATCGCGGTAGGCGGAGATGCCGAGCGGGGGCGAGTAACGCGTGATCAGGGTGAAGGCCTCCTTCGTGCTGACGCGCTCCGAGGGGAGGACGAGCAGAAGCGGGATACCCGCCATGGACGGGAGAGGCGTCAGCCGTTCCCCCCGCCCCGTGGCGTACGCGGTGCCGCCGAGGAGGAAGAAGGGGACGTCGGAGCCTAGAGACAGGGCGATCTGGGGGAGGTCGGGGCGGCGGCGGCCGCCGAGGGCCATGAGGGTGGCGGCGGCGTTGGAGGAGCCACCGCCCAGGCCTCCGCCGGCGGGGATGCGCTTGTGGAGCTCGACGGCGACGGGTGGGGCGCCGAGGGCGCGGGCGGCGCGGAGGACGAGGTTGGTCTCGTCGACGGGGATGGTCGGGTCGTCGCAGGTGAGGGAGAGGTGGTCCGCGGACGAGAAGGTCAGGGTGTCGTGGAGGGAGATGGTCTGGAAGACGGTCTCGAGCTCGTGGAAGCCGTCGGGGCGTCTGCCGGTGATGCGCAGGGACCAGTTGATCTTCGCGGGGGAGCGGACTTCGATCAATCCGACACCGTCTCCAAGTGCTCGATCTCGATGCGGTCGGTGCCGCGGGTGACGACGACGCGCTTGGCTGGGAATGCCGGCGGGTCGAAGGTGGCGCTGACGTCGCCCACCGTCGCGGTGACGATGCCGGTCGGAGCGACCTCCACGTTCATGTCGTCGTGCGGGAGGAGGCCGAGGACGAGCATGGCCGTCTCTGCGGGAGTGAGGCCGGCGCTGCGGAAGAAGGCGAAGGACTCGGGCGGGGTTTCCGGCTTGGAGGTGATGCGCTGGCCGTCGGCCTTCATGGTGAGCGCTGTCGTGCCGACCGGGGTGTAGGCGATCAGCTCCATGCGCTGGGCGTCGTGGACGACGAGCTGGGCGCGGAAGGACTGGGTCTTGCCGCCCGTGGTGGCCCGCACGCGCATGAGGCTGCGCATGCCGCGGAAGGTCGCCCGGCGCTCGGCCAGCTGCGCGCGCGCCTCTTCCGCCGACGTCGCCGTCAGCGGCGCCACCGGCGCGCCGACCGGGCGCGTGCTGCGGCAGGAAACGACTGCGGCCGCGAGGATCGCGGCCGCAAGGAGGGACTTCGCAAGGTGTCGGTTCATCGCTCGGAGGTCTGGGTCTTCCGCTCGATCTCGGCGATCTTCATCCGGATCTTCTCCGCGTCCTTGGACTGCGGGTCGATGTTGACGGCGGTGCGGTAGACCTCGAGGGCCCGGTTCATGTCGCCGCGCTTGGCCAGCACGTCGCCGAGGTGCTCGTGCACGGTCGGGTCGTGAGGCATGAGGCGCGTGGCGTCGGTCAGGTACTTCTCCGCCAGATCGAGGTTGCCGAGGCGGAAGTAGACCCAGCCGAGGGAGTCGACGTAGGCGCCGTTGGTGGGCTCCTGGCTGACGGCGCGGGTGAGCATCTCCTGCGCCCTCTCCAGGTGCACGCCGCCCTCGGCCCACATGTAGCCGAGGTAGTTCAGCGACGGCGCGTGCTCGGGGTTCTTCTCCAGGAGGGCCAGGAAGATCTTCTCGGCAGCCTGCCTGTCGCCGGCGCGCTCGTAGACGGAGCCGAGCTGGAACTGGAGGTCGACTTCCTCGGGTCGCGCGGCCACGGCGGACTTCATCAGGGTGACGGCCGACTTGGTGTCTTCCGCCTGCACGTAAGCCTCGGAGGCGGCGATGGCGTTGCGCGTGCCGAGCTTGGCCTGGACGGCCGCGTGCTCCCTGGCCTTGTCCTTCTGCCCCGCGCGCACGAGGGCCTCGATGTAGCGCGCGCCGACGAACGGATCCTGATCGAACTGCTTGACCAGCGGCTCGAGCAGGGCCACGGCCTCGGCGGTCTTGTTCTGCTTGCGCAGGGCCGTGAGGGCGATGTTGACGGCCTGCGCGTTCGGCTTGTCGCGGAAGACGAAGATCGACTTGGCCGTGGCTACGGCCGCGTCGTAGTTGCCCTTCTGCAGGTCGATGAACGCGAGCTGGGTGCGGGCCAGCGCGGCCAGGTGGTCGGGCACGCTGCCCATGCCCAGGAGCTTGTTGAAGGTCTCGGAGGCGTCGTCCCACTTCTTCTGGCCGACCAGGCTCAGACCGAGGCTGCCGAGGGTGTCGGCGTCGGTGGCATTCACCGACAGGAGCTGGCGGAAGAGCTTCTCCGCCTCGGCGTACTCCTGGAGGTCGTTGAGCGACTCGGCGAGATAGAACAGCGAGCGTGTGTCCTTCGGATCGGCGGCCACGAGGGCCTTGAAGCGGTCCTTGGCCATCGAGGCCTCGCCGGCCCGCAGATAGAACCAGGCCTGCTGCCGCTGCATCTCCAGGTTCATCGGATCGTCGGCGATGAGCGGGGCGAGGAGCTCGGCGGCTTTGCGCCACTCGTTCTCCTCCTGGTAGACCTCGAGCAGCTGCATGATCGCCGGCCCGAAGGTCGGGTCGATGGTGACGGCGCGCTCGAGATACGGTTTGGACTCGTTGCCGCGGCCGAGCTTCGTCAGGACCTGCGCGTACGTGTAATTCAATCCGCGCTGGTCCGGCGCGCGCTCGACCATCGCCGACAGCACGCGCTCGGCCTCGACCACGCGGTCGGTGGAGATGAGGATCTGCGCGACGATCATGCCGATGGAGAGATCGTCCGGATTGAGCTTGTAGGCGGTCTGCAGATAGCCGAGGGCCTCGTTCATGCGCCCGCGGTCGGAGCCGCCGCCGGTGCGGTCGAGGATGATCCGGCCGAGAACGCGGTAGGCGTCATAGAACTCGGGGTTGGCCTTGACCACCGCCCGCAGCTCTTCCTCGGCGCGCTCGATCTGCCCGGAGTCGACGAGCATCATCGCCCGCTCGTAGAGCAGGACCGGGTTGCCGGGATTCTTGGCGATGACGCGGTCCATCTTCTCGATGGCCTCGTCGTAGCGGCCTTCCTCGGCGGCCAGCTTGGAGAGCAGAAATTCGTACGGCTCGTTCGGGAAATCCTGCGCCCCCAGGACGGTGGGGAACGAGAGCACCACCGCGAGGGCGAAAGTCTTGAGCATCGTTTTCATCGTAGCACTCGACACTTACGGAACCGGGTGCCGGGTTGCCGAATTCTTCGGCTCGCCGGGGTCCCTGATGGTTAGACGCATCAACGCATTTCGGGTGCCATGAAGCCAAACACGACAGTTGGACACGATTGTGCTAAAAGCGGTCTATTGTTAGGCGCGCAAGAGAGGCAGGAGCGCAGCCCGTATGAGCTGATCGCTTGAGTCTGGAGCGGATCGAGATCACACCGTTCACGGTGATCGCGGGTGAGATCCTGCAGAACCGGAAAACCGGATACCTGACGATCGTCAAGACTCCGCTGCGCAAGGTCCTGTACTGGTCCCAGGGCGAGCTGGTGATGGCTGCGTCCGCCGCGCCCGAGGACTCGCTGGGCAATTTCCTCGTCCGCGGCGGCGCCATTCCCGCCGATCGCGCCCTGCAACTCTTCGGTGAAGATCCGAATGACGCCGTGGCCCGGCTCCACGAGGCGGGCCTCCTGGACATGTCTTCGCGCCAGTCGCTGCTGCGCGAGTGGCTCACGTCGATGGTCCTGCCGCTGTTCTCCCTCGACGAAGGGACGGCCGCGTTCACCGAGGACGAGCCGCTGCCGCCGGACAAGCGGGTGTTCCTGCAGTCGACGGCGGCGCTGCTCATCGACGGGGTCCGCTCCATTACGAACGGCCTGGTGCTGCGCCGCTCCCTCGGCGATCTCAAACGGGAGATCCACCTGGCCCGCAACAGCCGCTTCGCCCTGGAGTCGCTGCCGCTGACCGACCAGGAGCGCGCCATCGCCCACGCCCTCACCCAGCCGACGCCGATCGAGGCCTTCCTCAAGCACTTCGCCGCGCAGTCCGTGGCCGCGGCGAAGGTGGTCATCGCCATGGTCACCCTGGGCGTCTTCAGCACGGCCGAGGAGCGCCGTGCGGCGCCGTCGATCGTGGACATGGACGACATGCAGCGCGACCTGACCCTCCTGGCGGCGATCGGCTCGAACGACCAGCGCTCGCTGCGGACGGTGGCGTTTTCCCGGCAGCTGCCGACGCTCGATCACTACCAAGTGCTCGACGTCCCCCGCGCCGCCACCCGCGCGCAGATCATCAGCTCCGCCGAGGCCGTGCGGAAGCGCTACGACCCGAATACCTATCCGGCGATCGTGCGCGACTCGGTGATGACCATTCAGCGGCGCATCGACGAGGCCGTGGAAGTGCTCAAGGACGCCGGCCGCCGCGCCGCGTACGACAAGCTCGTGCAGACCCGCGCCGGCAGCGAGGCCACGATCCAGCAGCGGCTCACCCAGCGCTCCATCGCCGAGCAGAACTTCCAGAAGGCGAAGGAGCTGGTGACCCAGGGCGACTTCTACGGAGCGATCGTCCTTCTCAAGCAGGCCGTGAACTTTCTCCCCGACCACGGCGACGCCTGGTACCTCCTCGGCGCCTGCCAGGAGCGCAACCCGCGCTGGCGCCGCGACGCCGCGGAGAGCTACCAGATGGCCCTCTCGGCCGACCCGAACAACGTCGAGGCCCTGATCTCCCTCGGCGATCTGTACAAGAACGAGGGCCTGATCAGCCGCGCCCAGACCTGCTGGGAGGATGCGCTGAAGATCTCGGCGGAGAACCAGCAGGCGAAGTCGCGGCTGGCAGGGTTGAAGAAGAAGTGACCCGCCGCGCCACCAGCGGCCAGTGCCCCGGATTGAGCGTCAGCCCCTTCTCCTCGAACCGCACCCGGTCGCGGCGGTCGTTGTGCAGGCGGAACTCGGTCGGGGAGACGGGAAAGAGCTCGACGCGCTGTTTCTCGGGCAGGTAGAGGCTGCGCTTGGTCGCCTCGATGAAAAGCCGCCGGCCGTCGCGCGTGACCTCGGCGGTGACGTTCGGCGCGAACTCGTAGCGGCCGACGTGCTTCTGCAGCGCGGACTCGCCCAGCTCGATCTCCGGACGCGTGTCGGGCGGGTCGAGGTCGGGGACGCTGCTGAGCACCGCGTCCCACGCGGCCTCGCCGGCGATGAGGCCGAGCTGGGCGACGGTCAGGTTCTCGTCTTCGACTTCGCCGGTGGAGGCGGCGAAGAGAACGTCGCCGTCGTTGGTGGTGTGGAAGGGCTGGATGGCCCGGGCCATGGAGGTGTGCACCTGCACGGCCAGGCGGCCCAAGGCCCAGACGGGGAGCTTCTGATTGGTGACCACGAGGGTGAGGGTGGTGTTCTCGCGCGGACGGGTCTCGATGGCGCGGCGGGTCTTGTCGATGCGCTCGGCGATGGTGCCGCAGGGCGGCTTCGCGCAGCGGACGATCGCGCCGCTGCGATCGACGACCGCGCCGAGGGCGTTGACGATGGTGAAGACGATCACCTTCACCTCCCCCGCCTGACGGAAGGCCGCGCCCTGGCCGGAGTACTGGCGCATGTCGTCGCCGTAGAAGCCGCCCTGCATGGCGAAGCGTCCCGCGCCGCAGGCGCCGAGGGGGAACGCGCCGGGCTTGGCGTCGCGTAACGCGGCGCGGCCGAGGTCGAAGTCGGGGACGATGGTGTTGTAGCGGCGCGGTCCGAGGTCGAAGATGATCGCCCCGGCGACAGTAGCGATGTTCCCCCAGTCGCCGGCGTTCGCGGAGCGCTCCTTGATCTCCGCCGCCGCGCCGGTGCCGACCGACAGTCCGTACGACGAGCCGCCGGCGAAGGTGATGGCGTCGACGTAGGGCGTGTCGTAGGCGAGACGCAGCGTGTCCGTGTTCAGCGTCGCCGGCGCGCCTCCGCGGACATCGACGGCGACCATGACCGGCTTCGGGAAGTAGAACACCGTCGCGCCGGTCGGGCCCTGTTCGTATTCGGCGATGCCGACGTGGACGGCGGGGAAGTCGAAGTGGAGGGTGGCGGCGAGAATCGCGGCGAGCAGCATGCCGCCTAGTTTGTCATCCCGAGCGTGAGCGAGGGACCTGGGTGGGCGGGTGGCACGAGGCACGATCTTCGCGCCCCGCCCACCCAGGTCCCTCGCTACGCTCGGGATGACACAGGGGCTACATCAGTTCCTTCATGATCTTGTCCAGCGCCTCTTTCGGCGGCCGGATGCGCTCGAGCGGGAGGGTGCCGAGGGGCTCCTCGCCGAGGTTCAGGAGCTCGATGAAATTCTTCTTCTCGGGCCGGAGGTGCACGAGACCGGTGAGCATCTGGCCGTCGCGGATGGCGCGGTGGAGGCGCACCAGGGCCTGCACGGGATCGCTCGGGTCGTAGTCTTCCTCGAGCTTCTTGAGCACGACCTTCGAGCCGTCGTGCAGCTCGACCACGCGGACCTCGCCCGGCTCGTAGTCGACCTCGATCTGCTCGTACTCGGGGACGAAGCCGATCTGGTGCAGCAGCTCGGCGTGCTCCTTGGAGTACGTGTAGCCCTTGGTCGATCCCTCGTGGTTGTTGAAGGTGACGCAGGGGGAGATGACGTCGATCACGGCCAGGCCGTTGTGGGCGATGGCGGCCTTGAGGATGTTCACCATCTGCTTCGGATCGCCGGCGAACCCGCGGGCGACGAAGCCGCAGCCCAGCTCCACGGCCAGGGCGCAGAGGTCCATCGGCGGGAGGTCGTTGATCACGCCGGTCTTGAGCTTCGAGCCCTCGTCGGCGGTGGCCGAGAACTGGCCCTTGGTCAGACCGTACACGCCGTTGTTCTCGATGATGTAGATCATCGGGATGTTGCGGCGGATCATGTGCATGAACTGGCCGAGGCCGATCGAGGCCGTGTCGCCGTCGCCGGAGACGCCGATGCCCATGATGGTGTGATTGGCCAGCATCGCGCCGGTGGCCACGGCGGGCATGCGGCCGTGGACGGCGTTGAAGCCGTGCGAGCGCGACAGAAAGTACGCCGGGGTCTTCGACGAGCAGCCGATGCCGGAGAACTTGGCGACCTTCTCCGCCTTCACGCTCATCTCGAAGAAGGCCCGGATGATCTGGTTGGAGATGGCGTCGTGGCCGCAGCCGGCGCAGAGCGTCGACTTGCCGCCCGAGTAGTCGGTGGCTTTGAGTCCGAGGCGGTTTTCCTTGACCGCCTCGGCGGATCCGATCTTCAGTGTGCTTTCAGCCATGGCTTAGTCCTCCATCATCCGTGGTGTGGCGCCGCCGACCGCGGCGGCGAACGCCGGCGAGGTCGCCGGCGCCACACGCGGGATCGCCGCCTCGGCGCGAACGAGCAGCAGCGGCTCGGGATACTCCGCCGTCGCCTCCATCTTCAGCACGGCGTCGGTGATCGTCCGCGCGTCGCACGGCAGACCGGTGTAGTGCAGGATCTTGCGGAGCTTGCGCTGGTCCTCGCCGACCTCGAGGCGGATCATGTCCGCCATCTGCCCGTCGCGGTTCTGCTCGACCACGTACACGCGGTCGTGCGCCGCCACGAAGCGCTTCAGCTCCTCGGTGAACGGCAGGGCGCGCAGCCGGAAGTAGCTGGTCTCGATGCCCGTCTCGCGGCGGAGCTGGTCGCGCGACTCCTCGAGCGCCCAGTGGGTCGTGCCGTAGGCGATGAAGCCGATCCTGGCGTCGGGGCGATCGTCCACCTGCGGCGCAGGGACGAACAGCTTCGCCGTCTCGTACTTTTTCGCCAGCCGGTCGACCGTGTTCTTGTAGTCCTGCGGCTTCTCGGAGTAGCGAGCCATCGAGTCGTGGCCCGAGCCGCGGGTGAAGTACGAGGCAAACGGATGATCGGTGCCCGGCAGCGTGCGCCAGGGGATGCCGTCGCCGTCCACGTCGTCGTAGCGGCCCCACTTGCCTTGCAGCTCGGTGAGCTGCTCGGCGGTGAGAACCTTGCCGCGCTGGATGCCCTTCTCCGGATACGGGAAGGGATCGGACATCCAGTTGTTCATGCCCAGGTCGAGGTCGGAGAGGACGAAGACCGGGGTCTGGAACTGCTCGGCCAGATCGAGGGCCTCGCTGCCGAACTGGTAGCACTCCTCGACGCTCGACGGGAAGAGCACGATGTGCTGCGTGTCGCCGTGCGAGAGGTAGGCGGCCTGGTTGACGTCGCCCTGCGCGGTGCGCGTGGGAAGACCGGTCGAGGGACCGACGCGCTGGATGTCCCAGACCACGCCGGGGATCTCGGCGAAGTAGCCGAGGCCGATGAACTCGGCCATGAGCGAGACGCCGGGACCGGCGGTGGAGGTCATCGAGCGGGCGCCCGCCCAGCCCGCGCCCAGCACCATGCCGATCGCCGCCAGCTCATCCTCGGCCTGGACGATGGCGAAGGTGGCCTTGCCGTCCGGACCGATGCGGTACTGGCGCATGTAGTCGATCAGCGACTCGCAGAGGGACGACGACGGCGTGATCGGATACCAGGTCACGACCGTGACCCCGCCGAACATGGCCCCGATGGCCGCGGCGGCGTTGCCGTCGATGATGATCTTGCCCTGCGTGGCGTTCATCCGCTCGATGCGCCAGCGGTTCTGGCGCGGGAGGTTGGCCTTGGCGTATTCGAGGCCGGCGTCGATCGCGGCCACGTTCGGGTCGATGGCCTTCTTCTTCCCCTTGAACTGCTTGGTGATGGCGGTGAGGATCTCGTCGCGCTCGATGCCCAGGAGCTCGGCCACGATGCCGACGTAGATCATGTTCGTCAGCAGCTTGCGGAGCTTGGAGTCCTCGGAGAGGCCCGCGGCCAGCTTGGCGAAGGGGACCTCGAAGAACTCCAGGTCGCTGCGGATGGCCTTGCAGTTCAGCGGCGCGTCGTAGATGCAGAGCGCGCCCGGCGGCAGGCCTTCCACGTCCTCCCTCGCGGTCTGCGCGTTCATGCAGACCATGAGGTCGACTTCCTTCTTCCGGCCGATCCAGCCGTGCTTGTTCGCCCGGATGGTGAACCAGGTCGGGAGGCCGGCGATGTTCGAGGGGAACATATTCTTCCCGCTCACCGGCACGCCCATCTGGAAGATGGACCGCATGAGGACGTTGTTCGACGACTGCGAGCCGGAACCGTTGACCGTCGCGACATGAATGGTCAGGTCGTTGACGATCGATTCCCGGCCCGCGCCCAATTCTTCCGCGACATCCGCGATCAGGGCTTCGGACACATCGATCTCCTTCGTTGCAGGGGATTGCGACACACCGGGGCGAGGCGATATTCCATTTCCGATTTGGAGGTGGGCAATTGTAGCTCAGCGCGTCCACAGGAGCATCGCCGCGTAGGCCCGAAACGGACGCCAGGCTTCGGCTCGCCGCAGGAGCTCGCGCTCGCTCAGATCGCCGGCGTGGCGGCGAAGGATGAGATCGCCGGCCGGGAAGGCATCCGGGTCACCGAGGCGCATGGCGATGTAGTTCGCGGTCCAGGGACCGATGCCGGGAAGCCGGGTCAGATCGTCGCGGCCGAGGACGATCTCCTTCGCGGCGACGGCGCGGGCCAGGAGGCGGATGGTCTCCGCGCGCCTTCGCGGCATGCCGCCGATCTCCGCGTCGGCGAGGCGCTCCGGTGCGAAGCCGTGCTCGGAGGCGATGCGGCCGAGGAGCGTCCTCGCGCCGGCGACGCTCACCTGCTGGCCGACGATGGCCCGGACGGCGAGCTCGAACGGATCCCACGCGCCGGGCACGCGGATGCCGGGTTTCCTGCGGAGCAACGGCCCGAGCAGCGGCGCGCGCCCCAGCACGGCGGCGATGGCGGCGGGATCGGCGTCGAGGTCGAAGAGCCTGCGCGCGCGCCGTGCGGCATTGGCGGTGCCGTACACGCGGACCGCGCCCTGCTCATGGCGAACGATGGTCTTCCCGCGCGTGTAGGAGTGCTCGTCCACCGTCTCGACTCCCTGGATCGCGCGCGTGCGCAGCCAGGAGGCGAGCGTGTCCCAGTCGAAGGGAGGGCGATAGGGACAGACCGTGAGCACACTTCATCATGTCATGAGGATTTGCGCTGGCGGCCGTCGCGCGCGCGAGCGAAATTGGGCTCATGCACGAGCTGCTCGCCTTTCAGTCCCGCCTCCTCCTGGCCATCCACGGCATCCCCGAGTCCGACCTGCGCCGCCCCGAGTCGGAAGGGCGCTGGTCGATCGCCGACGTGATCGCCCACCTCGGCGATCTGGAGATGGTCTACGCCGTGCGCATGCGCGCGGCGCTGGCGACGGACGGCGCGGATCTGGTCGGGCTGCCGCAGGACGCATGGGTGGCCAACGTCCATCGCCGCGAGCCGGTGAGCGAGCTGCTCGAGCAGTTCTGGTTTCACCGGCGGATGAACGTCGCCCTGGCGGAGCGGCTCTCGGAGGCGGAGCTTGCGCGCACGGGCAGGCATCCGATGTACGGAACCCTGACCATCGGGGACATGCTCGGCCGGATCACGCGCCACGACGAGAAGCATCTTGGCCAGATCGAGCGGATCAAGGCCGCCCACGGACTCGTGGCGACCGACAAGCCGGACGTGAGCGGCATCGTCGCCGGCGCGTTGCGCGACGAGCGCTCGCCGGGCGAGGGCATCCGCGTGCGCGAGATCTGGCAGGAGGGAGTGAGGCGCGCGTTGGAGGTCGAATTCGAGCCGGGCGCGCAGTGGCCGGGCCTCGACCATCACGTGCCCGGGCCGGAGGAGGTGTACGTGCTCTCCGGGGACTTTGATGATGGCGCGAACGTGTATCGCGCGGGCACGTTCCTCCACCACCCGGCCGGCAGCTCGCACTCGCCCCGGTCGGCCGAGGGGTGCAGGTTGTTTGTGTTCTACCCGGAAGGGTAACCACTATCATGTCGCGCGATGTTGCGCCTCGCATGGCTGGCGGTCGCCGCGGTTTTGGTCACGATCCCTCTGGCGACGGCCACGCTCGTCGTCGCCGCGGTGCGCTCGACCTCGCCGGCGATCGACTGGATCGTGCACCTGTGGGGAAGCCTCCTGGTCCGCGCGGCGGGCATCGAGCTGCGGACGGAGAACCTCGAGGCCATCGATCCGCAGAAGCGCTACATCCTGGTCTCGAACCATCACAGCTATCTCGACATCCCCTGCATCGTGGCGGCGATCCCCCAGCCGATCCGGTTCATGGCCAAGGTCAGCCTGTTCAAGATCCCGATCTTCGGCTGGGCGTTGGGACGGGCGGGGTTCATCCCCATCGACCGCAAGAACCGGCGCACGGCGGTGAAGTCGTTCGATCTGGCCGCGGACCGCATCCGCAAGGGCAACACCGTGGTCGTCTTCCCCGAGGAGGGGCGGTCGCGGACCCGGTGGATGCGGCCCTTCCAGCGCGGCGCGTTCCTGCTGGCCCTCAAATCCGAACAGACGATCATGCCCATCGCCGTCGAGGGAACCCACAACGTGTTTCCGGCGACGCGGTGGACGATCCGTCCCGGCGTGGTCACGATCAAGGCCGGAACGCCGCTGCCCACCGCGGGCCTCACGCTGCGCGACAAGGACCGGCTTCTCAAAGAGTCGCGCGCGCAGATTCAGGCCATGCTCGGCCCTAGCTACGAAGCGCCGCCTGAACCGCCGTCAGATCCGCCTCCAGGAGAGTCCTGACGTCGAGGGTGAAGCGGTCGTTCTGCACGCGGCCGACGATCGGCGGGTCGCGGCGCAGCAGGCGCGCCTGAAGCGCGGCGGCGTCGCCGGGAACCTCGATGGCGATGGAGGGGATGGTCTCCGTCGGCGTGGTCCCGCCGCCGAGGGCGCAGCGGCTGTCGACGATGCGCGCGTTGGTCTCGCGCACGAGCCACTCGGCGCGCGAGCGCAGGAGGTCGAGCGGCGCGGCGAGCATGCGGTAGATGGGGATGCGCTCCTCGTGCTTGCCCGTGGCGAACGCGCGCAGGGTCGCGGCGATGACGGCGTAGCTCTCCTTGCCCGCGCGCAACGCGCGCATCAGAGGATGCTTGCGGCAGCGGCTGACGAGGTCCTCGCGGCCGAGGATCAGGCCGCCCTGGGTGGCGCCGATCAGCTTGTCGGTGGAACAGGTGACGACGTCGACGCCGCGCACGATCGCGTCGCGGACGGTGCCCGTGGAGCCGAAGCCGTATCCGTGCAGGTCGACGACCGTGCCGCTCCCCTCGTCGTACAACAGGGGGACCCCTTTGGCGCGGGCCACGTCGATCAGCTCCGCGAGCGCGGGGGTCTCGGTGAAGCCGACGATGTCGAAGTTGGAGCGGTGCACGCGCAGGATGGCGGCCGTGCGGCGCTTGGAGACCGCGTCGGCATAGTCGCGGGCCCGGGTGCGGTTGGTCGTGCCCACCTCGCGCAGCTTGGCCCCGCCCTGCTGGATCACGTCCGGGACGCGGAACGCGCCGCCGATCTCCACCAGCTCGCCGCGCGAGACCACCACTTCCTTCCCCGCCGCCAGCGCGGCCAGGACGAGCATGGTCCCGGCGGCGTTGTTGTTGGTGAGGATGGCCGCCTCGCAGCCGAAGAGGGACCGGCAGAGCGCGGTCAGGTGCTCGTCGCGCGCGCCACGGGCGCCTTCCTCGAGGTCGAACTCGAGATTGGAGTACCCGGTGGCGATCTCGGCCGCCTCGGACCAGATCGACGGGTCGATCGGCGAGCGGCCGAGGTTCGTGTGGATGATCACGCCGCTGCCGTTGATCACCCGGCGGAGCGTCGAGCCCGTGGCCGCCGCCAGGGTCTCCCGCACGATCGCCGTCGCCTCGTCCTCGGCGTACGGTGCACGCGAGGCCCGCAGCGTGGCCAGGTGCTCGACCACGCCCTCCTTGACCCGCTCCCGGCCGAACTCCGCCACCAGTGGCGCGAAGGCCGCGGCGGAGAGGATGCGCTCGACCGAGGGCAGGGACCGGAGCACGGAATCGGCACTCTTGGACATCGGGTTGCGGTAGTGTACTGAGCCGGTGATCAAACAGGACGACGAGCTGGACAAGCTCGAGGAAGACATCCGGAAACTGAAGAACAAGTACGACCAGTTCTTCACCGGGATCATCAAGGTGCCGCCCTCCTTCGAGCGGCATCAGGTGGAGGCGTACATCCACGAGCTGAGCAAGCTGAAGATGCGCGACAACACGCGCCGCTTCCGCCTCAGCACCATCCTCTCGAAATACAACCAGTACCGCGAGATGTGGGGCCGGAAGATGCGCGAGCGGGAGGAGGGGCCGCTCGACTTCCGCCGCCGCCAGGCGGCCATGGCCGCGCCGCCTCCCCCACCCAAGCCCTCTTCAGGACGTCACCGCGTAACGTCCGCCCCGGCCGACCCGTATGTAAGGATGACGCCGGGCGCGAACGGCGAGCAGATCCGGACGCTGTACGAGCAGATCGAGCGCAAGCAGCTCGAGCTCGGCCAGCGGCCGAGCCTGACCCTCGAGCAGCTCGCGGCCACGATCCAGAAGCAGACCGACATGGTCCGCGAGAAGTACCACGTGAACACCGTTGCCTTCCGCGTCGAGATCATCGACGGGAAGGTGAAGCTGAAAGCGAAACCACTTCAGGACTGACATTCGAATGAACCGTTTCCTCGCCCTCGCTCTCGTCTCCCTCGCCGCATTCGGTTGCGCCGCCATCGATCAGTACCGCAACCGCGGCGGCAACAACGACTACGAGAACCCGTTCTACGCGAAGTACCTGAACACCGGCTCGAGCCTCGACGCGCAGATCACGCGCACGCTGGAGGCGCTCCGCCAGAACCCCGACTCCCCCGTGCTGCACAACGAGCTGGGATCCCTGCTCGTGCAGAAGGGCTTCCCCAAGGACGCCGAGCGCGAGTTCGAGCGGGCGGTGAACCTCGACGGGAACTACTACCCGGCCTGGTACAACCTCGGCCTGGTCCGCGCCGCCGCCGGCGACGAGGGCGGCGCCCGCCGCGCCTTCTACCAGACCATCGACGAGAAGCCCGGCCACGCCATCGCCCTCTTCCAGCTCGGCCTGATCGAGGAGAAGCGGCAGAACAACGACAAGGCCGTGGCCCTGTACGCGAAGGCCTACTCGATCAACCCGGCCCTGCTGGAGGTCGAGGTCAACCCGCGCGTCCTCGACTCGCACCTCACCCACCTGGCCCTGCTCAAGGTCTACGAGAAGACCCAGGACCGGCGGAGCATGCAGTTCCAGGGACGCCCCACGGGCTACGAAGAGCCGCAGCCCGAGGCCGCGTCGCCCGAGGCCCGGCCGCAGGACATCGTGACCCCGGCGCCGCCGGCCACGGATCCGGCAGCGCAGCCGAAGAAGAAGCCGTAGGCGCTGAAGCGCGGTAGCCAAGTAGCCAGTAGCCAGTTCCCAGTAGCCAGTGACTGACGCTGGCTACTGGCTACTGGCCACTGGCTACTGTTCTAGAATCGCCGCGCTGGCTCTCGAATCGCGCGTCGCCCGCCGCTATCTCTGGACTGCCCGCCGGCAGGCGCACACGGCGTTTCTGTCCTTCATCAGCATGCTCGGCCTCGCGGTCGGGGTGATGACCCTGTTGATCTCGATCGCCCTCCTGTCCGGGTTGCAGGGGCAGATCAAGCAGCGGCTGATGCAGTCCAGCCCGCAGATCCTGGTCGAGCCCGCGGGGCGGAACACGGTCGTGGACGCGGACGCGATCGCGGGGGCCGCGGCGGCACGCGGCATCCAGGACGTCCGGCCGTTCATCAGCGGCATCGCCTACGGCGGCAACCAGGAGCAGGAGCGCGGCCGGCCCATGCGCGTGCGCTCGTACGTCGCGGGACACGAGCCGCCGGCGGACGCCGAGAGCATGCGCCGCGCGCGCAGCTGGAGCGCGGACGAGGCGCACATCGCCGTCACCCGCGGCTTCGCCGCCTCGCTCGCCCTCGACCTCGGCGACCCGATCACCGTGATCGCCCCGCGCACGCGCCTCACCCCGTTCGGACCCGTACCCGTGATGCGGCAGTTCCGCATCACCCGTCTCGTCCTCCCGCGCAACGAGGAGGACAACGCCGATGCCTGGCTCGAGCAGGCCGAGGCGGCGAAGCTCTTCGGGACGGACGGCAAGCCGACGGCGATCGAGATGTACTTTGCGCCCGATCGCGCCGAGGCCGTGCAGAGCGAGCTGGCGGCGCGCTTCCCGAACGTGCAGTTCAAGACCTGGAAGGAGATCAACCGGCCGCTCTTCCTGGCCCTGCGGCTGGAGAAGATCGTCATGTTCGCCACCATCTCGCTGATCATCTTCGTGGCCGCGCTGAACCTGGTCTCCTCGCTGTCGATGCTGATCCTGGAGAAGCGCCCCTCGGTGGGCGTGCTGCGGACCCTGGGCGCCACCGAGGGAAACATCCTGTCGCTCTTCATGCAGCTCGGCCTCTTCATCGGCCTGGCCGGCACCGTCCTCGGCAACGTCCTCGGCATCGGCTTCTCGTGGGCCGCCAACCGCTTTCAGTGGATCCCCCTGCCGCCGCAGATGTACTCGGTGAGTTACCTGCCCTTCGTCCTGGACGTCGAAACCATCGTCGGAGTGAACGTCATCGCCGTCATCCTGTCGGTCGTCGCCACGTGGTACCCCGCGCGGGTGGCCTCGCGGCTCGATCCGATCCAGGCGATCCGGGAGGAATGATGCGGCTGAAACGAACTGCGGTGCTCGCGCTGGTCCTGCTGGTGGCGGGGTCCTGCGCCCGGACGCCGGTCAGCGACGACGTCACCATCGAGTTCTTCGAGGGAGAGGACACCGTGCAGGTCACGGCGGTGACGGAGTTTCAGCGCGAGTCGGACATCGCCGCGGCGCGCAGCCGCACCGACGCGGCGCGGGCGGCGGCGCTCGCCGGGACGGACCCGTGGTCCGTGCGCTTCGCCCGCCTCGACCCGCAGGTCGAGCGCTTCTCCCTGGAGCGCCGGCGCGGCAAGCTGGAATCCGTCACACGCACGATCGTCATCCCCACGCGCGACCTCCAGCAGGTCTTCGCCGACACCAACATCACCATGAACGTCATTCGCGGCGACGGCTGGAGCGAGCTGTCCATGTTCCCCGGCACCAGCGCCCGGGCCACGCGCGAGCAGCAGCGCCGCTTCAACGACGAGCTGAGCTCGTGGAGCCACCTCGTCGGCCGCTACTTCACCGCCGTCCATCACGCCTACAGCTACATGGACGACAACCCCGGCCGCGCCGAGTACGTCTTCGCCGCGCTCCTGGACCCGGACGAGTCGCCGGTGACCGAGGAGGAAGAGCCGCTCGTCGCCGCCGTCACCTCGGCCATGGAGAACATCGCCGAGCGCATGGAGCAGCAGGAAGGCCGGGCCTACACCTTCGGCGAAGACGCGGACCTGATCTTCAACCCCTTCCCCGCGCGGATGGTCATCCGCGTGCCGGGCACCATCCTGGCGACCGAGGGCTTCGCCAAGTCGAGCGCCGAGCGCGAGCTGGTCATCGAGCCGGTCGATTTGTTCGCGGCGATCACCTCCCTCGAGGGGCGGTGGATCACGCCGGACCCGATGGCCGCGCTGCTGCGCGACCAGACCCCGACCGGAGCGCAGCTCGCCGAGCTCGAGCGACGGTCGTCGTCGGTGGTGAACGCGAGCGAGATCGAGACGGCGATCCGCGAACAGCTCGCGCGGCCGCGGCAGTACGTGGTGCGCTGGCGCGAGTAGAGCGCGCGCCAGTTCGTGAAGCACACGCGCCCATCCCCGAATGGCGCGTGTCGCTCCACGAATCACTCGCGCCCGTGGCCGTATGACACGACGAGCTGCGCGAAACGGTGCATGACATGCATGCCTCTCCATGGGAAAACATGGAGGGCCGAATGGCAAAAGCGACTTCAGCCAAAGAACTGCTCGATCTGGAGAATCAGTACTGGCAGGCCATGAAAGAGAAGGACGCCGAGGCGGCGATGCGCCTCACCGACGACGACTGCATCATCACCGGCGCTCAGGGTGTGAATCGCGTCGACCGAACGATGCTGGCCCAGCTTCTCGAGAACGCACCGTACACGCTGCACGCGTTCGAGCTGAAAGACCCGGAGATCCGCGAGGTGAGCGACGACGTCGCCATCCTGGCGTACAAGGTCCACGAGGAGCTGACGGTCGACGGCAAGCCGGTCACGCTCGACGCGGCGGACGCGTCCACCTGGGTCCGGCGCGACGGCCAGTGGCGGTGTGCGCTGCACACCGAATCCATCGCGGGCGATCCGTTCGGTCGGGACCGCCGCGGCTGACTACGTGAGATGTCCTAAGGACGGGGCTGCACTGCCCGCAGGATCTCACTGGCAATGTCCTCGGGGTCGCGTCCGGCTGTGGCTACGTGAACCGCGAACTCGCTTCGTTCATGCGCCCGGCAGCACTCCGAGGCCCGCCGATACGCCCATTCCTCCGCACCGCGGCACCGCAGGCGCTCATGGACGACTTCGACGGGCGCCGTGAGGCAGAAGTGAAAGAGCCGAGGCTCGAAACGACCGATCCCGACGCGGATCTCCTCGAGGTATGCCGCGTTCGAGAAGGCCATGGGAACGATGACGTTCGGCCACACGCGTCGCGCCACATGCAGTGCGACGATGGTCGCCCGCCGCCAGACCCTCAGATCCTGAAAGTCGTCGACCTTGCGGCCGGCGAGCCGGGCCAGGCGCTGGAAGGCGATGCCGAGGAGCTCCGGATCGAAGAGAACACTGCGCGGCATCCGGGCGACGAGCGATCGAGCCACGGTCGTCTTTCCGATTCCGAAGGCGCCGTTGAGCAGAAGGATCATGCGCCCTACAAATCCCGGGTCATCACCACGGCCGCCTCGCCGTCCGGGTAGTAGCGCGGGCGGACGTACGACGACCTGAACTCCAGCCGCCGGTAGAACTCCTGCGCGCCGGCGTTGGACTTGCGCACTTCCAGGGAGATGGTGCGGATGCCGTGCTCGCGGGCGAAGGCGAAGCATCTGGCCATGAGCCGGTCGGCGATGCCTTTGCGGCGCTCGCCCGCGACCACGGCGATCTTGTTCACGTGCAGCTCGTCGAAGAGCCACATGGCGAACAGATAGCCGATCACCACGCCGCCGCGGCGGGCGACGAGGTTGAAGCGCCAGTCGGCGCCGACCTCGGTGAGGAAGAATTCGCGCCGCCAGGGGGCGGGGAAGGACGCCTGCTCGATGGCGTGAATGGCGTCGACGTCCGCGCGCGTGGCCGACTCGAGAACCAGATCATCCATTCTTCTTCCGCTGCAGCTGGACCTCGGCCTCGGCGAGGCGGACGTAGATGGGGGTCACGTCGCGGTACCGCTCTCCTTCGCCGCGCTGCTCGATCTCCAGGGCGCGCCGCGCGCAGCGCAGGGCGGTGTTGTCGCGCTGGAGAAAGTCGGCGACGCGAATGACGCGTCCTTCCGGAGGCTCGCCGAGGTGGGGCGGGACGAGCTCGCGGCCGTCCTCGAAGGCGGAGACGTACAGCTCCCCGCGCCCGGCGTCGTCGACGACGGCCACGCGCCCGGATTCGCCGTGGGCGATGGCCTCGTGGGTCGACATGGCGCAGACGGGCTTGCCGAGGACGAGGGCCAGACCCTGGATGGTGGCCAGGCCGATGCGCACGCCGGTAAAGGACCCGGGGCCGCGGGTGGTGGCGAAGACGTCGATCTGGCGGCGGTCGATGGCGTTCTCGGAGAGCAGCCAGTCGATGGACGGCAGCAGCTTCTCGTTGCGCGAGCCGCGGCCCTCCATGGCCAGGGCGCCGACGAGGGTGCCGTCGCTCACCAGGGCGACGGAAAGGATGGGCAGCGAGGTATCCGCGGCGAGAACGAGCACCGCGCTACGTTACTGCAAAGCCGGCATACCCAGGTCGTGGAGCTCGATGCCGATCTCCGCGGCGGTCTCTTTGGAGCGCTCGTCGCGATAGAACTCGCCGTAGTAGATCCGGCGGATGCCGGCGTTGGCGATCAGCTTGAAGCAGTTCCAGCACGGGGAGGCGGTGGTGTAGAGCTCCGCGCCGTCGACGCCCACGCCGTTCTTGGCCGCCTGGAGGATGGCGTTGGCCTCGGCGTGCACGGTGGTGATGCAGTGCCCGTCCTCCATCACGCAGCCGACGTCCTCGCAGTGCGGCAGCCCGCGGATCGAGCCGTTGTAGCCGGTGGAGAGGACGGTGCGGTCGCGGACGATCACCGCGCCGACGTGCTTGCGCGGGCAGGTCGAGCGGGTCGCGGCCTGGTGGGCGATGCCCATGAAGTAGGTGTTCCAGTCGGCTCGCATTTTTGGATCGGGACCTTCAAAAAGTCGGCGGATGATAGCACCGGGGTGAGAGCCGTCACGGCGTCAGGTGAGCATCATCGTGCGCGATAGAGAAGTGTGACGGTAACGTTATTTGCGTTATGGACGAGAACATCACACGTTGGCGTCCATAATATGCCGATACACCATAAATCATGGCTGCAAGTGCTTACTTTGTGAGCATTTAGGTTGTTACACCCAGCTTCCAAAATAGGGTGTTAATGGTCGAACTTTTCGTTGACTCGACCTGGTCACTTGCACAGAATACCCCCTCATCGGTTTACGGCCCAATTTCACTCGGAGTTCACAGGGGAGCAAAATGGACAAGCGCTACTCAACGATCATCTTTGTCCCGCACGCACGGGCCAAATTCAGAAAGTTGAAGGTCTCGCACCGGCTGCTCTTCTCTGTCATCTCCCTCGTCACCTCCTCCCTCTGCCTCTCAGCCTTCTTCTCCGTCCAGTACTTCACCTCACTCTCTCAGACCCACGAGCTGTCGAAGCTCCGCCACGAGAACAAGGAGCTGCAGTCGGCGAACGAGCAGTTCGGCAAGTCGGTCGAGTCGCTCCGCACGCAGCTGCGCACCGTCGAGGACCGCACCCGCAAGCTGGCCATCATCGCCGGGATCACCACCCTGGATGAGACGAGCCAGGGCGGCACGGGCGGTCTGCGCAGCGACGAGATGGCGGTGAATCCGTACCGGGACGACGTCGACAAGATGAGCTTCCGCTCCCACCGCCTGCAGAAGGACCTCAATGTCCTCGAGCAGCGGTTCGTCGACCAGTCGCGCATCCTCTCGTCCACGCCTTCGATCGCCCCGGTCCGGGGCATCCTCACCGACGGCTTCGGCGGCCGCTCCGATCCCTTCACCGGCGAGTCCGGCCAGCACAACGCCATCGACATCTCCTCCGCCCTCGGCCAGGCCGTCCGCGCCCCCGCCGACGGCATCGTGGTCAAGGCGGAGTGGGCCAACGGCTACGGCAACGTCATCTACGTCTCGCACGGCTACGGCTACTCGACGCGCTACGGCCACCTGAAGGCCTTCGCCGTCCGGCCCGGCACGCGCATCAAGCGAGGCGACGTCATCGGCTACGTCGGCTCCACCGGCCGCTCCACCGGCCCGCACCTCCACTACGAGGTGCGCCTCAACAACAATCCGGTGAACCCGCTGGCCTACATCCTCAACGCGTTCTAAAGTTCGCTTCACGCAAGGAGCGAGGGCCGCCCGAGAGGGCGGCCTTTTTGTTGCTACGCGCTTCGCCGGAGGTCTCTGCCATGGCCAAATGCGACGTCTGCGGCAACGACTACGACAAGTCCTTCGAGGTCCGCGGGCCGCGCGGGAACGGGACGTTCGACAGCTTCGAGTGCGCGGTGCACAAGCTCGCGCCGAAGTGCGAGCACTGCGGGTGCATGGTCATCGGGCACGGCATCGAGTCGGACGGGAAGTTCTACTGCTGCGCGAACTGCGCGCGGCAGTCGGGCGTGTCCGGCGCGCGGGACCGCGTCGCCTGACCGCTAGTCGATCCGCTCTTCCTCGCCGCTCGGCAGTCCCCAGCGCTCGGTGATGCGCTCGTGGGTGAGCCAGCGCTCGCAGTCGAGCGCGGCCTGGCAGCCGCTGCCGGCGGCGGTGACGGCCTGCCGGTAGATGTGGTCGACCACGTCGCCGCAGGCGAAGACGCCCTGGATGTTCGTGACTGTGGAGTTGCGGTGCGGCAGGCAGATGTAGCCGGCCTGGTCGAGCTCGAGCTGGCCCACGTACGGCTGGGTGTTCGGGGTGTGGCCGATGGCCACGAAGAGGCCCTGGGCCGCGATCTCCGTGACCTCGTTGGTGATCAGGTTGCGGAGCCTGAGGGCGGTGACGCTGGTCTCCTTGGTGCCGATCACCTCGTCGACGGTGGTGTTGAAGACGAAGTCGATCTTCGGGTTCGAGCGGGCGCGGTCCTGCATGATCTTCGAGGCCCGCAAGTCCTCGCGGCGGTGGACGATGGTGACCTTGTTCGCGAACTTGGTGAGGAAGGTGGCTTCCTCCATCGCCGAATCGCCGCCGCCGACGACGACGATGTCCTTCCCCTTGAAGAAGAATCCGTCGCAGGTCGCGCAGTACGACACGCCGAAACCCTGCAGCGCAACCTCGGTGGGGATGCCGAGCTGCTTGGCCGAGGCCCCGGAGGCGACGATGACCGCCGGCGACTCATAGATCCGCTGATCGGTCCGGACCTCGAAGGGGTGGGTGCGGAAGTTCACGCTCTCGACCAGCTCCAGGGCGCGGAACTCGGCGCCGAAGCGCTCCGCCTGCTGGCGCATCAGGTCCATCAGCTTCGGCCCGAGGATGCCGTCGGGGAAGCCGGGGTAGTTCTCGACGTCGGTGGTGATGGTGAGCTGTCCGCCGGGCTGCAGGCCCTCGAGGACGAGCGGCTTGATGTTCGCGCGGGACAGGTAGAGCGCGGCCGTGCAGCCGGCCGGTCCCGAGCCGATGATGACGACCTGGTAATCGGTAACGCGTTCCATGGCGGCGCGCATTGTATCGGACGCCGCCCTGGCGTCGCCTCAGCAGGGGCAGCTGCAGTTGCCCGTCTGCGGATTCGACGTGGGAGACCACACGCACCCGTTCCAGATGTAGTAGGCCGTCTGTTCGTCGTGGCTGGAGCACTCGATCGTGATGACCTCTTTGATTGTGCCGCAGTCGAAGCCGGACAACTGGCCCCACGTCCAGTGCCCGCCGCCGCAGTCGTCGATTTTCTCGCCGATCAGCACCCCGGTTGAGCAGTGGTAGTAATTGGTTTCCACGTAATACTGCGGCTGCGCCTGGACGGGCATGGGGACGTTGAAAGCGCCAAAGGTGATCGCGACCGCGAGCAGCAGACGAGCAAGACGCATGACGATTCCTCCCGTGGAAACGGTACGCCGGCCGGAGTGCCGCGGCTAGAGACGTTCCTGGATCGCAGAGCGGCGGCGATGCCGCGCACTCCTAGAACAACTTGGGCTGGGGCTGTAACGCCGCCAGGAGCGCCTCCCCGATCACGCGCTTCTGCCACTCGCGCATGGTCGGCACGTCGAGGGTGCCGGTGGTAGCGACGGCGGAGAGGACGTGGCGCGGGGCGAGGACGGACGGGTCGATTTTCAGGTCGCGGGCGAAATTGTCGCGCACGGTCTTGAGGCGGTTGATGCGGTTCTCGAGGGCCTTGTCGCGGATCCAGGGCTTGGGATCGTTGCGCTCGGGGAGCTCGGCCTCGGGGATCTCCATGGCCCGGCGGATGATCTGCACGAGCTCGCGGCCGTAGCGCTCGGCGTGGTAGCGCGAGAGGGGCTTGATCCTCGGCAGGTCGCGCGGCGACTCCGGGCGCTCCTTGGCCAGCTCGATGATGGCATCGTTGCCGAGGATCTTGAAGGGCGGGCGGTCGGCCTTGCGGGCCAGGCGGTCGCGCCACTCGTGGATGTCGCGGAAGATGGCCAGGGAGCGGCGGTCGAGGTTGCCGATGTTCTTCACTTTCCGCCACGGCTCGACGTCGTCCTCCCCGGCCTCGCGGTAGCGGACGTTCTCCAGCCGCGCGAACTCCTCCAGCGCCCACTCCCAGCGCCCGAGCGCGGCCAGCTCCTCGCGCAGCTTCGCGGCGAGGGGGATCAGGTAGTGCGTGTCCATGGACGCGTAGTCGAGCATGTCCGGCGGCAGCGGGCGCATCGACCAGTCGGCGCGCTGGTGGGTCTTGTTCAGCTTCACGCCGAAGTGGCGGTCGAGCAGCGCGGCCAGGCCGAGGCCCTCGTAGCCGAGGAGCTGGGCGCAGACCGAGGTGTCGATGAGATTGCGGACGGTGAAACCGAAGTCGCGGTGGAGGATGCGCAGGTCGTAGTCGCCGCCGTGGAAGACCTTGGTGATCTCGGAATTCGCGAGCAGCGCGCCGAAGCCGCTGAGGTCGACGCGCGTGAGCGGATCGACGATGAAGTCCTCGTCGGGAATGGAGAGCTGGATCAGGCAGACCTTGTCGAAGTAGGAGTGCAGCGAGTCGGCCTCGGTGTCGACGGCGATCTGGTGCGACGAGCCGACGCGGCCCAGCGCCGCATCGAGCGCGTCCTGGCGGTCGATCCATTTCATTCGGCCGCCACCCGCCCTCCCAGTCCGATCGAGGCCAGGCGCTCGTCGTACCTGGCCCGGTCGAACTCCGGCAGCGCCTTGAGGCGCCGCACGGTGACCTCGTCGTCGGCCATGAGCGCCATCAGGGCCAGATCCTCGGGCGCCGCGACGCGCAGCGGCCCGGCCTCGCGCGCGCTCCCCATCATCCGCCCGTACAGCGCGTTCGTGGCCAGGAGCACGTGCACGCGCACGTCCCCCTCGGGGTCGACGAAGTTCAGCGGCACGAGGTCGAGCTCCTCGCTCTCTTCGATCTCCTCGCGCTCGACGCGGAAGCCGCGGTGGCTGGCCATCATCGCCAGCTGGCCCTTCTGCGGCGCGTTCATCAGCGCCAGGAGGTCGATCGAGCCGCGGTCGATCTCGCCGCCGAGCCAGGCCGCGCGGGCCACGCTGCCGACGAACATGGCCTCGACGCGGAGCTTCGTCAGAAGCTCCGCGGTGGCATCGATTGCCCGGGAGTAGCGCGCCGCCGCGCGAATGGGGTGCATCGGCGGCGTGAGAGATAACACAGAACCTATTTGCGGGCGAAGCGCTCCTCGAGGCGGGCGAGCACGTACGTGGTCCAGGCGTTCTGGAAATAGTCGCGGAGCCGGTCCCATTCCGGGCCATTGCCGAAGCCGCTATGGGTGAGCGTGACGCGCGTTTTTCCCTCGGCCGCGGGGTAGAAACGGACGATCACGTGGGTGAGCTGGCCGCGCAGCGGCCCGAACGAGGGCGGCGCGTTCCAGGTGAAGGCCAGCGCCGACTTCGGCTCGAAGAGGAGAATGCGCATGCCTTCCGCGCCGCGTTTGCCCTCGGGCGCCTTCATGTCGAAGAGGATCTCGTAGGCGCCGCCGACCTTCGGCTCGATGTTCGCGCCGGCGCCGAAGAAGCTCTTCGCGCCGTCGACGGTAGTCCAGGCGTTCCAGACGTCGTCCACCGAGGCATTCACGACCACCTCGGCGTGCACGTGCGGCTCGGTCAGGGCGAATGCCGCGGGCGCGGCGAGGATCAGAAGAAAGAGAACCAAACGCTTCATGCGGTGCCTCCTCTCATGCGGCGCGCGCGGCGCCGGCAAAACGCTCGACGAAGACGAACGGCCAGCCGTGCAGGTAGCCCGTTCGGGCCTCCTCGGCGTGCTGGCCGAGGGCGTCCCAGTTGCGATGCTCGAGATCGACCTGCGTGCCGTCCGCGACGGCGCGGAATGCCACCTCCACCTCGGTCGAGGCATCCAGACCCGGATGCCAGGTGAAGACGAGCCGGTGCGGCGGATCGCAGGCCAGGACCTCGCCCCAGACATGCTCCTCGCCGTCGCGCGAGCGCTCGACGATCCGTCCGCCAACCCAGGTCTCGAAGTCGACGCGCTCCGCGCGCTCCTGGGCGAGCGAGTGCGTCGGAAGCGGCCACCAGCTGGTCATGCGGTCGGTGAAGAGAGCGAACGCGTCGGGGACGGACAGGGGGACGGTGACGGAGAACCGGATCGGCTCGATCATCGAGGCCTCCTTTTCGGTTGCTGACGTTTTTCCTTCTTCGCCGCCGCCGCGAACCGCTGCAGCGCATCTCCCCAGAACGTCTCCAGGTACTCGCGCAACGCGGCCAGCCCCTCGGCGTCGGCGGCGTAGATGTGCTTCGTCCCCTCGCGGCGCTCGGTGACGAGATTGGCCTCGCGGAGGACGGCCAGGTGCTGGGAGACCGCGGGACGGCTGACGGGCATGCGCTCGGCGAGCTCGCTGACGCTCATCGGCTCGCGGAGGAGCTCCAGAATGGCCCTGCGGGTGGGATCGGCGAGGGCGGCCAGCGTCGTTTCGTAAGTCATCGCTAACGTAAGTTAAGACTAACGGAGTGGGTTGTCAACAGGTGTCATCCCGAGCGTGAGCGAGGGACCTGGGCGGGAGGGGCGCGGCCGAGGTACCATCATCGCCAGTGAAAACCCGCCTCCTCGACACCATCCGCAAACACTGGGGCTATTCGTCGCTGCGTCCGCTGCAGGAGGAGGCCATGCTGGCCGCGCTGGAGCGGCGGGACTCGCTGGTGGTCATGCCCACGGGCGGTGGGAAGTCGCTCTGCTACCAGGCGCCGGCGGTGCTGCAGCCGGAGGTGACGGTGGTCGTGTCGCCGCTGATCTCGCTGATGAAGGACCAGGTGGACAGCCTGCGCGAGTGCGGGGTGGCGGCGGCGCAGCTGAACAGCTCTCTCCCCTCGTTCGAGCAGCGGGAGATCGAGCGCGACGTGAGCGAGCGGACGGTGCGTCTCCTGTTCGTGTCGCCGGAGCGGCTGGCGATGAGCGGCTTCCGCGAGCTGCTCCGCCGCGCGGCGGTGAAGACGTTCGCTATCGACGAGGCGCACTGCATCAGCCACTGGGGCCACGACTTCCGGCCGGAGTACCGGCAGCTCCGCGCGCTGCGCGAGGAGTTCCCGGACGCGGCGATGCACGCGTACACGGCCACGGCCACGCCGCAGGTGCGGCGCGACATCGCCCAGCAGCTCGGCCTGCGCGACCCGCTGCTGCTGGTCGGCGACTTCGACCGCCCGAACCTCACCTATCGCGTGCTGCCGCGGCAGGACGAGACCAAGCAGGTGATCGAGGTGATCGAGCGCCACCGCGGCGAGGCGGGCATCGTCTACTGCATCCGCCGCCGCGACGTGGACGACCTGACGGAGAAGCTCCGCCGCCGCGGCTACAACGCCCTCCCCTACCACGCCGGCCTCACCCAGGACGAGCGGCGCGCGGCGCAGGACGCGTTCGCGAACGAGAAGTGCGACCTGGTCGTGGCCACGGTGGCGTTCGGAATGGGCATCGACCGCTCGAACGTCCGCTTCGTCCTGCACACGGCCATGCCGAAGTCGGTCGAGCATTACCAGCAGGAGTCCGGCCGTGCGGGACGCGACGGGCTGGAGGCGGAGTGCGCGCTGCTTTACTCCGGCTCGGACTTCATGACCTGGAAGTCGATGCTCGGCGGCGAGCCCGGCGCGGATCCGGAGTACGCCCAGTCCGCGCTGCGCCACCTCAACGACATGGACCGCTACTGCTCCGGCGCGAGCTGCCGGCACAAGGCCCTGGTCGAGTACTTCGGCCAACACACGACCGCCGAGAGCTGCAACGCCTGCGACATCTGCCTCGGCGAAACCGAAGAGGTGCCGGACGCGCTGATCGTGGCCCAGAAGATCCTCTCCTGCGTGGTCCGGGTGCGGGAGTCGTTCGGCGTCGGACACGTGGTGAGCGTTCTCCGCGGTGAAGACACGGACAAGATCCGCAGCCGCGGGCACGACCAGCTCTCGACGTACGGACTACTGAAGGGCCACGCCCGCAATGACGTCCGGGAGTGGGTCTACCAGCTCATCGCTCAGGACTTTCTCGCCCAGACCGGCGACGAGTACCCCGTCCTCCGTCTCGGTCCCCGCGCGCGCGAGGTGCTGCGCGGACACGCCGAAGTCCGCCTCCGCCAGCCGGCGGTGCGGAAGAAGGACGCCCCTTCGTCCACCGTGCGGCGGACCATCGTCGCCGACGACGGCAACTACGACCGCCAGCTCTTCGAGGCCCTGCGGACGTGGCGGCGCGGCGAGGCCGAGGAGCGCGGCGTGCCGCCGTACGTCATCTTCAGCGATAAGACCCTGCGCGAGCTGGCGCGCGTGCGGCCCACCACCCGCTACGAGCTGCGCGCGATCTACGGCATCGGCGACGCGAAGCTGGAGGCGTTCGGGGACGCGGTGATCGGGGTGATCACAGGAAGCTGAGGATCTGCTCCACGTGCCGCCACTCCGTGGCGCCGTTGCCGATGGCCACGCGGATCCCGTACTTGTCCCGCAGTTTCGTGTGCGACACGAATACCTTCCCGCTGGCGTTGATGCGCTCGAGGAGGGCCATGGTGTCGTCGTCGCCGGATCTCAAGCGGAAGACGACGATGCTGAAGCTCTGCGGGGCGAGGAGCTCGACGTCGTCGCGTTTCAGGAGCTCCGCGGTGAGGCGCTGGGCGTAGCCGATCTGCTCGCGGATGACGGTGCGCATGCGCTCCAGGCCGTAGTGCTCGAGGACCATCCAGAGCTTGAGGGCGCGGAAGCGCCGGCCGAGCTGGAGCCCGTAGTCCATGTAGTTGACCTCGGCCGTGTCGGTCGTGCGCAGGTACTCGGCGACGAGGGAGAAGGTCTGGCGGAGCATGTCCGGGCGGCGCGTGTAGAGGACGCTGCAGTCGATCGGCGTGAAGAGCCACTTGTGGGGGTTGACGATGACCGAGTCGGCGAGCTCGACGCCATCCCAGTGCACGCGCAGCTCGGGGCAGAGCATGGCCCCGCCGGCGTAGGCGGCGTCGACGTGGTACCAGAGCTTCTCCCGGGCGGCGATCTCCCCGATGGCACGGACGGGATCGACGGTGGCGGCGGACGTCGCGCCGACCGAGGCCACAACTGCGGTGGGAACCATGCCGGCGGCGCGGTCGCGGGCGATGAGCTCCTCGAGCGCGGCGGGGATGATGCGGTGGTCGTCGTCGACAGGGATCTTCACCACGTTGGCCTGTCCGAGGCCGAGGGCGAGGGCAGCCTTCTCGGCGGAGTTGTGGGCGTGCTGGGACAGGTAGACGCGCAGCGGCGGCAGATTGCGGCCGGTCAGCCCCTGCCCGCGCACGTCGAGACCGGTGGCCTCACGCGCGGCGGCGAGGGCGAGGAAGACGTTGGTGGAGGCGGTGTCATTGATGATGCCGAAGAGGTTGTCGGGAAGCCCGAGGGCGTCGCGCAGCCAGCGAAGGGCGAGCATCTCCAGCTCCGTCGCCGAGGGAGAGGTCTTCCAGAGCATCCCGTTCACGTTCAGGGCAGAGCACAGCAGCTCGCCGAGGATGCCGGCCTGGGAGCCGGTGACGGAGATGTAGGCGAAGAACGACGGGTGGTTCCAGTGGGTCATCCCCGGGACGATCTTCGACTCGAACTCCCCCAGCAGCGCGTCGTACGGCTTGCTCCCCTCGCTCGCCGCGCCGGCGAACTGTTTCGCGATGTCACCCGGCTGCACGCGCGAGAGCACCGGGTACTGGTCGATGTTCTGGAGGTAGTCCGCGATCCAGTCGACGATGCGATGGCCGGCGGCGCGGAATTCGTCTGTGGTGGGATCGAGCTTCATAGGGCGCGATTATGACGCGCCCTTGCCCGACAGTACGGCCGGAATGGTCCGCAGCAGGATCTTCAGATCCAGACTCGGCGACCAGTTGTCGATGTACTGCAGGTCCATCTTCATCCAGCGGTCGAAGTCGGCGATCTCGTTGCGACCGCTGACCTGCCACAGGCAGGTGAGGCCCGGCTTCATGGAGAGCCGGCGGCGGTGCCAGCGATGGTACGACGCCACTTCCTCGGGGATGGGCGGGCGCGGGCCGACGAGGCTCATGTCGCCCTTGAGCACGTTCCAGAGCTGGGGGATCTCGTCGAGGGAGAAGCGGCGCAGCCAGCGGCCGACCGGGGTGACGCGCGGGTCGTCCTTGGCCTTGAAGACCGGGCCGTTCATCTCGTTGAGGTGGGCGACCTCGTCGCGGCGCGCGTGGGCGTCCTCGATCATCGTCCGGAACTTGTAGAGGGTGAACATGCGCCCGTTGAGGCCGATGCGCTTCTGCTTGAAGAGCACCGAGCCCGGGGAGGTGAGGCGGATGAACAGCGCGGCGACGGTGATCACCGGCAGGGTCAGAGCCAGGAGGAGGAGCGAGACGGCGATGTCGAGGGCGCGCTTGAGGGCGAGCTGGGCCTCGTTCGACGGCGTGGTGGTGAAGGTCAGGAAGGGCACGCCTTCCATCTCCTCGATCTCGAGGCGGGCCACGCGGTTGTTGAAGAAGTTCATGGCCACGCGGGTGCGGATGCCAAGCTCCTCGCAGAGGAGGAAGATCTGCTTCATCTCGTCGAGCTTCTTGCGCGTGACGGCGAAGACGATCTCGTCGATCGGCTCGGAGGTCTGCCCCTTCTCGAGAATGCGCTTGAGATCGGGGACGGTGCCGAAGATCCGGTAGCGCGCCCACCCGTTGGAGAGGCGGTGGCCGTCGGAGACGAAGCCGAGGATCTTGTAGCCCCAGTACTTGTGATCGAGGATGGTGTGGGCGATGTCGGTGGCCCGGCGGCCGGTGCCGACGATGAGGACCGTTCGATAGTTGAGGCCCTTCGAGCGCACCCACCGGGCGATGACCCGCAGCATGATCTTCTCGGCCACGAGAAGGACCATCGACAGCACGGCGAAGAGCACGAACCAGGCGCGCGAGAGCTGCCGCAGCGGCAAGAGGTAGGCGAGCGTGGCCAGGAGCACCACGCCCACGCCGACCACGCGGATGGTGGTCAGGGCCTCGCGGGTGAGGGGGATGGTGCGGTGGGAGTGGTAGCTTTCGTAGGTGAAGAGGAGCACCGACCAGATCACCAGGACGATCGGATAGATCTTCAGGTACTCCTGGATCGGGAAGAGGCCGGTCGGGAAGTGGCTCGGGTCGACGGCGGGGAGGAGGAGATCGCGGATGAAGAAGGCGGCAAAAAACGCCACGGACGTCAACGCCAGATCGACGCCGTAAACGATCCGCGCAATTACTCGTGCCTTCTGCTTCAGCATCCAGTCAGATCTTTATCGGTATCTATACGCGCCGCCCAAGCGGAACGTCTAGAAGAAGTTATCGAAAAGTTGCTCGTATTGCCCGGCGACCCGCGCCCAGGAGTACCGCTCTCGCGCCCGCTTCCGCGCCCGGGCCCGGAAGTCCTCGCGAATCAAAGGGTTGTCGAGCCATTCGCAAAGTATGCCGGAAAGTGTCTCTACCGGGCGGAGGTGAAAATAACCGACCGCATCGCCGCCGACTTCCCGGTTCTCGGGCGTGTCGTGGGCCAGAACGCAGCCCGCCGAGGCCATGGCCTCGATCATCGCCGGATGGGTCCCCCCCACCTCGGTGGCCTGGATGTAGACCGCAGCGTGGCGCTGGAGGGTGCGGTAGTCGCGGCCGTAGAGCGCGCCGGGGAAGAGAACACGGTCGCTGGCGTGGCGGTGGAGCTCGGCGACGACGTCGCGGGCGTAGAGGCCTTTGCCGAGCATGACCAGAGGGGGCGCGTCCGTGAGCTTCTCGTAGGCGAGGACGACCTCGAGGGGGTTGTTCTCGGGCTCGAAGCGGCTGACGTAGAGGATGTAGTTCTTCAGGCCGAGGCGCTGCAGAACGTCGGAGTCCTCCTCCTCGGGGAACTCCGCGCCATAGGGGATCGTGACCGGCTCGATTCCGTAGTGGGCACGGTAGTAGTCCGCGATCACGTTCGCGTCGGCGATGACGGCGTTGGCGAAGCTGACCGAGAGGGTCTCGCCGATGGCGTAGACGGCGCGGCCGAGGACGTTCCACTTGCGGCGACGGCGCTCGATGCCGTCGACATTGATCGCGGCGGGGATGCGCGCCGCGCGCAGGAGAGGGAGGACGAACGCGTTGGCGGCGTTGCAGACCAGCACCGCGTCGAAGTCGCGGCGCAGGGCGTCGAGGGCGGAGAGGAAGGCGTGGGAGACGGTCTCGAGGTACTTGTGGTTTACGGCGGGGAGAGTGATGCGGTGGAGGCCGTTCCAGGTCGGCGGGCTAAAGCCCGCCGCTCCACGTTCACGGCCATAGACCCAGACCTCGTGTCCGCGTGCGACGAGACGCATTCCCAGCTCGGCGGCCATGGTCTCGAAGCCGCCGTAGGTCGGCGGGACGCCGCGCGTGCCGAGGATGGCCAGCTTCATTCGAACCACCTCGCCAGCTCGCGGTCGGAGACTTTGCGGCGCGACTGGATGGCGCGGCGCTTGGCGAGGACGCGCGCGCGGTTGCGCCAGAGCCAGGAGAACGCCGGGAGGGACGTGCGCTCGATGGTCAGCGCCGCGCCGAGGACGACGAGATCGCGCGTCAGCTCGAAGGGCGCGTTGCGCAGGGCCAGGTAGAGGCCTTCATTCTTGAGCCGCAGGAGGAAGCGGTTCTTGACCGAGTGCATGTTGATCTCCGGCGGCAGGGCGCGTCGCACGTCCGGGGTGACGCGGCGGACGTGATGGGCGACGGCGTCCCGTTCGCAGAGCGCGCGCCATCCGCGGAGCCGGCCGCGCCAGGCGAGATCGGCGTCCTCGCGGTAGGCGAAAAAGTCCTCGTCGAGGACCTCGCCGTCGACCGCCACGTCGTCGAGAAAGGCGCGCCGGTGGAGCGCGGCAGCGCCGGAGACACCGAAGACTTCCGTCGGCTCGCCGTCCTGAATATCGAAGTGGCGGCCGGAACGCGTCATGCGGATGCCCATCGAGTCGACCTGCAACGGGTCATCGTCGCGCAGCAGCTTCCCCGTCGCCGAGCCGAACTCCGGGCCGGCCTCGTAGAGCGCGGTGACGAGACGGGCGATGTAATCCGGCGCGAGGAAGCAGTCGGGGTTTAGGAGCTGCACGAACTCGCCGCGCGCGACGCGGAGCGCCTGATTCACGGCCACGCTGAAGCCGCGGTTCGTGTCGTTGCGGATGAGGTGCGCGGCCGCGGGCGCGAGGAGCTCCGCGGAGCCGTCGACGGACGCGTTGTCGACGGCAATCAGCTCGATCGACGAGTGGGTCTGCTGCCGGACGCCTTCCAGACAGCGCGGCAGGTGCTGCGCGCTGCTGAAGCTTACGAGGACGACGGAGACGAGTCCGGAGTCCATCGATTCAAGGCTTTCTTCAGCACGTTCCAGTAGGCGCGGAAGGCGTCCCACCGCCGCACGCCGTTCGGCCGCATCCCCACCAGGCTGGACGCACAGCGCAGGAGCATGCCGGCGATGATGATCCAGCGCAGGGTCTCCGTCCGCGAGGCCCCCAGCCACTTGTTCGCATAGCGCCACATGTTGCCGTACCAGACGTCGGTGAAGCGCGCGAAGGGCATGTGCTCGAGGCTGGCCCCGCCGAAGTGGCGCGCGCCGGCCGCGGGGACGACGAAGATGTCCTTGCGGAACTCGGCCAGGCGCCGGCAGTAGTCGACGTCCTCGAACCAGGCCGGGGCGAACTGCTCGTCGAGCGGGCCGACCTCGTCGACCACGCTGCGGCGGATCAGCAGCGCCGCCGCCGCGGGCTGTTCGATGCGCCGCGGCTCGGAGAGGTCGAGGTCGCGATAGCGGTGCCGGGCCGTGGTCCGGTTCCGCGGGAAGAGCTTGTCCAGCATCAGCACCTCGGCCGCCAAGGTGCGCAGGGTGGGGAGGCGGCGCAGCTGGAACTCGCGCTGGATGTCGCCGCTCTCGTCGACCAGGAGCGGCGCGGCCGCGGCCACGCCGGGATGCAGTTCCAGAAACTCGTACAGGCGGGTGATGGCGTGCGGCTCGAGCTCGCAGTCGGGATTGAGGAGGAAGACGTACTTGCCGCGCGCGGCTGCGATCGCCCGGTTGGTGCCGGCGGCGAAGCCGGTGTTGACCGCGGAGCGGAGAATGCGCGCGTTCGGGTCGTGGATGGCCTTCAGGGTCGCATCCTCGGAGGCGTTGTCGTGGATCACGACCTCGTGGGCCAGCCCCTCGCAGGCGGCGCCGATCGAGCGCAGGCAGCGGTCGATGAAGCGCTCGCTGTTCCAGGTGACGATGAGGATAGAGACGTCGACCGGCCGCGCGGCCACGAGGTCGGTTCTCCCGGTCGGATCGAACATCAGGTTTGCCATTGCTTGATCGCGTCGACGAGGGGCCGCGTGACTGCTTCCCACGCGAACCGCGGTCGAATCCGCTCGAGGTGTTGTACGCAGCGTAAATAGAGATCGTCGTCGGTCAGGAGACGCCGGATCGCGCCGGCGACCGCCCCCGGGTCTTCGGGCGGGACGACGACGCCGAGGGCTTCCTCCTCCACCAGCTCCGCCGCGAATCCCCCCGCCGTGGCCACGACCGGCGTGCCGGCGGCGATGGCGTCGAAGAGCCGCGTGCGGATGGAGTAGTCGGCCTCCGCCGTGCGACGGTGGAGCATGATAGCGATTTTCGCTGAGCGCAACCACGCCAGGCGCTCGCGGTAGGGGACCCAGTCCTCGTTGGCGGAGACGTACGGGCCGCCGCGCCTCAGGAGAAGGTCGAAACGGTCCTCGCGGCGGCGGTCGATGACGCCCTGGTTCGCGTTCGGCCGGGCCCGCCCGAGGAACAGCAGGCGCGTCCGCAGCCCCTCGGCATTCAGGCGGAGGACGGCCTCGACCGCGCTGGCGGGATCGAGCCACTCCCAGAGGCCGCCGCCCCAGACTACGATGTTGTCGCGCGGCTTCTCGCAGGCCCGGGTCTCGTCCGGCTCGATGCCGAAGGGGACCTCGATCCACGGCGCCTCGCCGCTCTGGAGCGTCTCGTAGAACTGCCGCTGCCGGCGCGCGCCGCAGATGAGCAGGTCCGCCCGCATCAGCGCCTCGGTGAGCCGCCACCACTCCGCGGCCAGGTGGATGCGCTGGCGCGGCGAGGGGCGGTTGCCGTACAGCTCGCGCAGCTCCAGCACGGTGGGGTCGAACATGTCGTAGACGACGCGCTGGCCGCGGCGGCGCGCGCGGAAGCCGCGGGCGGGCTGGCCGATGAGGACATCGGCTTGACGGAGGAGGCGGCGGGCGTCGGCGGAGCCGTGGTCGATAACGCCCTCCGCACCCGCGTCGCGCTTCGCGATCAATTTCGTCGGAAAGTGCTTGGCCAGCTCGCGGGCGAGGTGCCAGGCCCGGATGCCGGGGCCGGCCATGCGATCGCCGACGACGTCCGGCGTGTGCACTACAACCTGGACCATAGACCTTCGATCACGCCGGGGAGCGAGGTGCGGCCGCGCAGCGCGAGCCGCGCATCTTCCCACAACAGCGCGCCGAGGCGGCCGACGCCGGGGTACATGCGCGCGACGAGGTAGCGGTTGCGCGTGCGGAGCCTTTGCGCGCCGGGCAGCTTCGCGGCGCTCGCCGATCCGCGATGCGTGGCCTTCACCACCGGCAGCACGGCCGTCCGCCACCCGCCCGCCCTCAGACGCGCGCAGAGCTCGACATCCTCGTAGTAGGCGAAGAGGCGCTCCTCGAAGGGGCGCTCCCCCACCGCGGTGCGGCGGTAGAGCGTGGCCGTGGCGGAGACGCCCCAGGCTACGGCGAGCGGCGAGCCGACGGGCCGGCCGTGGCCGATCTGACGGAAGGTGCCGTCGCTGATGTCGATGCCCGCCCCGTCGATCAGGCCGTCGGGGCGGCGGATGATGGTCTGCACGGCGGCGAGGTGAGGATCGCGCTCCATCGCGTCGCGCACCGCGGCCAGCCAGTCCGGCTGGAGGACCACGTCGTTGTTGACCAGCGCGACGTACGGCGCGGTGGTGCGGCGCCAGGCCTCGTTCACCCCGCGGGCGAAGCCGAGGTTGGTCTCGCTGCGGAGGACCTCCGCGCCGGCCACGGACGTCGGCATGCGCGAGCCGTTGTCGAAGACGACGATGCGCGCCGCGACGGTCTGCGCGCGGATGGAGGCGACGCACTCCTCGAGCATAGCGCCGCCGTCGAGGTCGAGAACGATGATCTCGACGTCACTCATGGTCCATCCGATCGATATTGACCGCGCCGCTCAGGCAGCGCAGCGTCACCCGTCCGCTCCGCGGGATCTCTATGGTGATCGTCTGATAGGCGTCGCTCTTCGGCAGCTGGTACGCGCGGCCGGCAACGTCGATCGTGGCGCCGAGGCCGGTGATGAAGTGGACCTTCCACTTGCCGGCGCCGGCGAGGAAGGACGCAGAGTCGCCCGCTTCGAGCACCCAGCCGCCGCGGTAGAACTGGCGCATCATCGTGTACTGCTCGGGGTAGAGCTTCCCGCCCTTGTGGAGCACGTGCGCGTCTTCGAAGTCGACTCGCAGCGCCGCCGGCCGGCGCGCGTGGTTGAAGCCGAAGGCGATGGCCAGGGCGACGAGGGGGATGACTAGATCGACCTTGGTGCGGCGCAGCAGAAAGATCGCGAGGATCACCACCGCCGCGCCGATCCAGGCGGCCTCATTGATCCGCACGAAGCTCGGGAAGACGCGCGAGAAATCGGCGTGGTAGAGCTGCGAGAGCCACTCGCCCAGGGAGTTCTCGCCGTCGGCGATGTGGAAGAGGTGCCACGGGTGGGCGACGCCGTGGATGACCAGGCCGACGGTCGCCGCGGCGACGAGCGCGATCGCGCCGCGGGAGACGCGGTCCCACACCGAGGCCGCGCCGAGGGCCAGGACGGGCATCAGGAAGACGACATAGCGCAGCGGCGGCGCCCAGCCGCCATACCACTCCGGCCGCGGCAGGAGGTAGAAGACATAGATCACGCTGGCGAGGAGGCCGATGCGAAATCCGCGCGGCGTCGCGCTCCAGCGTGTGATGGCGAAGAGGCCGAGGAGATAAAACGGCGCCTGGAAGACGATGCCGCCCATGCCGTCGGCGAGGAGGCCGAAGAGGCCGGCCACGTACTTCATCGGCGCGGTGGGGATGATCTCGCGCCAGGAGTGGACGTTCGTGGCGGAGCCGGTGATGAGGAAGGCGATGGCCATGGGCACGGCGATGATGGCGAGGACGAGCAGCGTGGAGCGGCGGGCTCTCAGCCTGCCGAATCGTCGC
>JBIOTX010000059.1:0-4747 GCA_044866315.1 Thermoanaerobaculia bacterium | reverse complement strand
TCGAGGAGATGGACAGGGGGTATTCGCGCGTGACGCGCAGGGTGAGGGGCTCGATGGAGGTGGAGATGGCCAGGGAGCCTTTGCCGAAGATCTTCACGGTGTCGATCTTCTTCTGGTAGCTGGCGTCATAGATCGGCTCGACGCGATACGTGAGGGAGTCTTCGAGGGCGAGGAGGTTGCTGCCTTCGACGTAGATGAACTCGTCGTTGAGGTCGAGGAGGAAGGTCTTGCGGCCTTTCTCGTAGACGAAGATCTTGCCCTGCCCTACCGCCTTCACGAGAGTCTGGGCGGTCGTGCCGACGAGGCCGGACTCGGCGACGAACTTGAGGTTGCCGGAGTAGCTGGAGACGGTGCCGCGCTTGACGTGCACGCTGCGGGCGAAGTTGATCTCCAGGAAGCCGTTCTCGTGGAGGACGAAGGTCTTGGACGCGCCCTCGATCTTGCGCGCCACGTCGATGTGCTTGGCCTCGACGTGCTGTGGCTCGTCGACGGCATCCTGCAGCTTGCGCGCGGCGGTGACCGCGGCCGGGTCGGCGACGAGGCTGGGCTGGGTGGTGATCGGCACCTCGGGCGTGCGCGCCGTGCCGGGCTGGGTGCGGTTCTCCATCGCCGTGCGCTGGACGGCTTCTGCCTGCTCCGTGGTCATGGCCCGCACTTTCTGGGTGGTCTTCTCCACCGGCTTGGGCCGCATCTCCACTTCCACCTCGCGCACGAGCTTGTCGGCGCCGGCGAAGCGGAGATGCTCGAGGGCCAGCCCGAACTTCTTCTTCTGCCGGTACAACAGACCCAGGTAGAGGTGCGACTTGGCGTAGTTCGGGCGCAGCTCGATGGCCCGGCGGAGGAAGGTCTCGGCCTCCTCGTGCTTGCCCTGCTTGAACAGGATCAGCCCGAGGTTGGAGTGGAGGATGAAGACGTTCGGGTTCTCGTGGATGAGCCGGCGGTAGATGACCTCCGCCTCGGGGAAGGCGTTGGTCTTGAAGTAGACCAGACCGAGCAGGTTCAGCACGTCGGCGTCGTCGGGACGCAGACGCTGGGCGGCCTCCAGCTCGCGGCGCGCTTCGGCATACCTTCCTTCCTGGAATGCCTCGCGCCCTCGGTTGTAGTGCAGGAGGAAGACGCCCTGATCGAATGGCGGCGCGACGGCCGGGTCTCTCTCAGGCATGGTGCGGCGGGGATTGTAGCGCGCGGCACCGCGCGGCCGGTCAGTGCGTGCCTAGATATTTTGCATTCGGCACAAGCGCCGCGACCACCGGCTGCACGCCGAAGCCGCCGCGGAGCTTCTTGCCGCCGCGTTTCCCGGCGAAGGACACGGCCTGGCCGTACGGGCGGCCGTAGTACACGGTCATGGCCCGGACGACGTAGGTCGAGGTCTCCTCGTACGGCGGGATGCCGCCGTACTTGAGGACCGCATTCTCGCCGGCGTTGTAGGCCGCGAGGGCGCGCGGGAGGTCGTCGCGGAAAAGGGTCGTCAGGTAGGCCAGGTAGCGGATGCCGCCGTGGATGTTCTGCTCCGGATCGTGAATGGCCTGGACGCCGTAGCGCTTGGCCGTGGCGGGCATGAGCTGCATGAGGCCGCGCGCGCCTTTGTGGGAGACGCAGTGCGGATCGAAGTCCGACTCGACCTGGATGACCGCGCGCACGAGCGTCGGGTCGACGCGGTACTTGGCGGCATAGCGCTCGATGATCGTGTCGTACCGGGAGCGCCGGTCGTGGCGGGAGGCGAGCCACTTGAGATCCGCGGCCCGGGTGCCCTTCGGGGCGCCGCCGACGTTGTAGATCACCTTCCTGCCGTCGGCGCGCACGGCCAGGCGGACGTCGGCGCTCGCCGCGAGCGCACTCGCCGCGAGAAGCCCACCCAGCACCACGATTCGGAAGCGCATTGGCGAGCGCAAGTTTATCCTGACAGGCATGTCCTTCAAAAGCGCGCAAGAGGAAGTCGACGCCTGGATCTCCCAGTTCGAGGAAGGCTACTTCGCGCCGCTGCCCATGCTCGCCCGGCTCACCGAGGAGGTCGGCGAGCTGGCGCGGGTGCTCATGCACCACTACGGCGGCAAGAAGCCGAAGCAGGGTGAGCCGGTCGGCGACGCCGGCGAAGAGATCGCCGACGCCCTGTTCGTCCTGATCTGCCTGGCCAACTCCCTGGGCATCGACCTGGACCAGGCCTTCGCCAGGATGATGGACAAGTATCGGGAGCGGGACGGGCAGCGCTGGACGCGCCGTTGACACCGCGCTATCATTCTTCCATCCAAAAAAAGACGGTTTGGTCGCACCCGCCGGCACGGCCATTCGTGTAGCGGGTTGCAATCCGTTCAACGGTCGCACTTTCGCATAGGAGAAGCTCAATGGACGGTCTGCTGCGAGCGCTCATCAAGACGGTGCGTCGACGCCTGCGCGCCGACGAGGAGGTCACCGTCGAGGCGGTGACCAAAGAGCTCGGATACACGCGGCAGTACATCTCCGGCCGGTTCCATCGCCTGACGGGACGGCTGCTCAGCCAGTTCCTGAAGGAGAAGCGCCTGGAGAAGGCGGCGCGGCTGCTCAAGAACGGCAACATGCGCGTCTCGCAGGTGGCACGCCGCTGCGGGTTCGACTCCGAGAACTACTTCCGCCAGCAGTTCCGCATCCGCTACGGGATGTCGCCGCGCCAGTTCCGGGCCAACGGCAACCTCCGTGCGGCTCCGCGGCGGCCGGCGATGGTGCTGGCTACTGCCTAGGGCCGTCGAAGCCCGCTTCGATCCACAAGTAGCGAAGCGTATTCGCGTCCAATACGCGTATGCCCGCGAGGTAGCCGAGGAACAGCAACGCGTGGCGCAGCGGTGAGCGCGGCGCCGCGGTCCTGGCCAGATGGGCGCGATGCTCCTCCGGCGTCGCGAAGGTGATCGAGCGCAGCGGACTCCCGAGGCGCACCACCGTCCCCTGCACCGCCGGCTCGCCCCGGCGCAGGAAATGCCGCCGATGAAAGAGCCGCAGCTCGCCGTCGTGGCGGCTCAGCAGCAGCGGCTTCCCCGCGTAAATCGGAACGGAGCGGATGCGGAAGCCGTACGCCTTTCCGGCGGCGATGGCGCCGGCGATCTCCTCTGCCAGCGCGTCGTCGATCACTTCCCGCTCCCGCACGATCAGCACCCAGTCCGTGGACGCGGCATCCACGGCGCGGTTCAGCTCCGGCCGATGCTGTCCCAGGTCGTCGCGCGGCTGGATGTCCAGCACGAGCTGCTCGATGTGCGTGAAGCGCGTGGTCAGCGGCTGGAGATCTTCCGCATGCACGTGGCCGAGGGCGACGACGGCGAGGCGCAACTACTCCCCCAGATGTTCGTGCACCCGCACGATCCGCTCCGCGCGTCCCGTCGTCTCGTCGATCTCGATCAGCGCCCCCGAGAGCCGGATGTCCCGCTTGGCCACCTCCAGCTTGCGAGGGGTGTTCATGAGGAACCGGTGCAGGGCCTCCTCGGGGCGGAAGCCGATGACCGAGTCGTACGCGCCGGTCATGCCGACGTCGGTCTGGTAGGCCGTTCCTTTCGGGAGGATGCGCTCGTCCGCCGTCGGCACGTGCGTGTGCGTGCCGACCACGGCGGAGACCCGGCCGTCGAGATAGCGGCCCATGGCCTGCTTCTCCGAGCTGGCCTCGCCGTGGATGTCGACGATGATCACCTTCGCCGTGTCGCCGATCTCCGCCAGCTCGCGGTCGGCGCAGTGGAAGGGATTGTCGACCGGCGGCATGAAGACGTTGCCCATCAGCTGGAGCACGGCCACGCTGACGCCGCTCGCGGTCTGGCGGATGACCTTCCCCTTCCCCGGGTTGCCGGCCGGGTAGTTCGCCGGCCGGATCACGTGCGGGTAGTGCTCGTAGTTGTCGACGAAGTCCTTCTTGTCCCAGATGTGGTTCCCGGACGTGTAGGCGTTGATCGGCAGCTCCGAGAGCTCCTCCATGATGGCCTCGGTGACCCCGAAGCCGCCGGCGGCGTTCTCGACGTTGACGATCGTGAAGTCGACCCTGTCCCGGTCGATCACCGTGTTCAACTTCTGGTGCAACGCCCGCCGGCCCGGCTGGCCGACGACATCTCCAATGTACAGGACACGAATCACTATTTGGCGTACTCCGTCGCGCGCATCTCCCGGATCACCGTCACCTTGATCTGCCCCGGGTACTGCAGCTCGGACTCGATCTTCCGGGCCACGTCCTTCGAGAGCCAGATCGACTGCTCGTCGGTGATCTTCTCGGAGTTGACGATGATGCGAAGCTCGCGCCCTGCCTGGATGGCGAAGCTCTTGGAGACGCCGTCCATGGAGTTGGCGATGGCTTCCAGCCGCTCCAGACGGTGGACGTAGTTCTCGAGGATCTCGCGCCGCGCGCCGGGGCGGGCCGCCGACAGCGCGTCGGCCGCGTTCACCAGCACGGCCTCGACCGTGGTCGGGTCGTAGTCGCCGTGGTGGCACTCCATGGCGTGGATGACCTCGCGCTTCTCCCCGTACTTTTCCAGGACCTGACGGCCGAGCTCGAGGTGCGTTCCCTCCATCTCCCGGTCGATGGCCTTGCCGATGTCGTGGAGCAGACCGCCGCGCTTGGCGATGGTGTCGTTGACGCCGAGCTCCACCGCCATGAGAGCCGCCAGCTGCGCCACCTCCAGCGAGTGCACGAGCACGTTCTGGCCGTACGAGGTGCGGTAGCGCAGGCGCCCGAGGAGCTTGAGGACCTCGGGATGGAGATCGGTGAGGCCGAGTGAGAACGCCGCCGCCTCCCCTTCCTCGA
>JBIOTX010000058.1:0-3694 GCA_044866315.1 Thermoanaerobaculia bacterium | reverse complement strand
TCAGCGGTTCGAGTCCGCTAGCACCTACCAAAAAGCACACAACCAACGCCGCCCGGTCGCAAGACCGGGCGGCGTTTTGCGCTCTTGCTTCAGCCCCTGACGCCACCGACAATCGGCGGCCATGTCGCCGGTTCGTACACCCGCAGAAACGACAAAAACCACTCGCATCGCAACCGGCTGCGCCGTCGTCTTCGGATCCGCGTTCATCCTCTCCGGACTCATCTTCATTTCCCTCGCACTGACCGCCGAGGCCGACCCGGACGATCGGATGGCGTATTACTTCGCTCTGCTCATGGGATCGTTCTTCACCATTGGCGGATCGGTGAGGCTTTACAACATCCGCCGCGAATACAGAGATCTGCAGGCCGCGGCGGGGCTTCAGTCGGCGGCACCTGGCCGGCCGTGGATGTGGCGCCCCGACTGGGCGGCCGGATACTCCGTCGAGGTGTTGCGTGAACGGCATCAGCGGCTGTGGCTGTGGCTGTGGCTGTGGACGATCGGGTGGGGACTGATCACTGCAGCGGTTCTGTGGGAGGCGCACAAAGGGATGCCCGAGGTCGCCGGGCTTCGGACCGTGGTGGCCGCGGTGGTGCTCGGCGAGGTTGTGTTGCTCTCCATCACCATCTACAGAACATTACGCACGCGGCGCTATGGCGACGTGCGTCTGTACCTGCACGCGAATCCGTATCGCCCCGAAGGCACTGTTTCGGCGACGTTGAAAGCGACGAGCCAGCTCGCACCGACGGGCCCGATGAAAGTGACGCTGGCGTACGATGGCCCGCTACGTGTTGGATCTCCAGGACATCGACCAGACGCAGATCGCCCTCGTCGGCGGCAAGGGCGCACATCTGGGCGAGCTCTCGCGCATCGAAGGCATCCGCGTGCCGGATGGCTTCTGCGTCACGACGGACGCTTTTCAGCGGATCATGGCGTCCGCACCATCGATCGACGATCGCGCTCGCGAGCTCTCGCGCCTCGGGCCGAACGACGATGAAGCGATCCGCGAGCTCAGCTTGGGAGTCCGGCGGATCATCGAGGCGATCGTCATTCCCGACGATCTCGCGGCGGCGATCGCGCGCTCGCTCTCACGACTCGGCGAGCACGCTGCCTGGGCCGTACGATCGAGTGCCACGGCGGAAGACTTGCCGACGGCCTCCTTCGCCGGTCAGCACGACACGTACCTGAACGTCGTGGGCACGGAGGCCATCCTCGAGCACGTCCGCCGCTGTTGGGCCTCGCTGTTTACGGAGCGAGCCGTCACCTATCGCCTGCGGAACGGCGTGGACCCCCGCAAGGTCCACATGGCCGTGGTCGTCCAGCGCATGGTCTTTCCGCACGCGGCGGGCATCCTCTTCACCGCCGATCCTGTCTCGGGCCATCGGAAGGTCTCTTGCGTGGATGCGAGCTTCGGACTGGGCGAGGCGCTGGTCTCGGGTTTGGTGAACGCCGATACCTACAAGGTGCGTGACGGCCGGATCATCGAGAAATCGATCGATCCCGCGCGGCGGGAGCGGCCGGCGCTGACGGAGCACCAGGTCGTGCGGCTCGCGCAGTTGGGCCGGCGGATCGAAGCGCACTTCGGACGCCCGCAGGACATCGAGTGGTGCCTCGCCGACGATGACTTCTCGATCGTCCAGAGCCGGCCCATCACGACGCTGTTCCCCATCCCCGCGGCCGGCGACCAGGAGAACCACGTGTACGTCTCCGTCGGTCATCAGCAGATGATGACCGACCCGATCAAGCCCCTGGGACTCTCCGTGTGGCAGCTGACGACTCCTCGGCCCATGAGTGAGGCCGGCGGGAGGCTGTTCGTGGACGTCACCCCGATGCTGGCTTCGCCGGCGAGCCGCGCCAGTCTCCTCGGCGCCCTGGGGAAATCCGATCCGCTCATCCGGGACGCGCTCGAGACCGTCCTCGACCGAGGCGACTTCATCCCGTCGCTCCCGGGCGAAGGACCCGGATGGACGCCGCCCGGTGCAGGCTCCGCCGCGATCGAAACCGATCCGGCCATGGTCACCGCGCTGATCGCACGCATCCACACCTCCATCGCCGCCATGAAGCGCGACATCCGGGCGAAGTCCGGATCGGCGCTGCTCGACTTCATCCTGGCGGACATCCAGGAGCTGAGGCGGATCCAGTCCGATCCGCAAAACATGCAGGTGATCATGGCGGGGATGGAGGCCGCCTGGTGGCTCAACGACCAGCTGCAGGCGTGGCTGGGCGAGAAGAACGCGGCCGACACGCTCACCCAATCCGTCCCGAACAACGTCACATCGGAGATGGGGCTGGCGCTCCTCGACGTCGCCGACGTGATCCGACCGCACCCGGAGGTGGTGGCTTTTCTGCAGCGGGTCGAGGACGAGGATTTCCTGGACCAGTTGCCCAGGCTCGCGGGCGGGCCGGAAGCGCGAGACGCCATTCGCGCCTGGCTCGACCAATACGGCATGCGCGGCGCCGGCGAGATCGACATCACCAGGCCGCGTTGGAGCGAACGCCCCACCATGCTCGTGCCCATCCTCCTCGGCCACATCGAGAATTTCGAGCCGGGCGCCGCCGAGCGACGTTTCGAGCAAGGGCGGGAGGAGGCCCGGAAGAAGGAAGAGGAGTTGCTGGAACGCTTGCGGGCCTTGCCGGACGGAGCGCGCCGGGCCGAAGAGACGAAACGCATGATCGAACGGGTCCGGACGTTCGCAGGGTACCGGGAGTATCCCAAGTACCACATGGTCAGCCGCTACTTCGTCTACAAGCAGGCGTTGACGGAAGAAGCCGAGCGTCTCGTGCAGGCCCACGTGCTTCGGGAGAAGGAAGACATCTTCTATCTCAGGTTCCAGGAGGTCCAGGACGCCGTGCGCACGAACCATGTGGACGACGAGCTCATTCGCCGGCGCAAAGACGAGTTCAGGTCGTATCAATCGCTCAAGCCGCCTCGGGTGCTCACGTCGGATGGCGAGATGGTCTCCGGGACGTACCGGCGCGACGATGTACCGCCCGGCGCGCTGATCGGCTTGCCGGTTTCCGCCGGTACCATCGAGGGGCGGGCCCGGGTCATCCTGGACATGGCGGAGGCCGATCTCGAAACGGGCGACATCCTGGTCACCCCCTACACGGACCCCAGCTGGACGCCCCTGTTCGTCGCGATCAAGGGCCTGGTGACGGAGGTGGGGGGCCTGATGACTCACGGCGCGGTGATCGCACGGGAGTACGGCTTGCCGGCCGTCGTCGGAGTGGAGCATGCCACCCGACTGATTCGGGATGGGCAGCGGATCCGCGTGCATGGAACGGACGGGTACGTCGAGATCCTGCCTTAGCGCTCGGACGGGGACTGCCATTCACACGGCGTTTGTCATGGCGAAGGTTTCTCGAGCTCCGTCGGCGGGATCGGCTTGCCAATCACGATCGTCGTCGCTTGACGGGTTCCGCCCAACCACGGATCGACCAGGGCGACGCGAGTGGTGAACGGGACCTTCACGCCGCCGACGTCGCGATAGTGGTCGAACTCGGTCTGCTCGGGGATCCGCCCCACGGGACTGCTGTAGAAGACGACGCGGCGCAAGAGGAATCCTGATCCGGCATCGAACGAGTACCGGGCGTTCGGAGTCTCCACGACCCACACATCCTGATCACCGATTTTCTCCGAGGTCACCGTGGCGTCGTCGCCGAAGCTCGATTCCGTGAAGGGAGCAAAGGCCCGCCG
>JBIOTX010000057.1:0-4884 GCA_044866315.1 Thermoanaerobaculia bacterium | reverse complement strand
AGCGGCTTCGCCGAGACCAGCTCGAGCCGTCGCGTGCTGGGCAGCCCGCTCTGGTACAGGGTCGGGCCGTGGCCGGCGATCCTGGGGTGGACGAGGAACTTGTACTCGTCGATCAGATCCAGCCGGTCCAGCTCGGTGGCGAGCTTGCCGCTACCGAGAAGCACGCCGGCCGGGGTCGCGTCCTTGAGCTTCTGCACGCCCGTGCGCAGGTCGCCGGCGATGTGGTGGCTGTTGGTCCACGGGAAGTCCTTTCGTGTCGACGACACCACGTACTTCGGCTTGGCCTCCAGCTTGACCGCCCACTCGCGCATCGCCGGCGGCGCCTCCTCGTCGCCGCGGGCGACCGCCGGCCAGTAGCTCTCCATCATCTCGTAGGTGACGCGGCCCCACAGCATCGCCCCGCCCTCGTCCATGAGGCGGGTGAAGAAGGCGTGTGTCTCGTCGTCGGCGATTCCCTCCTGGTGGTCGACGCAGCCGTCCAGGGTGACGTTGATGCTGAAGGTCAAGAGTCCCATGCGGCGAGTCTAAGCCATACCATCGCTCGCGGATGTCCTGGCGCCTGCGCCTCGAGAAGCTGGCGAGAATGGGCCAGGTGACCGAGTACCGCTTCCTTCGACTCGTTCCCCTTCGCCGCGAAGTAATCGAGCATCGCATCCGCGTACGTGTGAACCGGCACGATGAGCGGGCGCGTCAGCAAGCCGGGAGAAAAGATCGCGGCGGCGTGCTCGCCCAACGCTGCCTGGATGACGGAGAACGGCCATTGATGCGTGGCCTTCTCGATGAGTTCCGCGCGCGGAATCAGATCCGACGACGAGGGATCAACGTCGATGTCCCCGAACTTCACCGCTGCATCCATCTCGGCCGGAGTCCAGCCGAGAAGTTCGGCCGCGCGGTAAAGCTAAGGTGACTCACAAGGTCGCGTTTTTGCGCCGCTAACTTCCTCGGAATCAGCGAGTTATCCCACCCCTTGTAGATCGCTCCCTCTCTAAATACCCGCGACCACGGGCCTGTCACGCCGGAGGTCGCGGGTTCGAACCCCGTCGGTCGCCAAATTAAAGCTCGTATGCGCCCGCGACTTCGAGGCATTCGTCTTTTCAGAGGGTCGCGTTAGAAATTTGGAGACTCGCAAGGTGACTCGCAAGGTCGCGATTTTCGCGAGCGGAAGTCTGCGCACGAAATGTTTCCGGGTTCGGCGCGAATGTTCCACGGAAAAAACGTGTCACAAGCGTACTTAAAGCGAGCGCGAAGCGCGGGGCGCAGCAGCCGGACCTGCTGCGCGGGGAAGGGCGACCGTCGCCTCGACGAACATGGCAACAAGGACGTAGATCGACAGCGCCAGGATGACCACTTGAAACGGGCCGACCTTCTCGCCGGCCGGAGCAGGGAGTGCATGCGCATCCGTCATGGGAGAGAATTAATGTGCACATGGCGCAAGAGAAGACGTTGGAAGCGCTGGAGCTGCGGGATTACGCGATGACCCTCACCGAGGCGCACGAGGACTTCCCCCGGGGCCATCGGGCCATCAAGGGGAACGGGAAGGCTTACGTCTTCCTGGGCGACGAGAAAAACGCCAAGGAGCTGAGTATGTCCGTCAAGCTCCCCGGCTCGTGCCACACGGCCGTCGACTTGCCCTTCGTCGAGCCCACCGGCTACACCCTCGCCAAGAGCGGCTGGGGTACGGCCAGGTTCACCAAGACCGGCGACGTGCCGATGGATCTGTTCAGGGCCTGGATCGAGGAGAGCTACCGGGCGATCGCGCCGAAGAAACTGGTGAAGACGCTGTGAGGGGGACGCGTTGATCGAAAAGGGCGCGCTGCTGATCGGGGCCATCGTCCTGGCCACCGCCTGCCGTACGTTCCAGCACCACGGCAAGTTCTGCGGCCCCAATTTCCCGGCCCGCGAGCGCGCCGCCGAGCTGCAGGCCATCCCGCCGATGGACGACATCGACGTGGGCTGCAAGGCGCACGATCTCTGCTACGCCACCAAGGGGAACAAGGCGTACTCCTGCGACGAGGCGCTCATCCGGCACATGCAGGGCCTCGTGCTGAATCCCCCGTGCGCGAACATCGCCAGCGAGATCTCGATCTACTTCGAGGGACTCAATCCGGCCCGCCAGGGAGTCGTCGGAACGATCGGGATCACGGCCGGCAAAGTCATCGCCCTGCCAAAAACGGTCATCGGAGCCGCCCTTCACGGGACGAATCTGATGGCGGATGGCCGTGCGCGGAAGCAGCTCCGCTGCTGCGACCGCCGCGTCGTGCCGAACGACCCGACCAGCCCGTGCTACCCCGCCAACGCGACGCCCGTGCGCCTCGCGGTGATGCGCGCGCTGACGCCGTGGTACCAGAGCGAAGGGCTGTACTACGAAGCTGAGATTCCGGACGGCATCGGCGGATTCGCCAAGAGACTCGCCTCCGTGCCGCCGGAGGAGACGGCCATCGCCGTGGTGATGAACGACTACTCGGACTTCGGGACGTACAGCGCGCTCGTCTTCACCGAGGGCGGGATGTACTACGGCCGCAAGGAGGCGCACGGCTTTCTGACCTGGGCCGAGCTGTCTCGCGTGAATCTGGTGCCGCTAGACCAGAACGTGCTCGCGATCGGAGACGAGATCGAGTTCGGCATTGCGGGCTGGCCGGCGAACCTGCTTCGCGCGGTGATCGTCACCATCGTCAACGCGGCCCGGTCACCATAGCTCCTCGCGGGCGAGCAGACTGGCCACGATCGGATTCAGCGCGTCGTTGGCGGCATCGCGAAACAGGCCGATCATCTGCCAAAGCCCTCCGTCCTCCCGCCCGTCCGCATGGGCTTCGTGCGTGGCGAGCTTCGTCCCGCTGGCAACGTCGAAGATCTCGTAGCGCACGGTCACGCTGGTCGGCCACTTCTTTGGCGCCTCGACGGCCTCGCAGATCGAGGTGCCGATGATCGCGTACTCGGCCCCCTGCTCGCGCGCGTTCGTCCGCCAGGAGACGTCCGCGATGGAGCGAATCCGGCCGACCACCTTGACCGGTTTGACGGGCCGGAGATGAACTCGCAGCCAATCGACGGCGTCCTCGCTCGACAGGTCGCTCTTCTTCTGGACGCCTTCAATCTGGTGCAGACAGGTCGTGCCGTAGCGGTAGTACAGCGCCACCTTCAGCGGATGTTTCATGCGACTCAGCCAGAAGATCGCGACGTTCTGCAGGTGCACGTCGGGCGCGGAGTCGCGCACCGCGTTCAGGTACGGCGTGCCTCTGTCGGTGAAACCGGTCATTGCCAGGGATATCCCGAGCCCGAGCCGCGCCTCGAACGATTGCGGGTCGTGCTCGGTTCCCTTCAGGAAGTAGCAGGCCGCTTGCGACACCTCGCCGCGCTCGCGGAGGACCCGCCGCGCCTCGGCGACGCATTGCGCCGCGTCGGGACACAGGTACGGATCACAGTCGTATGGCCGTCGCTCGCCGGCCGTGGCGCACGACGCGAGAAGCAGCGTGGCGAAGACCAGCCCCGCGACCTTCACCGGCAGGTCCTGAGCCGGGATCGTTGGGGCGATGCGGTCGCGATTCCCGACGATGCTTCCTGGAATGACCCATCGCGCCGGGTCAGCTCGTCGACGCCATCGTGTTGCGCTTCCACGATCAAGGAGTGTACGCGGAAGGCGCATCACCTACCCACGACGCTTTGCTCGGGACAGACCCCGCATCTGCGGCTTGCTCCGCAGGAGCTCCGCGTGCTATTCGAATGGACCTGCTCAGGGTGCGGCGGGACGTGTTCAACGGTTGCGATCTTCGGAAGCTCATCCCGAAGCGCAAGTGAGCGAGTCGCAAGCACCGATGGGTCGCTAGGTCGCGGTTTTTCGCGGCTAAGTCACTCCGTTGCCGGAGAGTTATTCCATTACCTGTAGAGCGTTTACGCTCTATTCACCCGCGACCACGGGCCTGTCACGGCCGGAGGTCGCGGGCTCGAGCGCCGTCGGCCCCGCCGCCACTCGCCGGAACCTTTTCCGCGAGTGATGCGTCTTCAACATCAAGGTTGAGCACGCTGATGTCGAGCCGAAATCACGCACGGGCCCTCAGGGGCGCTGCCGGCACTTGCCGGGACCGACGCCGGCCGCAAGGCATGCGGCGAGAGGCGTGGGTTCGCCCGTTCCGGCGCGTCCATCGCGCCCTCGACAGCTCCCTCCGCCTGCTCCGCTCCGGCATGCTGACCGCCGCCGCCTCCAGCCTCCGCGCGCACCAGCAGCCGATCCGGACCTCGGTGGAGCTGCACGAGGCGTCGGGCCGCCTGGCCCGCGCCTCCTCGCGGCTCATGCGGGCGGCCCGCGAGCTGGCGGAAGTGAACGCGTGCATCGCCCGCGAGCCCGAGAAGGCCGGCGCCGTGCCGGAGCTCCTCGTCGCGGCGACCGAGCGCTGGGTGGGGCTGGCCCAATTGCTCAGCGAGGGCGCCGGCGCGGTCTTCTCTCTTCAGCGGGACGTGCTCGACGACCTCCGGACCGGCGCGGTCGTACCCGAGCGCCCCGCGGCCCCTCGCCCGCGCATCGTCCTGGCCCCGCGCCCGGTGCCCATCCGCGCGTTCCTGCTCCTCCGGCAGCCGCGCGTGGTGGATCGGATCGCTCCCCTCCTCCGCAGGCGCCGGCGGACTCCCCGCCCGGCGACCGTGAGAGTGCCCCGGCGCAGCGTCCTGGGCCGCGCTCCTCCTCTCTTTTCCGTCTGCCTGCTCTGACCATCAGCAAGCACCGAGAAAAGAAGAAGGAGAACTTCATGACTACTGTGGATATCGCAGAAACCCCCACTGTCCATGCCGCGGCGGCGCAGGAGCGCGTGCAGGAGCTCCGCCGCTGGCGGGAGATGATCCCGCACTTCGTCATGCCGACGTCCGCGGACGAGACCCAGCGGCTGAGCGCAGCCG
>JBIOTX010000056.1:0-5974 GCA_044866315.1 Thermoanaerobaculia bacterium | reverse complement strand
AGCCCGCCGGGGGGCTGAGAGCCCACCGCTCCACGCTCCACAGGCGAGGATCGCGAAGGCGGCGAGAAGCCTAGAACTGGAGAATGACATTCATGAATCCGTGAAAGAGCGGATCGCCGCTCTCGTAGATGTCCTCGAATCCCTTGCCCGGCAGCAGCACCGCGGCCCCGCCGACGATCGCCACGTTGTTGCTCAGGAACGGGCGGTAGCGCACGCCGGCGCTGAGGTCCGTGCCGATGTCGTTGTGAATGCCGCCCTGGAAGAGAATGGCCTCGATCGGCTCGGTGGCGTCGAGACGGATGTAGTTGCCGGTGAAGATGGCCTTGAGGCGCGGGGTGACGTCGACGTCGAGGCCGATCGTGGCCAGCTGCAGGCCGGGGTTCACGAAGTTCGGCTGGCCCTCGTCCTTGCTGCTGCGCAGCGCGGGGAGGAGGCTCCCGCGCTCGACGAGAGAGACGCCGGCGCCGGTGAGGCGGATGCCGAGGCGATTGAAGAAACTGAAGCCGCCTCCGGCGAACGCCGGTGAGTCGAAGATGGAGTCGAAGCCGCGGGCGTTGCGGTCGCGCGGCTTGCTGTCGCCGGTGGAGTAGAAGAAGCCGATGCGCGGGCGGAGCCAGTCGCGGTCGTAGGAGAGCTCGAGCGCGACCATGCCCGCGCCAATGTCGACCGAGTCGCCGCGGCGCAGCTGGGGATCCGGGCCGGCGATCGGGTTGAGCGAGTCGCGGCCGAAGACGTAGTACGCGGCGTAGTCGACGTTGATCCGACCGAAGTGCCCGAGCCCCGCGGCGCCGAGATAGGTGGCCTGGATATCGTGCGGCTTGGCCTCCCCTACAGGGGCGGGGCGGACGAGATTGCCGTTGCGGTCGTACTCCAGCGACGCGTCGTCGCGCATGTGGTGGATGGAGAACTGCTGGGTGAAGCCCTTACGGATGAAGTCCTGCCAGTAGAAGTTCGCCACGAGCACGCGCTGCTCGCGGAGCTCGTGGATGAGGTTCAGGCCGGAGTTGGTGTCCTTCTCCAGCCGCTCGAAATACGCGAGGTTGTACTGGTAGCGGTTGGAGGCGTAGTTGCCGAAGAGGCGGACGCCGAGGTTCGTGTCGGAGAAGATGAAGCCGCGGAAGTCGCTGGCGAAGGGCTGCACGCCGGCGCGGATGGAGAGGAAGTCGTAGTTCGGACTGAGATCGCGCAGCTTGCGCTCGTAGAAGATCTCCTGGATCGAGAGCCGGGCGTTGGTGCGCTCGGTGCCGCGGCGCACGTCCGGCTTGAGAATCGCGTTCTCCTCGACGCGCACGTGATTGAGGTTGGCCACGACCGTGGCCTTGATCCGCTGCCGCACAGGCTGGAAGGTAGTGTTGCCCTCGAACAGATCGGCCGAGACGATGACGTTGTGGATGAACATCCCCTGCGCGTCGCGCCCGAAGAACTCGAAGCTGCCCGGCCGGTCCGCGCTCACCCCCGACGGCGTCGGCAGCGCCCGCGCCTCGGCCAGCATGTCGCTGATGCCCGTGAGCACGAGGAACGTGTCGTTCGTCCCGCGGATCGGATAGTCGCCTTTGAGTACGTTCTGGTTGTACGGGTCGAGCCGCCCGCGCGACTTCTCGTCCAGCTCGTACGGCGGCGGGACGATGCGCCAGCGGTCGGTCATCTCCTGCAGCGACGACTCGGCGGGCAGCGGATCGGCGTAGCGCAACGGCGTCTCCACGCCCGACTGCCGCGCGACGTTGCCCGGGAGTTGCACGCGCAGGATCTGCGTCGTCTCGACGCCGCCGATCTCCACGCGCATGTCGTACGTGCCGGTCTTCAGCGGCGCGGTCCAGAGGATGGACCAGGTCTTGTCCGCGGCGACCTGCGTCTCCGCCTTGGCGTTGCCGATGAAGATGCGGACGGGCGTGCCGGGCGCGGCGTCGGTGGTGCCGGTGATGGTGAAGGGGACACGGTCCGTGAACGTGACGAGCTGGGCGAGGATGAGGGCGATCTTCAGGAGCATGGCCCACCCCCGCACTCCGTCACCCCCTCCGGCTGCCGCGGGAACTTGAACATCGGCAGGCGCACGCCGTCGACGAAGACGCGGTCGGCCCAGATCGCCTGCGCGGGGAGGAACGGGCCCGCCGCAAAGTAAGTGACGTAGTCGTCCTGCTCGATGCCGTCGCCGGAGACACCCAGGCCGCCGGCGAGGGCGGAGCCGCGATAGAGCGGCGAGGAGCCGGCGAAGAAGACGACGCCGTTGCGGTTCGGCGGCGTCCCGCCTTGCGAGCATGGCGTCGCCAGGTCCGCGAGGAAGAGCGAGCGGTACCACGGCCCCTCCTGGCGATCGAAGACGTCGGAGTCGATGCCCGGCGGGAAGAACGGCTGGCCGCCGAAGCCGATGGTGCGGTTGTTCACCGCCGTCCCCGCGGGGACGCCGCCAGGGATGCCGTTCTGCGAGAAATAGACGACGTTGCGGGCCTTGGCCACGGCGACGTCGATCGAGAAGACGGTCGCGTCGGGCATGCGATAGAGGGCGAGGATGGTCCCGTCCGTGTCGGCGACGGCAATGACCATGCGCGCGTAACTGTTGAGCGGGAGGCGAATCTGCGCGCGCGTGCGCCTCGCAGTGTCGATCGCGCGCTGGACGATGTCCCCCACCTCGGCAGCCGTGAGTCCGACCCCGCCGTTCGGCCCGACCAGGTACTCATTCGCCGCGCAGCCGCCGTTGGTGGGGCCGACGACGAACGCGCCGGCGTCGGTGCCGGCGCTGGTGCCCTGGAGGCGGCGCAGGCCGGTCGGGATGCCGCCGGCGTTGAGCTCGAGGCGCTGATCGGGACCGAGGAACGGGAGGCGGATGCCGTCGACGAAGACGTTGCCCGGCTCGGGCAGGGGGAAGAAGGGCACGGGGACGATCCCCGCGCCGATGCCGCCGAAGGCGCCGCTCACCGCGGCGAACTCGCTCAGCTGGGAGTCGCCGGCGACGCCGGCCACGCCGATGGCGCCGAGGAGCTGGCCGTTCGAGACCACGCTGCCGGTGACCTGGACGCGATAGAGCGGGATGCCGCCGGCGTTCACGCTGCGCGGGTCGGGATCATCCGGCAGGATCTTGCCGGTGACGATGCCCGGGCCGCAGCCGGTGGCGTCGGCGGAGTTGCAGATGCCGCCGCCGAAGCGCCGTGCCCGGGGAATGCACTTGCCGGCGTTGTAGGTGACGTTGAAGTCGCAGCCGCGGTTGGTGTTCTCGATTCCGTACAGCGCGGCGCTGGGGGTGTTGGTGATGCCCGGCGGAAAGTGCACGCCGCTGATGAAGCGCACCGTGCGCGAGGAGAGCGGGGCCATGTTGTGGCTGAAGAAGGCCGCCGTGCGGGCGACGCCGATGGCCGCGTCGTCGTTCGCAGGAGTGGCGGCCGGCTTGCGGAAGAGCGCGAGCACGCGTCCGGCGCGGTCGACCACGGCGATGGTCATGGTGTCGGTGCTGAGCGACCGCGCCGCCGCCCGCACGATCGCCTCCACCTCGGCAGGCGCGAGCGCGGCAGCGCCGGCGGCGCGGCCCTCGGAGCAGACCTCGCCCGGAGGAGCGGAGAGGCCGCACTCGGGGGGATCGGCGGAGGGGATGCGCACGGCGCGGCGGCGCTGGGCCTCCACGCTGATGGTGAAGACCAGCAGCGTCATCCCGAGCGCAGCCAGGGATCTCCTGCTCATATCTGATAAACGAAAGTCGCCGCGTTGTCGCCGAGGATCAGGGTGTCGCCGCGTTTGAGCTGCACTTCGGTGATGCGTTGCCCCGGCGACGCTGCGAGGTACGTGCCGTTCGTGGAGCCTTCGTCGATCGCGTACACCTTTCCGCCCCGGGGGACGATGCGCAGGTGGCGCTTGGAGACCTTGTTGTCGGGGATGACGATCTTCGCCAGGGCCGGGTCGCGGCCGATGTAGAAGCCGTCCTCCTCGATGACGAAGCGCTGCCCTTCGAGCGGGCCGCTGGTGCAGTGGAGCAGCCCGTACCACTGGACCATCTCCGTCCCCCGCATCGGCTCCTCGGTGCGGTCGCCGCCGGTCGGGATGGGGGCCTGCTTGGTGGCGTCGATCTCCGGCGGCGGGACGACGATGGCCTTCGCGGCTTTCATCGTCATATCCGGGGGCGGCTCGTCGCGGCGCACGACCTTGTCCGTCGGACCGTCGGGCTTGATCGGGCGCGGCGGCGGCGGGGTGGCGGCGGGCGCGCGCGGCGGCGCGGCAGGAGCGCGCTCGGGGCGGAGGCGCTGGAACAGGGCGATGCCCACGGGGATGAGCACCACCAGCACGAGCACCACGATGACCACGAGCAGGATCGACTGGAACATTCGCCCTCCACCTCCGAGCCCGTCCACTCCTGCCTGGACGAGCGATGCCGTGACGCGTCTCTGGGTGCGCAGATGATACTCGTGACAGGTGAGGCATGTGCTCGCGGCCTGGGACCCCTTCGCGTTCGGGGCGTGGCAGTCCGTGCACTGCTGGAGGCGCGGCAACAGCACGTCGCTGGTCGCGGCGCTGCCGTTCGCAGCGGTGTGGCAGTTCTCGCAGGCGGTCTGCGTATGCCGGGCGTGGGTGAAGCGCGCGTGGGTGAGCCACTTCGTGCGCAGGACCGGGGGGATGACCGCGAGCTGGGTCCCGCGGCGCTGGATGTCGTGGCACTTCTGGCACTTGCCCTTGAGCACCTGGTCGGCGCTGGCCCGGGCGCGCAGGTCGACGTCGATCCCCTTCCGGGCCGTCAGGATCCGCCGCACTTCGGCCGGCGGCTTGCCGATCAGATCGCGATTGCCGGAGTAGATCAGCGCCACGTAGCCGTAGACCTGCCCGGGATCGCCGCCGTGCGGGGCCTCGTCGCTGGGGAAGCGGGCGTCGAAGGTGAGGCGGTGGCAGCCCTGGCAGTGATCCCGGAACCGGACCATGGCCTCCGGTGGGTTGTGGCAGGTCTTGCACTGCAGGACCTCGCGCCGGCCCGTCCCGCTGAAGACCCCCTTCGGCGCGAGGTGGAGCTTGTGGTTGAAGCGGAGCGGGTTCGGGTCGTTCGGCCAGGCGAACTGCGGATGCTGGTCGCCGAAGACCGGCGCCTTGGCGATGTCCGCGAACCCATACCGCCTCTCGGCGAACCGCGCCGACGCCAGCTCCGCCTGCGGCGCGCGCACGTGCTTGGTGAGATCGGCGTGGCAGCCGACGCAGCGCTGGTCGGGGATCGCGGCGAGCTTCGTCGCCCCGCGGTGCTCGGCGTGGCAGGTGATGCAGTCGGGCGGATTGTGCTCGAACCGCGCGTGCACGTCCTGCGGGTGGCAGTCCATGCACTTCGAGGCGGAGACGCTCTTCCACGGCGTATGGCAGGCCTCGCAGCGTTCGGCGATCGGCCGGCCGGCCGCGTCGCGCGCGCGGGCGTGGGCGGTGGAGACGCCGCCGGGCATGAACACGGGCTGCCTCTCGGGGCGAACGAGCTCGCCGATCACGCCGAGGGTGAGGATCAGGAGGATCGCGGTGACGCTGAGCTTCGTCAGGTACGGCCGGGCCAGGCGGTACTTGGCGACGTAGTCGATCTTCTTCGTCTTGAGCGACTTCTTCCCTGCCGCGGCCGCGGGCGCGGCGACCGCCGGCTCGTCGTCCTCGTCCGCGGCCACGACCGCGCGCGCGACGAGGATGCGCAGGAACAGCGGCTTGGTCGGATCGGCCAGCTGCACCTCGATGCGCAGGTCGCCGATCTCGATCACGTCGCCCTTCGCCAGCCGCGCCGACTCGACCGGCTTGCGGTTCACGTACGTGCCGGTGATCGAGCCCTTGTCGGTGATGAGGTACCCGGCGGCGTCGGACTCGATGATCGCGTGCTCCAAGGCGACCGCCGGGTTCTCGGAGCGGAGGTCCTGGTTCGTGCCGCGGCCGACGCGCAGCACGGGCGTATTGATCTGGGTGAGGGTGAGGTTGCGGCCGACGGTGCGTTGAATGAGATAGCTCATCTCGGCACCCTCCCCCGGGTGTCATCCCGAGC
>JBIOTX010000055.1:0-15787 GCA_044866315.1 Thermoanaerobaculia bacterium | reverse complement strand
GCACGTGCTGGCTCAGACGCGCCAGCGAGGGATACTCGAATACGACCGCCGTATTCAGGCGGATGCCCAGACGGTCGTTGACCTGGGCGACGAACTTCCCGCCGAGGATCGAGTCGATGCCGTAATCCGAAAAGGCGATGTCGGCGTCGATCTCCTCGGCGGGGATTCGCAGGACCTCGCTCATGCACTCGAGGATGGTCGTGCGGACATGCTCCGGTGCGTTGGGTGCAGGGCTCACCGCCGGCGCGGCTCTTCGAGGCTCTTCCCGCGCCTCCATCGCCGCCGGCTGGACCGCCACAACTCGTTTCTGCCGGATGGCGCCGTCGCTTCGGGCGAGAACGATCTGATAGCCGAGGTCGTGGGCCTCGCCGGCCGGGAACTGCACCGGCGCGAAGCCCTCTTCCTCCAGCAGCCGCTGCCACGTCGACGGGAAGAGGCCCGGGCAGCTCGGGATGCGCAGCTCGGGGTCTTCATAGAGCCACCAGCCGTCCAGGAGGCCGAACGCCACGAGTGCGTACAGGGTCTTGCTGCTGATCTCTTCGAGGACGAGAGCGCCGCCGCTCCGCAGAAGGGCCTTGGCGTTCCGCACGGTCCGCCGGATGTTTCTCGTCGCGTGCAGCACATTGCTCGCGAGCACCACGTCGAACCCGCCGACGTCGAGCCCCTGCTCCTCGACCGACTGCTCGATGTCCAGTCGCCGGCAGCGGATGTACGGATACTCCGGCACCCACTTCTCCTCGACGCGGAAGAAGAACGCTTTCGACAGGTCGGTATAGCAATACTCTTCGATCGACGCCTGGTACGGGCGCAGCTTGGGAAAGACGACCGTGGACGTACTGCCGGTCCCGGCGCCGATCTCGAGGATGCGCAGCCGCGCGTTCGGATCGGACCGGAGCCGCTCTCGGACGCAGGCCACGACCGCATTGGCCGCGATCTCGTTGAATGTGTCGGGAAGCGGGCTGCCCCGGTAAATCCCCTCGATCTTCTCCATGGAGGAGCCCGGGAAGATGACGTCCGTCGCCAGGATTCGACCTTGCAGAACGTCGGGCAGTTTTTCCAGACAATCGCTGGCCAGGCGCGCGATCGCGCCGAAGTCCGAATCGCGCGCATAGCGTTCCCTTTGGGCCGGCCACGCGTCGCGGATGGCGCTCGCATCCGCGGCGGCCATCCCTTCGAAGTAGCCGTTGCGGCGGAGCACATCCAGCGACTCGCTCCACCACCGGGCATACTTGTCGATGATTCCGCCGGTCGACTGCATGAGCGGCTGGACCTGGCAATAGAGCAGCTGGAGGAACCATCCCTCCAGTTCGTCCCACTTGGCGCGCGCGCTCCGGAGAGAGGCGATCCTTTCCCGCGGCACTTCGACGTCGATCTCCGGCGCCGGCGAGAGAGGCGCCCTCGTCAGCGCGATCACCTCGTCCGGGCTGCAATGCATCACCGGATCGAGCAGCAGGGACTCGCCGGCGCAGAGGCACTGGTGGACGCGCCGCCGCTGCAGCTCGGTCACGAACCGCTCGAAGACCTCGAATCCCTCTTCATCGCCCACGGCGTCGGCAATGTCCGCCATCGCTCCCTGGGCCGCCTCGTCGAGCGTGGACTTCCAGGCCCCCCAGTTGATGGTCCCCACCGGGAACCTGGAGCTGTTCTGCAGGGAGCGGACGAAGGCATCGGCGAACGCGACGCCGCTGCCGTAAGCCGCGTACTTGGACGCGCCCACGAACGCGTACGCCTGCCTCGACGAGAAGTAGCACAGGAAGTCCAGAGGCTCGTCCTGCAGCGCCGTGTAGAAGGCCCGGCTTCCCCGGGCCTTGATGTCGAATCCGCGTTTGAATTCGTCCTCGGTAATCTCTTCGATGGAGTTGTCGGTGCCGACGGCCATGGCCGCGAAGATCGCTCCGCTCGGCTCGATGCCGCGCTCCTTCATCAGCCGCACGGCCTCGCGCAGGGCATCGACGTCCGTCACGTCGGCCTGGATGTAGAGCGGGCTGGCCCCCGGTCCGTCCAGTGATCTGAGCGACCTCTGAACCTGGTCCGAGCTCTCGGCGCTCCTTCCGATCCAGACCACCGTGGCGTCGTAGCGTTCGATCAGGTTGCGGGTGATGATCCGCCCGAGTCTGCCCGCTCCGCCGGCGATGACGTATGCACCGTTGCGTCTCAGCGCGGGCGGGCTGTTCGTGTCCCACTTCACTTTGAAGAAGGTCCGGCGATAGCGGCGCCCCGCGCGCAAGCGGTAGACCTCCCCGCGTTTCGATGAAGGCTCGGCGAGGACGGCCGCGAATGCAGTTTGCCGATCCTGCTCGCTTTGCAGGTCTTTGGCGGACAGGTCGAGGTTCCTCACCCGATAGCGGGGGATCCCCTGCGCGACCGAATAGCCCAGGCCCGTGACGCCGGCGCCCATCTCGTCCATCGTCAGGATGTACAGGTCGATCGCCGCATCGCTCCCGTTCTGCTGCAGGGTTTTGATGAGCCGCAGGAACTGGATCTCGTCACCCGTGGCCAGGAAGTAGACCGCGTCGATTCCGCCGGCTGCCTGCAGGCACTTGCGGAATCCCTCCGGATCCGTGACGTCGCCCGGCCGGATCAGCAAGGGCTCGCGGCCTCGCTGCCGGTAATGCTCCAGGATGGTCGTTTCCAGCTCCGAGAACGGCCCGCAAAGAACGATGACCGGCGTTTCGTGATCGACCGGCGGCCGCTGCTGCGGCTGGGGCTCTTCCTCCCAGTTCCACAGATAGCTCTTGCCGTCATCGACGATTTGCCGCGGCGCGACGGCGGCTGCACTCTCCGCCGGCGCATCGATCCAGTAGCGCTCTCTCGCGAACGGGTAACCGGGCAGGGCGACACGCCGCGGCTTGGCCTCGCCGTAGAGATCGTTCCAGTCGAGATCGAGACCCTTGGTCCACAGGTCCAGCAGCCCGGAGAGCTTGTTGTGCGCCAGCCATTTGGCCACGACGCTCGCTTTCACATCGTCATCCTGGGTGATGACGTTGAGGCTCTCCCTGTCGCGTTTGACCTGGCCCTGATGGAAGCCCTTGATGTTCTCCCGGCCCTCCAGGTATGCCTCGAGTCCATCGGTCAATTCGGCGACCGAGCTCGCCAGGAAGCCGACACGCTCGTCCATCGGCTCCCTGCCCACCTGCAGCGTGTAGGCGATCGCGCTCAGGTCGGCGGACGGCCCCTCACTGCGAACGAAGTCCAACAGATCGCGCGCTTTTTGTTTGAGCTGTGCCGGCCGCTTGGCAGACAGCGGGAAGATCAGCTTCCTGTCCGGCGGCATCACCGTCATCGCGGGTCTGGCGCCGGCCGGCGGCAGATGCTCGCCGATGACGATGTGGGCATTCGTGCCGCTGAAGCCGAACGAGCTGATCGCTGCCCGGCGCGTCGCGTCGCCGTCGAGCTCCCACTCCTCGAGGCGCGTGTTGACGTAGAACGGACTGTTCGTCAGGTCGATGTGCTCGTTCAGACGCTCGAAGTTGATGGTCGGCGGCAGCTGCCGGTGCTTCAGCGCCAGGAGAAGCTTGATCACCCCGGCGATTCCTGCCGCCGTCAGACAGTGACCGATGTTGCTCTTCACCGAGCCGAGGGCGCAGTACTGCTTCTTTGCCGTGTATTTGGCGAACGCCTTCCGCAGACCTTCCACCTCGACGGGATCGCCCAGCTTGGTGCCGGTGCCATGGGCCTCGACGAGGCGGATGCTCGCGGGATCGATGGCGTGCCGGTCGTAGACCTCCTGCATCAGCCGGGTCTGCGACTCCGGGTTGGGTGCGGTGATGCCGTTGGTTCGCCCGTCCTGATTGACGCCCCATCCCTCGATGACGCCGTAGATGATGTCTCGGTCCTTTTCCGCGTCCTCCAGCCGTTTCAACAGCACCACGCCCACGCCTTCTCCGGGAACGAACCCGTCGGCTCGCTGATCGAAGGTGAAGCACCTGCCCTCGGGGGACAGCATGCCCGTCTGCGAGCTGCGGATGTGCACGTCCGGCCCGGCCATCACATAGACGCCGCCGGCCAGGGCGAGATCGCTGCCGCCGGAGATCAGACTGTCACAGGCCTGCGCGATGGCGACCAGCGACGACGAGCACGCCGTATCGATGGAGACGCAGGGACCCTGGAGGTTCAGGAAATAGGAGATGCGCGCGGCCAGGATGGATATGGCGTTGCCGGTGAAGCCCTGCGCGCTGAGGCCGTGCAGCCGCGACAACTGTTGATAATCGCTGGCGGCACAGCCGACGAAGACGCCGCACTTGCTGCCCGAGAGGGCGCGGGCGTCGTACCCGGCGTTCTCGATGCCGTGCCAGCACGCCTCGAGGAAGAGGCGCTGCTGCGGATCCATGAACTCCGCTTCGGTCGGCGAGATGTTGAAGAAGAGCGGGTCGAATCGATCGTAGTCGTTCAGGGCGCCGAGCCATTGGCTGTTCGTTTTGCCCGGCACGGGATCGCCCGGCTGATAGTAGGCGCCCACGTCCCAACGCTCGCGCGCGACCTGGGTGATGCAATCCCGCCCCTGAGCGAGGTTCTGCCAGAACTGATCGAGGTTTCGGGCCTGCGGGAACTGTCCGGCCATTCCGACGATGGCGATGCGCTGGAGCGGCGTGGATGCCGGCGTTTCGGCGATGGCTCGCGAGGCCGCACGGCGGCGCCGCCGCTGCGAAGCGGGCTTAGCGACAATTTCACGTGGTACCGGCGTCTCCGCTATTGAAGCAGTGGCCGGGGCCTGCTTCTCCGCCTCGGCTTGTACGAGACGGCCGAGGGCGGCCAGCGTGGGATGACTGTAGATCTGGGTGGCCTCGATGGACGTGCGATAGGTCTCGTTGATCTTGCGGATCCACGTGACGCCGGCGACCGAGTCGAGGCCTAGATCGACGAACTCGGTGTGGTCGTCGATGTCCGCCTCGCGCATCTGCAGCTCGTCCGCGAGGAGTTTCCGGAGAGTGGGCATGACGGCTGCCGGGACGTGCTCCGCTGCTGGCGCCGCCGCGGCGGGACGCGTTTCGGCCTCGGCTTGAAAGCGCAGCTGGATTCGCTCCGCCGTTTCCGGGCGGCCGACGAAGGTCTGGTCGTGCATGTCCAGCTCGAGGCGGATCGTCTCTTCCACCGCCTCGCGCACGGACTCTGTCCACTGGCGCTTGAGACTCACCAGCCGGTCGCGCGGCGTCTGGGCGATTCGCCTGGCCAGCGCCATCGCCTCCGCGAGCACCTCGGAGCGCGGCAGAATGGGGAGCCTCACTCCTCGCTCTTTCAATTCCTTGCCGGTGTAGGAACGGCCGGTGAACAGGCTCTCTCTCGCCAGGTCGGGGCCGAGCTGCTCGGGGAGAGCCCACGTCGCGCCGGCGCCCGGCGTGAAGCCATAGCTCATGTAGGGACTGACGTACCGGCTCTCGTCGCTCATCAGCGCGAGATCGGCGAACAGGCCCATGGCCCACCCCGCCCCCAGGCCGTGCCCCTGCATCGCCGCGATCACCGGCAGTCTGCAGTCCAGCGGCAGACGGAAGATCTCGACGTCGGTGAACCGGGCCTTCCCTTCCTGAACGGCCAGCAGGCTCTCCTTGGTCCCGCCGGAGGAGAAATAGGCGTCGTAGCCGGTGAGGACGACGACCTTGTAGGCCGGGCTCTGTTCGATGTGAGCGAATGCCTCCCGGACCCCGGCGATGAAGGCATCGGAGAACATGTTCCGCGCCTCCCGATCCTCCATTTTCACGACCACGATGCCGTCGGGGTGAGCCGTGGCCGTGACGACGGTCGACTGCAGGGGAATCGCGACCGGCGATCCGGAGGGCTCGCCTGTTTGCTCGGAGACGGCCGCCAGACTTTGCAGCCAAGGTCGATCGATGAGGCTGAGGCGGCGCGTCAGATGCGCTTTCAGCAGACGCAGCGCATCCTGCAGCTTGTCCGCGAGGTCCAGCGCCAGCTTTTCCGCGTAGTCGTCGATCTGCGCCGGCGGCAGGAAGGGACAGGTCCATCCTCGGCTCCGCAACTGCCTGCCGGTCGATGCCGTGTACTGAACGGCGCCGAAGCGCTCGCTCAGCAGACTCGCTTCCGCAGCAGTCGGCGCGCCGGCATAGCCATAGGTCGCGTCTTCATTGCACACCATGAAGTCGCAGAGCGCCGCGGCCATCAGCGATGCGCCGACGGCATCGCCGTGCAGCGTGGCAATGACCGGGTACGGGAACGAGACGATCGCGTGATGGAGATGCTGGTCCACGGCCCCGAACGCGCGCTCGAGGCCGCGGAGCATCAGCACTTTGAGCTGCGCCTCCTGCTGCGCGCGCTCCAGCGCACGGCGCAGAGAGGACAACATCTCGCCGGACCGCGGCTCCGCGATGTCGATGGAGAAGATGCCGTGACCGCGGTCGTATAGTCGGACGTCCGAGACAGCCGGTGCGGCGGCGCTGTCCTGCCGGACGCTGGAAAGCGTCGTCCGCGGGCGCGTCGCGACAGGGGTCGCGCTTCCTGACGGGGCATCTGCACCCGGCGCTGCCAGCGAGATGGTCTCGCGCTTTTTCCGCGCCGGCGAGGCGAGGACGATCTCTCGGCGGACCAGCTCGAGCGCCGGCGTCTGGCGGACGGGCTCGACGACTTCGGTCAGGACCGCCCGGCCCTGACAGTGAACGGTCTCTTCGTCTCCGTCACCGGTGTAAATCTCAAAATCGATCTGCCTCTCGTCCTGCTCCCACAGAGCGATGTTGACGGTGGTCGGCTGCACAATCCGGATCGGCTGCGTCCAGACGACGTCGCGCAACTCCACACGCGTCTCTCCGGAAGCCTGGGCGGCTTTCTCCACCGCCACCCGCGCCATCTCCAGTTGCGCTGCCTCAGGGAGCATCCCGGCCTCGATGAAGGGCTCCCCGCCGCTGAACGTCGAGCTGTAGCTCTGCTGGCTCAGATCCGAGGTGTTGCTGTGCAGCAGGGGATGCAGCACTGCGGCTGCGGCGCTTGCAGGGGCGGCCGGCGCCGCGTCGATGTCGATCCAATGGCGTTCCCTGGCGAACGGATACGTGGGAAGACTGACCCGCTGCGGACGGCCCGCGGCGTAGAGCTTGTTCCAATCGAGATCCAGGCCGTTGACCCAGAGCTCCGCCAGTTTGGAGAGTCTGTTGTCGGCCGCCCATTTGTCGATCGTCTGTCGCAGGTCGGCGTCCGTGCCGAACATGGCCAGCACGTCCCGGTTGCGTTTCGCCTGTCCCTGATAGGCATCCTCGATTGCCTCTGCGCCGGCGACATGGGCGCGCAGTCTTTCGACCAATTGTTCGACCGAGCTCACCACGAAGGAGAGGCGTTCATCCATCGCCTCGCGGCCCACCTGGAGGGTATAGGCCAGGGAAGCCAGGTCGATGCTGTCCAGCCGCGAGCCGACGAAGTCCAACAGGTCACGGACCTTCTGCTGCAGTTGCTCGGGCGTCCGCGCCGAGAGAGGAACGATGACCTGGGCAACGGTGACGGGCTGTCGCGGCGGAGCCTGATATTCCTCGATGATCAGGTGCGCATTCGATCCGCCGGCGCCGAACGACGAGAGCCCGGCGATGCGCGGGAGCGTCCGGCCGTCGATCACCGGCTGCTCCCACTCGGTGAGCGACTGATTGACGACGAACGGGCTGCTGGGAAACTCGATGTGGGGATTCAACTGCCCGGAGTGCAGCGAGGGCACGATCTGCCGATGCTGCATCTGCAGGAGGACTTTGGTCAGTCCGGCGACGCCCGCGGCGGACTCGCAATGGCCGATGTTCGACTTGACCGATCCGATCAGGCAGAACTGCGTGTCCCCGGTGTATGGACCGAAGGCTTTGCTCAGGGCCGCGATCTCGATCGGGTCGCCCAGTTTCGTGCCCGTGCCGTGGGCCTCGATATAGCTGATGTGCCGCGCGTCCGTGTGCGATTCCGCCAGCGCGCGGCTGATCGCATCGGCCTGTGCCTGCGGACTCGGGACGGTGTAGCCGTTGGTCTTGCCGCCGTGATTGAGGGCGCTGCCTCGAATGATGCCGTAGATGTGGTCGCCGCCCCGTTCGGCGTCGGAGAGCCGTTTCAGGACGACCACCCCGACGCCTTCTCCGGGGATGTATCCGTCGCCGCCCTCGCCGAAGCTCTGACAGTGGCCGTCGCTGGAGATGAACTGCCCCGTGCTGAGCACCAGGTATTTGTTGGGATGGATGCTGACGTTCACGCCGCCGGCAATGGCCAGGCTCGTTCGCCCCTGTCTGAGGTCCTGACAGGCCAGATGAATGGCCGTCAACGACGAGGAGCACATGGTGTCCAGGGTCATGCTCGGGCCGTGCAGGTTGAGCGCATACGACACGCGATTGGCGATGGAGGCCGGGCTGCCGGCGATTCCCAGGCGTTTCCCACGGGCGCTGGCTTCGGCGCCGAACAACTGGTATTCGCTGTACATCAGGCCCGCATACACACCGACCTGCCCCGGCAGACCGCTCTCGGACGGCGCCTGCAGGCTCGCGCGCGTATAGCCGGCGTCTTCGACCGCCATCCACGCGTGCTGCAGGAACAGCCGCTCCTGGGGATCGATGAACTTCGCTTCTTTGGGCGAGATGTTGAAGAACAACGGATCGAATTCATCGACGCCGGCGATGAAGCCGCCCCACTTGCTGTAGTGGTGTCCGCTCCGGGTGCGGTCCTCGCTGTAGTACTCCCTCCAGTTCCAGCGGTCCTTCGGCACTTCGACGATGCAGTCCTTGCCGTCGCGCAGATTCCGCCAATAGGCCTCGATGTCGACGGCCTCGGGATACCGGCCGCTGAGCCCGATGATGGCGATCGGATCGGATGCCGTCCGCCGGTCGCGGGCAGCACGGCGCCGGTTCGAAGTCCGCTCCATCGGGACCGGCGGCCGCCCTTCCGGCCGCGTGGCATCCGCCGGCGCCTGGAACAGTGTCGCCAATCGCGCCGCATGCGACTGGACGAAGTACTGGGTCAACGCTCCGATCGTCGCGTATTCGAAAAACAGAGTCTTGGGAAGCCTGCCGAACGTCTGTTCCAGCTCGCTCGTCAGCTTCATCGCCAGAAGCGAGTCGATCCCGTATTGCTCCAGCGCAGCCTGCGGATCGATAGCCTGCGCCGGCAGTTTCAACAGGCCGGCGAGCTGCCGGCACAGAAAGTCCTGTGTCTTCTCGGCCAGACCGTGCGCATCGATCCCCACCACCGGCGCTCGTTTCCCCTGCGGTTCGGAGGACAGAATGGGGATGGCGAGGAGTGCGCTGCGCATCCGCGCGAGATCTCCCTCCCCGACCAGCAGCTGCGAAGAGGGCAGCGCCAGGCTGCGACGGAATGCCTGCATGCCCGTGGCCGTCTGCATGGGCTGCGTGCCGGTCGCCCGGAGCAGCGCGTCCACGCTCTCCCGATCGGTCGCCATTCCGCCGGCCTGCCACAACGTCCAGTTGATCGACCGCGTGCGCCCATGGCACCGCCCGGCGGCCGCCTCGCGCTCGCGATAGGCCGCGAACTGGTCCAGGAACGCATTCGCCGTCGCGTAGTCGGCCTGGCCCAGGTTCCCCATCGCCCCGGCCAGGGACGAGAACAGCACGAAGAAATCGAGCTCCATCTCCCGGCTGGCCCGATGGAGATGGAACGTACCGGCGACCTTCGGCGCCAGCACCTCGCTGAACTCGGCGCTCGTTTTCTTCAGGATGAAGTTGTCCGCGATCATGCCGGCACAGTGGAGGATGCCGTCGAGCCGTCCGTGCTCGGCCTGGATGCCGGCGATGAGCCGCTCGACCGCATCGGCATCGGCAAGGTCCACCTGCCGATAGCTGGCCCCGGACAACCCGCTGAGGCGGATTTGTTTGTCGGCGGTCAGGCCTGAGCGTCCTGTGAGGATGACCCTGGCCCGGCGCGTCCGATCGGCGATTTCTCCGGCAAACCGAGAGCCGAGCGCGCCGAGGCCTCCGGTGATGAGGTAGACGGCGTCGTCTTTGAAGGCCAGCGGCGGGTCGTCCTGTTCCCCGACGACCTCCTGCCAGCGCAGCACCTCGCGTACGCCGCGCTCATACGTGACCAGCGGATCGAGTCCACGCGACTTCTCTTCGCGCAGGCATCGATCCCGTTCCTCCGCGGTCATGTCCGGCGGTACGACGATGAGCTGACCGCAGAATTGCGGATTCTCCAGCGCCGCGGTCTTCAGCAATCCCGAGAGACCGGCAAACAGCGGGTCGGTGGTGACGATCTGAACGAGCACCTTGCCCTGGGGCCTGGCCTCGAGGATGGCTCGGATCCGTTCGAAGCACGCCAGGGCGTGCTCGTGATAACGCTGGGCAACGTTCTCATCGGCCGCCTGCAGCGGGAGGACATGATGCTCGGCGTATTCGAGCTCACCGTCCGCGGTCCGTTCGCCGGTCTGCCAGACCGGCGTGGCCAGGAGGACGCCGGCTCTCTTCTGCTGCAGCTTGATCGCCTTGATCTGCTCCAGCGCTTCCTGCCGGGACAGTCTGCCACTCGCCACGTCGGCGTAGATTTGCCTTAGCACGCGTTCCATTCAAATCACCCGGTCATCAGCGGGATTCATGCGGAGGGGGAAGAGGGGAGTGGGTCCTAACCCAAGCCGGCCGCTTCTTCGACGGACACTTCACCACTCACGACGTCCGCGAGGAGTCGCTCGTAGAAGACCGCGTCGAACGAAGATTCCTTCTTGATGGGGAGTTTCGGCTGGCCGGCGATCGCTTGGATGTCGGGTCTCGCTTCACCCTCGATGGTTCGGAGAGCGAGTCCTCGCATCTGCACACAGACATTCCCCTGTGCGTCGCACAGGTCGATATCCAGGACGAGTCCATCGGACTTGTCGCCCGCGGAATGACGCACCCAGGCCGCCATTTCCCTCGTGCAGGCCGACACGATGCGGATGGACTCCACGGAGAACGGCACGGCTGGTTTGCCGGGAAAGTAACTCCGGCCGATGATCAGACCGACGGAAGCCTGCAGCGCGCTGTCCATCAGGCTGGGATGCAGCATGTACGCGTGCCGGCCTGTCTCCATGACCTCCGGCAAACGGAGCTCCGCGAGGAGCTGCTCGTTCCCGAGGTGGATTGCCGTGATCCCCCGGTGCGCTGGGCCATAGTGAAGGCCCATCGTGGCGAGAGTTGCATAGACGTCCGGTGCGTCCAGCCTCCCCCCAACCATCTGACGCCGGATCTGCTCGAGGTCGAGTCGGACCGGTGCGGCTTCGCGGCCGAAAGCAGCCTGGCCCTGGCAGTGCACGGTCGGTTGTTCGGCCTGGGTGGTCGAGATTTCATAGTCCACCGAGCCGTCGTCGGCTGCAGACAGGGCAATGGAGACCTCCACCGGGCTCTCGACCACGAGCGGCCGCAACCACACCGTGTCGTACAGCTCCAGGACGCTCGATTCCAGCTGCGCCGGCCAGGCATGCTCGATCGCCGCCCGAACCATTTCCAGACAGGCCGCTCCCGGCAACACTTTCTGGATCTCGCCGCCATCGGTGCGCACGCGATGATCTGTCAGGAACGATTCTTCGCCCGTCAGTGTGGACCAATAGCGTTGTCCGCTCAGGTCGGACGCGTTCCTGTGGAGCAGGGGATGAAGAGCCGACGTGGCGGCGCCTTCCGCGGCTGCGTACCCGGCCGCCACGGGGTCGATCCAGTAGCGCTCTTTGGCAAAGGGATAGGCCGGGAGGCTGATGCGCCGCGGCTTGCTCTCGCCATACAGCCTACTCCAGTCCAGCTCCAGACCGTTGACCCACAGGTTCAGCACATTGGACAGTTTTCCGCCGGCGATCCACCTGCCGACGATCGCCTCTTTCATGTCATCTTCGAGACCGAGGATGCTCGTGCTCTCCTTGCTGCGACTCACCCGTCCCAGGTGAATGCCCTCGATTCCTTCCCGGCCATCGACATAGGCCTGGAGCTGCTCGGTGAGCTGTTCGACGGAGCTGGCCACGAAACCCAGGCGCTCGTCCATCGCCACGCGACCCACCTGCAGCGTATAGGCGATCTCCATGAGATCGGCGGACGACCCGTCCTTGCGAAGGAAGTCCAATAAATCGCGGGCCTTCTGCCTGAGCTGCTGAGATGTTCTGGCGGACAGCGGAATGATCGTCTTCGTGTCGAAGCTCGGACGCTTCATTCGAGGCTGCGCCAGCCGTTCGCCGACCACGAGGTGGACATTGGTGCCGCTGAAGCCGAAAGAGCTGATCCCCGCTCGACGCGTCGTGGCGCCGTCGAGATTCCACTGCCGCAACTGGCCGTTGACGTAGAACGGGCTGTCCTGCAGCTCGATGTGCTCGTTGAGCCGTTCGAAGTTGACCGTGGGCGGCAACTGCTCGTGCTTCAGCGCCAGGACGACTTTCAGCAGCCCGGCGATCCCCGCCGCGGCCAGACAATGGCCGATGTTGCTCTTGACCGAGCCGAGGGCGCAGTACTGCTTCTTCTGCGTGTACCGGGCAAACGCGTTCCGCAGACCTTCCACCTCGATCGGGTCGCCGAGCTTGGTGCCGGTTCCGTGGGCTTCGATCAGCTGGATGCTCTCCGGATCGATCCGGTAGCGGTCGTAGACATCCTGTTCGAGGCGCGTCTGGGAATCGGGGTTGGGCGCGGTGATGCCATTGGTCTTGCCGTCCTGATTGACGCCCCATCCCTCGATGAGACCGTAGATGATGTCCCCGTCTCTTTCCGCGTCTTCCAGCCGTTTCAACAGCACCACGCCCACGCCTTCGCCGGGAACGAACCCATCGGCTCTCTGATCGAAGGTGAAGCACCTGCCCTCGGCGGAGAGCATGCCCGCCTGCGAGGCCTTGATGTGCATCTCCGGGCCGGCCATCACGTACACCCCGCCGGCCAGCGCCAGATCGCTGCTGCCCGCATTCAGACTGTCGCAAGCCTGAGCGACGGCGACCAGCGACGAGGAGCAGGCGGTATCGATGCACACGCTGGGGCCCTGCAGGTTCAGGAAGTAGGAAATGCGCGCGGCCAGAATGGACGTGGCGTTCCCGGTGAAGCCTTGCGCGGTCAATCGGTGCAGCCGCGACAGCTCCTGATACTCGCCGGCGGCACAGCCGACGAAGACGCCGCACTTGCTCCCGGACAGCGCGCGTGCGTCGTATCCGGCGTCCTCGATGCCGTGCCAGCAAGCCTGGAGGAACAGGCGCTGCTGGGGATCCATGAACTCGGCCTCGGTCGGCGAAATGTTGAAGAAGAGCGGGTCGAACCGATCGTATTCTTCGAGGACCCCGGCCCACCGGCAATTGGTTTTGCCTGCCACGGGATCGCCGGCCTGATAGTACGCACCCAGATCCCAGCGTTCCTTCGGGACCTCCGTGATGCAGTTCCTGGCTTGGGCGATGTTCTGCCAGAACTCCTCGAGATTCCTCGCCCCAGGGAACTGTCCCGCCACGCCGATCACGGCGATGGGCTGCGATGCGCGGGGCGCGGCGGCGGCGGAGACGAATCGCGATGCCGTTCGACCGCGCCGGGACGTGAGGCTCGGCGTCTGGGGCCGGACCGTGACCACACTGACCGGCGCTGGGGCCGGAGTGTCGAGCACCGCCCCGCTCCTCAGCGCTTCCTCCCGGACGTACTGGCTGAGCAGGGTCAGCGTCGGATAGTTGTAGACCTTGGTCGCTTCGATCGCCGTCTGGTAGTGCTGATTGATCTTGCGGATCCAGGTCACGCCGGTGATCGAGTCCAGGCCCAGGTCGACGAACTGCGCGCCCTCGTCCACATCGCTCACGCGCATCTGGAGCTCGTTCGCCAGAAGGGTCTTGAGCGTGGCGGTGACGTCGCTTTCCGGCGCCGCCTTCGGACGCTCCGCCGCAGCCGCAACCGGTTGCCGCTCGAAGGTGCTCTGAATCCGCTCCAGCGTATCCGCCCGGCCGACGAAGGTCGCCTCGTGCATGGCCAGCTCGCGCTGATACGTGTCGTCCAGTGCCTCGCGGATGTTTGCCGTCAGCAGTCGCTTCAGACCGATCAGGCGGCCGCGGGAGAACCGCGCAACCTGTGCGGCCAGACTCATCGCCGTCGCCTGGACGTCCGCCCTGGGCACCACGCGAAGCGCGAGTCCTCTCTCCTTCAGCTCACGGCCGGCATACTGCTGCGCCGTGAGCAGGCTTTCCCGGGCCAGGTCGACGCCCAGCTTTTCCGGGAGGCTGCGCGTGGCACCGGCTCCCGGTGTGAACCCATAGTTCATGTACGGGCTCACATACCGGCTCTCGTCGCTCAAGAGAACGATGTCGGCGAACATCCCCATGGACCAGCCGGCGCCGATGCCATGTCCCTGCATCGCGGCGATCACCGGCAGCTTGCACTTCAGCGCGGCGTCGAAGATGCCGATGTCCGTGAATTTGACCTTCCCCTCGTGGACGGCCAGCAGAGTCTCTTTGGTTCCGCCGGAGGCGAAGTAGCTCTCGTAGCCGGTGAGGATCACCACCTTGTACGCCGGCGTCTGCTCGATGTGGGCGAAGGCTTCTTTGACGCCTGCCACCAGGGACTCGGAGAACATGTTCTTCGCGTCGCGGTCGTTCATCGTCACGACCACGATGCCTTCGGGGTGCGCGGTGACCGTGACGGCCCGCGACCGAAGCGCAATGGGCTCAGGCGCGGCGGACCGGATCTCGTCCTCCTGCCATCCGGCGACAGAAGGCAGGATGCGGATCCCATTCAGTGTGGCCCGCGGAATCCCGCTCCACGACTCGGCCACCCGCACGGCGGCCGGCAGCACCTGATCGCGCTCCGCCACGATGGTGGTGGCGACGCGCTTCTGAAGATCCGCGCCCGAATACTCGCCGCCGGTCAGCAGAATCTCGCTGGCCGCCTCGGCGCCGAATCGATGCGCGAAGACGACCGCCGCCGTCCCGGCGAGACTCTCGCTGATGGACGCGACAGAGTAGACGCCCGTCCTGTTGTACACGCAGGCATCGCAGAACTGGCTCACCAGCCAGGCATTTCCCCCGGCGTTGTCGGGGAGCGCCGCGATCACGGGGACGTCCGACTCGAGAAGCCGGCGCTGGAGGTCCGGCACCACATCGGCCGGAATCTCGCGGTCGTCGATGACGAGCACGATCGCGGCCCGCTCCCCGGTCAGGTCCTGCAGTGCGTTCTCTCCATATGGGATGACGACAACCTTTTCTGCCGAAGCGCGTTCCTCCGCCACATCGACACGCGTCAGCGCATCGACCAGACCGGCCACGCGGCGATTCAGGTGTGCCTTCAGCAGACGGAGCGCATCCCGCGACTTCGTCGCCAGCGTCGACGCCAGTTGCTGCGCGTGCGCCTCGATCCGCGCTTCCGGCAGAATGGGACACGTCCATCCCGCCGCTCGCAATTGCCTCCCGGTCGAACAGGGGGAGACATACAGGAAGTGGCGCGCCCGGGCGTCACCGAAACGCTCGCCCAGCAGCAGCGTTTCCGCCGGGGTGGGAGAGAAGCCGCGCTCCGCATCCACGTATCCATACTGTGCGTCTTCGTTGCACACCATGAAGTCGCAGAGCGCTGCGGCCAGAAAGCCCGCGCCGATCACGTCGCCGGGCAGGAGGACGATCACCGGATAGGCAAAGGCCGCCAGGCGCCGGAAGAGCTGTCGCTCGACCGCCTCGTTGTATTCCGCTCTGCCGCCGCCCGCGAAGCAGTACTCGATGCCGCTGAGCATCAGGACTTTGAGCGAGGCGTCCCGCTGCACGCGTTCCAGGGCCTGCAGCACGTGGGTGATGACGTCGTTCAGGCGCGAGGCCACGATTTCCAGGGAGAAGATGCCGTTCCCGCGGTCGTACAGTTTGACGGGAGAGAGGACAGGAATCGTCCTCCGCGACTCAGGCTCGCTGCGTGAGGCATGGGACAGCGTGATCCGC
>JBIOTX010000054.1:0-29428 GCA_044866315.1 Thermoanaerobaculia bacterium | reverse complement strand
CCCGCTACTGTTATCGTTCCCGCATGAAGTACCGCATTTTCGCCGCGCTCGTGCTCGCACTCGTCTCCGGGGCCGCGCTCGCGCAGACGTGTCCCTTCAACATCCCCGTCGTCACGATCCCGCCGCACCAGATGAACGGCTACAGCTGGGGAGCGGTGATCCGTCCGCCGAATGGTCCGACGGAGGACGCGTGTCTCCAGCACATCGTCGTCGATCCCACGAACGACAACGCGTGGTACGTCGGCGCGTTCTCGGGTCTGTACATGACGAAAACCGGCGCGCAATCGTGGACCAAGCCGCTCCTCGGCAACGTCGGCGCGCTTTACATCGTGCCGGGACTTCCGCAGCTCGTGTACGCCGGCATCGACAACAAGCTGTTTCTCACGCGCGACGCCGGCACGACCTGGACGCTGATCAAAACATTCACCTGGCCGGTGCGGTCGATCCTGGTCGTGAACGGCACGCTCTACGTCGGACTCGGATGGGGCACGCACGCAGTCCTCAGCGGCGTCTACTCGATGAACCTCGGCGGCGGCGGCATGCAGTTCCTTCCGTTCCCTCCGCCGGTCAACACGGGGCTCATCGTCTGGACGCTGTCGCATGATCCGCTCAGCGGCGCGACCTACGCGGGCACCGAGATCTACGATCATCCGCAGCCATACACGCCGAAGTTCTTCCGCAGGTGGAACAACGCGTGGACCGATCAGACCGGAACCCTGCCGTGGCACGTCGTCGCCTCCGCGGTGCGTCCGACGGACGGCTATGTCTACGCGCTCACCGAAGGCTACGGGGTCTACGGCTCGGCAACGATGGGCGGCAACTGGACTCCGCCGCAGCCCGCCGGAGGCCTCGGCGTTTCGCTGCTGATGGATCCCGTGACGCCGACGCGCCTCTGGGCAGGACGGCAGAAGTTCCAGTTCCTGAACGGCGGTGCATTTCTCTCGACCGACGGCGGATTGAATTTCACGCCGATCGGCGTCGCGGGTGCGACCGTCGCGGACATCGCCCTCAACGGAGCAGGCACGCGGATCTACGTCGCCGCGTATGCGTCGGGCATCTACATTTCAGCCGTTCCGTGAGGACGTCGCATACTCCATCGACCTGCTAGTCTTTGCATCGCAATGCAATACGTCGATCCGAGTCTCCCCCGCCGTATCGATGGCTGGCACAGTCCGGCCCTCGGCATGGACATGCCGATCGTTTCGTATGGTGACCGCGGACATCCGCTGTTGCTCTTCCCCACGGCGGCCGCCGACTTTCTCGAGAACGAGCGCTTCTTCCTGATCAAGGCCATCGAGCCGGCCATCATGCAGGGTCGCGTCCGGGTCTTCTCCATCGAGAGCATCAACCGGTACGCGTGGATGGACCAGCAGCTCGAGGTTCCCGAGCAGGCCCGGCGCCAGGCGCTCTACGTGCGCTACATCGAGGACGAGGTCGTGCCCTACGTCCGCCAGGCGATGAACAACGCCGACGCGCGCATCGCCACCTCGGGCGCCAGCTTCGGAGCGTTTCATGCGGCGAACACGCTCTTCCGGCGTCCCGACCTCTTCGACACCGTGATCGCCATGAGCGGCTTCTACGACCTGGCCGGCGACTACTTCAAGGGCTACAGCGACGAGAACTGCTACTTCAACAATCCGACCTGGTACGTGCCGTCGCTGGAGGGGCCGTACCTCGACCTGCTCCGGGATCACTGCCGCATCATCCTCTCCACCGGCCAGGGCGCATACGAAGCTCCCGACGCGTCACGCCGTTTCGCCCGGATCCTCGAGCAAAAGGGCATTCCGCACTGGCTCGACGTCTGGGGCCACGATGTCAATCACGACTGGCCGTGGTGGCGAAAGATGCTCCCGTATTACATCGAAAGCCTCGGCTGGTAGGCCCCTCACCCCGCAACGCGGGGAGAGGGGAGAGAGAGGGACGCTTACTTCTGCAGCACGATGCTGCTGCCCGTGCCCACGGCGGTCGTGGGATCGGCCGCGTCGCTGGCACCGGGCGATCACCTGGCCGGTGGTCTTCTGCCAGATGTTGATGCGGATCGAGGCCGCGGCGCTGAACACCGGCACGTTGGCTACTAGCTCGGTAATGTGCTGCGCCGGTTCAGCATGACACGGATCGGAGAGCAAACAGCTGCGCGAGAACCTCACGCGAGGTCGGGCGGCGGAAGTGAATCATCCTCAGCATCCAGCGCACGTGGCGTTGTCGGAATCGCGTGGCGTCGCGCGCCGCAGTCCGCCGCGCCGCTACATCGTGCGGCTCCGGCAGGAGTGGATCTTCCTCGGCTACACGCTGGGCGAGCTCTCCGGCGTGGAGGCGCTCGATCCGGGCGCGATCATTCAGGACGTCACGCGCTCGGTGCAGCGCGTTCTCCGAAGCACCTCCGAATCGCTCGATGAGGCGACGTCACTCATCGATCAGATCACGCGCAGCGTCACCCATCAGGCGTCCAGCGTCGACACGCTCATCGAAGTGGCGACGCGCTCCGATACCAGCGCGACCGCGTCCGGTTTCGCCGGTCTCGGCGTCACCGGTGGGTTGAGCGGCTTCCTCGGCGCCATTCCCGATCTCTGGCGTCTCCCGATCGTCGGCTTCGAAGGCGATCGCGTGCTGGCGATCTCCGATGTGCAAGCCGACGATGCGGACGCGAAAAACCTGCTCGCGGACCTCGGCGCCGCGACCGTTGTGCAGCTCGCCGCCCCCGGCGCCTACGGCGAAGCACTCAAGGGATTACTGACGTTGCTGCCGGTCGATCCGACGGAACTCGTGAACGAGTCGACGCTGATTCATCCCGCGCTGACGCAGGCTGCCGTGCTGCCGACCGTCCCCGGAGGAGGAGGCGGCGTCCCGATTCCGGGCATTCCTGGTCCTCCCGGCCCGCAAGGCTTGCCCGGCGTTCCCGGTCCGGCGGGAGTTCCGGGTCTGCCCGGTCCCGCAGGTCCCGCCGGATTGCCCGGTCCCCCGGGACCGCAAGGCTTGCCGGGCATTCCGTAACGGTGGGCGAGCACGCTTTCGGTGCTAAACACCGGACGCATCACGCAGGCGACAAACTGCGCGCGCTCTTCGGTAACGTCCTGCGGGCATCATCGTGTCGTAGCCGATGAGACAGTAACCGCGCACTGGCGTTGCCGCACTTCACATCGCGTTGTACTCTTCCATCGATGGAGTCGCTGCAATGATTCGCGAACCCAGACCGCCGCTGGAGCCGATGCGCGACGAGGCGGACCTTCGGTGTCTTCTCAGGGCCATCACGCAATGGGAGAATCGCCCCCACAACAAACCGGGCTCAGACAAAACCTGGATCGAGCGATTGCTGGAAGAAGACCGTCGCTTTTACGAATCAGCCGTTCGAGTGCGTTGAGTGCAGTACGAATCGTTCATTCGGCTGGTCCAGACGTTGACGAAGCACGGGGTTCGATTCGTCATGATTGGCGTCGGTGCTGCGAATCTCTACGCACGCACGGGAGCGGAGGTCTTTTCGACAAAGGACCGCGACCTGTTTCTGCCTCTCGACGCCCGAAATCTGCTGCAGGCATGGCAGTTGAGCGTCGAGGCGGGCTGCGACTTATGGACCGACGATGAGCCGCTCGGTAAGCCTCTCGATCTGCCTCTCGCCGAAGCGGTCGTTTCGCGTCGCGCCCTGACGACGGCGACGCATTCCGATGGCCTCACCGTGGATCTCACGCTGACGATGGCCGGCTTCGACTTCGAAACGATCTGGAAAGAGCATGGCCAGTTCAACGTCGGGAACGTGGAGATCCCTGTTGCGCGGCTCGCTCACATCGTCGAATCGAAAGCCCGCGCAAATCGCCCGAAGGACCGGCTTTTTCTCGAGACGTACCGAGATCGGCTGCGCGATCTTCTCGACGAGGAAGAGTGATCGCACGGCTGAAAGGCACCACGGCAAGCATGGCCGCGACCGTGTTCGTCGCGGTGGAGATCACCGAGAGGCTTCGGCTACGCCTGCTCGAAGAGACATCGCGCGTCGAACGGCTCAAGTCTTCTATACGTTGATTAGCCTCCGGTCTGCCACGCCGGAGGTCGCGGGATCGAGCATTCACCCCCAACCCCTCTCCCCGCGCCTTCGCGCGGGGAGAGGGGGCAGAGATAGGGACGCTTACTTCTGCAGCACGATGCTGCTGCCCGTGCCTACCGCGGTCGTGGGATCGGCCGCGTCGCTGGCGCCGGGCTGGGTGTCGTAGATCACCTGGCCGGTGGTCTTCTGCCAGATCTTGATGCGGATGCGGTCCACTCCGCCTCCGCCCTCGGCCTGGCCGTCGATCATCGACACGAGGAAGTTGTAGCCCGCGGAGCCGTCGAGCTTGCCGAAGCCGCTGACCTGGGCGCGGGGGCCGGAGATGGTGAGGTAGTCGAGGGTGTTGGCGTCGAACTGCCGGCCGGCGCCGACCGTCAGCTGGACCTCGCCTTTCGGGTTCCTGGCGTTGCTGTGGTACTTGGAGCTGAGGCCGAAGGTGGTCTTGCCCGACGCAGCGCTGAGCCAGCCGCCGCCGGCGACGTAGCCGCCCGCCGGGTCGTAGACCACGACCAGGGCCTCGAGGTCGCCGGCGTTGGTGACGGTGGCGGTCTTGCCGGTGTTGTCGGTGACGTTCATGGCCACGCGGTACACGCCCGCCTCGCTGAAGGTGTACGCACCGGTGACCGTGCCCGCCTTCGAGCCGTTGGGCTCGACGACGTTGCCGGCGGCGGAGAGGGTGTCGAACGTCCAGCGCGCGGTGTGAGTGAGACCGGCCTTGTCCCAGAATCTGCCCGCAAAGTCGACCGGCGTGCCGATGCGGAACGACGATCCGGCCTGCGGCGAGTGGATGTTGTGGGAGACGTAGACCGGAACGGTCTGCACCGAGGTGCCGGCGCCGTTCACGCAGGTGATGGTGATGGTGTAGATGCGGCCGGTGCCGTTGCCGGCGCGCTCGGCGCGCACGCGCACATGATGGTTGTCGACGACTTCGGTGTCGCTCCCAACGTCGCCGTCGCCGGTGCCGTTGTCCGGCTCGTTGCTGGTGACGGTCAGCGTGCAATGCGCGCAGTCGGTGCCGGCGTCGTAGGACACGTTGATGTCGCGCATCTGGTGGTTGGGCGGCCAGAGCGCCTGCGGGTCGGCGGTGGCGTTGACGATCGACGGGGCACTGACGACCGCGCAGACCGGCTCTTCGACGTGGAGAGAGAGGGTCCAGCCGCCGGCGATCACGCCGGCGTCCGCGCCGGCGTCATCGACCGCGTAGAGGCTCCACGTGCCGTTCGGCGTCGCGCCGCCGTAGACCGAGGCGAACGTCGCCGTGCCGGCTGTCGCCGGGGACTGATACGGCGCCGCCGGAGCGGGCGCGGCGAAGGTGTCGCCGGTGCCGGAGTTGCCCGGCCGGAACGTGCCGGAGACGAAGGTCGCCGGCAGCGCGTTCGCGGCCGCGTCGTCGAGGGTGATGGTCAGGTTCACGGCGTCGGTGCCGCCGCCGAGGTCGGACAGCGGGATGAACTTCCGATTGCCCGGACCGACCAGCAGCAGATCGACGTCGCCGGGGAAGGTGTGGCTGAAGTTGCGGATGGTGATGGCCACACCGGTCACCGTGCCGGACACGCCGGAGACGTTGATGTTCGACGGATACGGCGCGCCGACGCCGGACGTGCCGACCGCAGGGACGGCGATGGACGCGGCGTTGGAGAACGTGTGCGTGACCGCGACGACCGCGCCGGTGCGGATGGTGAAGCTCACCGTGCCGAGGTCGGTGCCGTTGTCGTCGAGGGCGAAGGTGGCCACGACGTCGCTGCCGCAGGCGGCCGCCGAGGAGATCGCGAGCTCGAACTCGCGCGCAACCGCGGGGCCGACCGGGCTGATGACGCCGTAGGTCTGCGGACCGGAGAGCGACGTCACGCCGCCGCCGCTGAGCAGCGTGGCCACGAGGTTCGTGGTCAGGCCGGAGCCGACGTTGCGGAGCGGGAAGCTCATGGTCACGACTTCGCCCGGATCGGGCGCGCCGTTGGCGGCGCTCGAGCACTCTTCGACCAGGACCGCCGGCGGAGCGGCCTGCACGATCGGCGTGCCGGCCACGCCGCAGCAGAAGTAGAGCTGTTCGGTCAGCTCGAGCTTCGCGCAGAAGGCCGTGCCGCTGTCCGCGCCGGCCGTGTCGGCGATGCGCAGCTTCCAGGTGCCGTTCATCTCGCGGCCGGTGAGGGCGCTGAGCAGCCCGTCGGGACGGAAGGAGCCCACGAACGGTGCCGTGCCGGCGGAGATCGCCGTGGCTGCGCTGTCATCGAACACGGTCGGCGTGCCGCTGCAGTCGTTCGCGCCGCTGCCGAAGTTGTCGCCGCCTGCGCCGCGGTTGTTCGACAGCAGGACGGTCGTGCCGTCCGGCGCGACGAGGCTGAGCACCAGGTCGCCGTCGAAGGTGTGGTTCAGACGGACCGACACGTTCACGTCGCCGACCGGACCGCTGTCCGTGACGACGATCGGGATCTCTGTGGTGTTGAAGTCGGTGATCGGCAGGGAGACGTTGCCGCTGCTGAACACCCCCGCCGGGAGCTGCGAGGTCGGAAAGCCGATCTGCAGGGTGTGGATGCGCGTGAACGTGCCGAACGAGCTGTTCACGGTGATCGGCACGTCGTAGCGGCTGCCGCAGCTCTGCGTCGGCGGAACGACGATCGTGAACGTGTAGGTGACGGTCTGCCCGGCGGGCAGCGGCCCCAGGGCGATGGTCGTCGCGCCGACGGTCACCGTGGCGTCGTTGATGTCGTTCAGCTGGTACGGGTTGGTGAAGGGAATGGACAGCACGACCGTCTCGCCCGGATCGGCCACGCCGCCGTTGTCGCAGTCGTCGCTGACGATGGTAACGGCGCCGACGGCGATGTTCGGGATATCGAAGGCCTCGACGACCGAGCTCGAGGACGACGACACCGCGCTCGCGGAGAAGCCCATGCCCCGGGCGGCGAAGCCGCGCCAGATGTCGAGCTCCGTCGCGCCGGACGCGCTCACCGAGGCGAAGTTCGCCGCCAGGATGGCGTCGCGTCCGTGGAGCAGGGTCGGGTTGACCGGGTCGAGCTTCATGCCGTCGGTCACCAGTTGCAAGGCCAGCTGGTTGCCGGTCGCCCAGCCCAGGCGGGTGATGATGCGCGCCCGCACCTCCAGCAGCGCGCTGCACCAGATCTCGCCGATGTTGTGCACCGCGAAGGCCGAGCTCGAGCCGATCGGGCCGCGCGGGAAGGCGCCGTCGGTGAGGTTGATCTGGGTCGGGTCGAGGTCGGCGAAGGTGAGCGGGTTGTGCGGCTTCCCGTTCGATCCGAGGTTGGTGATCACCGAGTAGGGGAAGCGGCGGATGCCGTAGTAGTAGTTGTCGGTGAAGCCGGCGACGATGAGCAGCGTCGAGTACGCGCCCGCCGCGTACACGCCGTTCACGTCCTCATCGGCGCTGGACGTGAGCGCGCGCGCGTAGAAGTCGGACCATCCCTCACCCATGCCGCCGCTCATGGTGTTGTTCAGACCATTGGCGTTGTTGTGCAGGCGGTTCGACGTGCCGTGGGTGAGCTCGTGGAGCAGGATCTCCTGGTCCAGTGCCGACGTGCGGTCGGGATTCGGACCGGTGAAGATGTACATCTGCATGCGGCCCGACGTGCCGTCGGGCGGGGTGAGGAAGTTCGCGTTGTTCGTGCCCGAGAAGTCCTGTCCCTGGGCCAGCACGCGGTCGTTGCCCAGGCCTCCGCGGCCGAAGTTGTTCTGCTGGAAGTTGCGCGCCGGCTCGGTGAAGCCGAGCTCGTAGAGCCGGTCGTGGTAGCGGTTCGACCAGAAGAACATGTTCACCACTTCGCCGGCGCGATAGGCCGCCAGCGTCGGTGAGTCACCCGGCGGCGGACTGCCGGGACCCGGGTTGTACAGGTAGTCGAAGACGCGGAAGGCCGTTCCGGTCGGCCGCGTGCCCGCGTCGATCGCGTCCGGGCTCACCAGATCGAGACCGGCGTCCACGTTGTTGCCGGTGGTGATGCTCGTGCCGTCGTCCATCCAGCCGAGGTTGTTGAAGGCGTTCTCGCTCACGACGGTGAACGAGGTGCGCGGGATGATCGCGCCCTGGATGGCCGAGCCGGGCGTGGCGTTGCTGGGCGTGAGCGGCGCCGGGCTGTCGGCGTCGTAGACCACGTACGTGGCCGGCTGCACCTGCTCGTTGGCGATGTTCTTCCGCCACAGCAGCTCCCCACCCTCGGCGCTCACGTACGTGTAGTACGCGGCGTTCTCCTGCCAGAGGATCATCGACCAGGCCAGGGTGACGATGCCGCTGTCGAGCGGGAAGTACTCGAGCGTGACCTTGATGTCGTCGGTGAACGGACCGGGCTCGAAGAGATACCAGGTTCCGTCGGACGAGGCGTCCTTCGGAAGAGGCGTGATCGGCACACCGATCGACTCGGCGGCGATGACGACTGCCGCCTCCGCGGTGGTCGTCGTGCCCTTGTTCCCGTCTTCGCTGAAGTCCTCCAGCGCCGGCACGAGATTGCCGGTGCTGCGCACGATCTCGCCGTCGGTGGTGATGGCGAAGCGGATGTTGCCGCGGAAGAGCGGCAGCCCGTTCAGCTCCTGCTGGTACTCGACCCAGGAGATGTTGCCGGACGGGTTGGCGTAGTCGGCGGTCTTCTTCAGCTGCGCCACTTCCTTCGCGCTGAGGCCGTACAGGTCGGCGTTCTTCTGCAGGAAGCCGCGGGCCACTTTCTCCTTCGGCTCGTGGCTCTTGCCGGTCAGCTTCTGCTTCCCGCGCGCGACGCCGACGATCTCCGGCCCGCCCGTGTGCTCGCTGAGCCCGACGGCCAGACCGGGGACCTCTTTCTTCACGCGCTCGATCGCGCCATGAATCTTTTCCTTCTTGTCCTGGATCTTCTCGTTGCGCTGTTTGCCCGCTTTTTCCCTGTAGCGGTCGATGACGGCCGATTTGCTCTTGTCATCGCGGATGTCGTAGTTGGCGCGCCCGTTCTCCTTCGCATCGGCGGACACGTTCCATGCGGCGGATGCATCGGAGATGGCGAGCGGGGAGAGAGAGATGAGGACGGCGGCTGCGAGTGCGAGCAGCCTGGCCGTCGTTGCGTGGTGTCGCCGGGCCATGGTTTTCCTTTCCTCCTCGTGCTGGACCTCGCGAGAAGCGACGGAGCGACGAGGAGGCGGCGGCGAACGGCCGGCTCCATGGCGGAAACCCGCGTGGTTCAAAGCGTCCTTTCAGGACCTTGCTCCACGCCCAACTCGGACCCGTTGGCTGGGTACTTTTTTCCTTACCGGTGGATTCGGGAACGATAGGTCGGGGCGGGAGGGAAGTCAATGGGGGGAGGCCCGTGAACTAACTGTCGTCCTCACGTTGTTTTTTGTCGCCATGCGCCGCGAACGCGAACCGAAACGACCACTCAAGCTCGACGACGTCTGGCGCGAGGCCCGCGACCTGATCTGGGCCCGCCGCGGGCGCCTGGCCGCGGGGCTCGGGCTGATGCTCGTCAGCCGCGTCTCCGGCCTGGTGCTGCCGGCGACGTCGAAGTACCTGGTCGACGACGTGATCGGCAAGGGGCGGCACGAGCTGCTGCCGCTTCTGGCCATGGCCGCGATCGCGGCGACGCTCATTCAGGCCGGGACGTCGTTCGCGCTCTCGCAGATCCTCGGCGTCGCCGCCCAGCGCGCGATCACGGAGATGCGCAAGCGGGTGGAAGAGCACGTGCTCCGTCTGCCGGTGTCGTACTTCGACTCCACCAAGTCCGGGATCCTCATCTCCCGGATCATGAGCGACGCCGAGGGGATCCGGAACATCGTCGGGACGGGGCTGGTGCAGCTCATCGGCGGCATCGTCACCGCCACGCTGGCGCTGATCGTCCTCCTCTATCTGAACTGGCAGCTCACCCTGATCACGGTCGTCACCCTGGCGGTCTTCGGCGGGGCCATGGCCTTCGCCTTCAAGCGCGTGCGGCCGCTGTTCCGCGAGCGCGGCGAGATCAACGCCCAGGTCACCGGCCGCCTCGGCGAGAGCCTCGGCGGCATCCGGGTGGTGAAGGCCTACACCACCGAGAAGCGCGAGGACATCGTCTTCGCCAAGGGCGTGCACAGCCTCTTCCGCAACGTCGCCAAGACCATCACCGCCGTCTCCGGCGTGGGCGCGTTCGCCACGGTCATCCTCGGCGTCGTCGGCGTGGTGATGATGCTCATCGGCGGGCGGGCCATTCTGTCCGGCCAGATGACCCTCGGCGACTTCGTCATGTACATCTTCTTCACCGGCCTCCTGGCCGCGCCGGTGATGAGCATCGCCTCCATCGGCACGCAGATCACCGACGCCTTCGCCGGCCTCGATCGCATCCGCGAGGTGATGCGGCAACAGACGGAGCTCGAGGCGGACGCGTCACGGCAGCCGGTGGAGAGCGTGCGCGGCCACGTCGCCTTCGAGAACGTGACCTTCGAGTACAACCCGGGCGTGCCGGTGCTGAAGGACGTTTCCTTCGTCGCCCCCGCGCGCACGACCACCGCGCTGGTCGGCTCGAGCGGCTCGGGCAAGTCCACGCTCATCAGCCTGGTGATGACCTTCAATCGGCCGAAGAGCGGGCGCGTGCTCGTCGACGGCCGCGACCTGGCCACGCTGCGCCTGCACGACTACCGCTCTCACCTCGGCATCGTCCTGCAGGACAACTTCCTCTTCGACGGCACGGTCGCCGAGAACATCCGCTACGGCCGTCCCGACGCGACCGAGGAGGAGATGCTCGAGGTCGCGCGCATCGCCCACGTCGACGAGTTCGTCGAGCCGCTGGAGAAAAAGTACGACACCGTCATCGGCGAGCGCGGCATCAAGCTCTCCGGCGGCCAGCGCCAGCGCATCGCCATCGCCCGGGCCATTCTCGCGAATCCGTCCATCCTCATCCTCGACGAGGCCACGTCCAGCCTCGACAGCGAGAGCGAGGCCAAGATCCAGGACGGCCTGCGCGCCCTCCGCCGCGGCCGCACCACCTTCGTCATCGCCCACCGCCTCTCCACCATCCGCGGCGCCGACCAGATCCTCGTCCTCGAGGACGGCGAGATCGTCGAGCGCGGCACGCACAGCGAGCTCCTCGCCGCCAACGGCCGCTACCGCCAGCTCTACGACCGCCAGTACAACTTCGAGACCGACCGGTTCATCAACCCGGGCGAGGACTTTCTGCCGGTGCCGGAGGAGGAGGCGGTGGAGTTACCGAAGGCGGGGAGCGGCGCGACGCGGGATTGACGAGCGATCCCCGGGGAGACCGTCGTCACTGTTCCGGGAGATCAGCGGCGATGTCCCGGGAGATCAGCGTTGGTGTCCCGAGAGATCAGCGTTGGTATCCGGAGAGATCGACGGTGATGTCCGGAGAGACCGACGTCGATGTCCGGAGAGATCACCGTTCCTGTCCCGAGAGACCGGCGTCGATGTCCGGGGAGATCGACGTTGATCTCCCGAGAGATCAACGCCGGTGTCTCGACAGATCGGCGTCGGTGTGCGCCGGGATCAACGTCGATCTCCGGAGATTTGCCCTCCGTCGTAACAATGTTACTGCCTGTTTGAAAATTAACTTGACATGCTTTTATCGCAGTCTTATATTTTCTCCTGTGCGTGAAGCGAAAATGCCTTACGCGCCCCGCGCGCCGCGACGCGCGGGAACATGCTCATAAAGAGCACAAACGAAAGGAGAAAGAAGAATTTATGTCAAGCGTATTTCAACCGATCACCCCGGAGGAGGTCGTGCAGCAGCTCCGCGCCCTGCGCGACCGCATTCCGGACTTTACCCAGCTTCGGCTGGCAGAAGCGCAGTCCATCGCGGCACGGTCCGGCGTCGACCCGCGCGCTGTTCAGAGCGCGATCAACGCCATCGGTGCCTCCGAGGCTCTGCGCGGCTCGCTCGGCCAGTCCGCCGAGGAGCTCCGTCAGGATGCCGAGCTCACCGCGCGGTGGGGAACCGTCGCCGAAGAGCTCGAGGCCATGCTGAAGGGCGTCCGCGCGGTCATCATGGTCCGGCGCGAGCGCCTCGGGCTGACCGCGCTGCAGGCGTACCAGATCAGCCGCCAGCTCGCCCGGAAGAAGGAGCACGCCCATCTGCTGCCCCACGTGGCCGCGATGCGGCAGCGCTTCGGGCGCCGGCGGGCGAGGCCGGTCGTGACGGAACCGCCGAAGCCGGAGCAGCCCCAGCCGGAACCGCTGGCGCAGTCGAAGCAGCGCTGAGTCAGTCCATGCAACACCCTGTAGTTCGCTAGCCCCGCACTGCAGATTTGAACTCGAGCCCCCGGAACGTGTCGCGGCACGTTTCGGGGGCTTTTTGCGTTTCTGCTTCAGAACCTTCGCACCAACTCGAGACTGACACTCGTCCTACGGAACCCTCCGCTGCTGGCCAGGTTCGAGTTCGACCACGCTGCGCTGGCGCGCAACGCCCAGGCGTCGCGGAGATCGCGCTCGATGGCCAGGCGTGCCACGCCGAGGAACTGCCAGTTCGCGGAGTCCTCGCGCTGGATGCCGGCGCGAGCGTACGCGCTCAGGTTCCAGACCCGGCGCCAGCGGCGGTAGACGTTCACGCCGGGGCCGGTCTCGATGTAGCGCTCGGGGGACCAGAGGGCGAAGGCGAAGGGCTCGTCGTAGAGCTGCACCAGGGTCGGCCACTCGACGGTCACGCGCGGCACGCCTTCGAAGACCTTGCGCGCGGAGACGCGCAGGCGCAGGCGGCGGTTGCCGGCGGACCAGCGGGTGACGTCGGCAGCCGCGGTCGTTGTGAGCCGCGAGCGCGTGGTGTGGTCGAAGCCCGCGGAGAGGAAATCTCCGGTGAGCCGGTTCTGGAGCGCGGCGATGTTGTCGGTGAGGAGGAGCCGCGCAGCGGCAAAGTCCCAGCGCCAGGCGTCGCTGGGCGTGTGCACCCAGTCGATCTCACCCGTCCAGGGGCGCCAGCCTTCGTAGTCGGACGCGCGCACGCTGACGCGCGCGGCGCGCGCCTCGCTCCAGCGATGCTCGGCGCTCAGCTCGAGCCACGTGCCGTCGATGGTTGCCGCCGGTCCTTCGAGCGAGGAGCGTCCGAAGGCCAGCTCCGCGCGGCCGCGCCGGCGCCAGCCGGAGGACACGCCGAGCTGGAGGGCCTGGTAGTCGGTGTCGTCCGCGTCGTGGAACGCGGTCGCCGTCGCGCGGAGGCGCGGGCGGTCGAAGGTGAGCACGGGCTCGCGCAGGTCGAGGAGGTCTCGCGAGAGCTCGCCGCGAATCTCCGCCTCGCGGATGATTCGCTCCGCTTCTTCGACCTGGCCGAGGCGGTAGAGGGCGATGGCTTCGCCGTCTTCGGAGGCGACGTCCTGGAAGCGCGTGAGCGCGGCGCGGTTCGCGTCGCGGATCAGATCGACGTAGCCGAGGCCGGTCTCGGCCTCGCGCTGCTCGCCTTCGGTACCCTCGGCGCGCACGCGCTCGTACAGCGCCTCCGCGGCGGACGGGCGGTCCTGCCAGCGCAGCACGAGCGCCTTGCGCAGGCGCGCGCTGCTCTGAAAGTCCGGGCAGTGCTCCTCGACGTACTCGAACTCGCGCAGGGCGGCGTCGTACTGATCGCTCCACGCCAGCTCGCGGCCGCGATCGTTGCGCGCGCGGCAGTCCTCCGGCTGCGCGTGCGCGCTTGCCGCGAGAAACACCGCCAGGAGCATCGTCGCCGCGCGGCGGATCTTCCAGGTCTGCGTCTTCGGCGGTCGTCGCACGAGCGCGTCGATCGTGTAGATCGAGGTGATCAGGGTCATGAGCACCCAGTAGATGAGGGGATAGAAGATGGCCACGGGGAAGTGGTGCATGAGGTCGTGGTCGTAGCGGCGGTCCATGAGCGCGCCGGTGAGGAGCTGGACGATGCAGGCCGTGGCCACGAGCATCCCCCAGAGGTTCGGGATCGGCGAGGCGCCCATGGGCCGGTAGCCGACGGCGTAGGACACGAACCAGTGCGTGGTCACGAAGAGAAACGTGTACGCCCAGAGGATCGACAGCATGGCCTCGTAGAAGACCGGCCACATCCGCCGCTCGCGCCAGGAGAAGAGCAGGCGCCAGTGGCGCTTGAGGACCTGGGCCAGGCCGCGCGCCCAGCGCCGGCGCTGCTTCCACAGCTCGATGAGGTTCGGCGGCACGTGCATCCACACCACCGCGCTCGGCTCGTAGCGCACGTCCCACAGCGCCCGCTGGAGCTTCCAGGTGATGTCGATGTCCTCAGTGGCCATGGCCGGATCGAACAGGCCGACCTGGATGAGCGCGGTCCGGCGGATGGCGAAGACGGCGCCGGAGACGGTGAGCACGCGTCCCCAGATCCGCTGCGCGCGCCGCTGCACGGAGATGATCGACGCGAACTCCAGCGTCTGCAGGTCGCGCAGCAAGGAGCCGCGATTGAGGACGCGCGGGTTGCCGGTGACCGCGGCCACGCGCGGGGAGAGAAAGTGCGGCACGAACGCGTGCAGCAAGAGAGGCGTGGCCACGATGTCGGAGTCGAGGTAGACGATGATCTCGCCGCGGCAGATCGGCACCGCGTCGTTGAGGGCCATGGCCTTGCCCTCGTTCACCTTCTTGTCCACCAGGCGCACGCGCGGATCGGCGAGGAAGGGCTGCACGGCCGCCGCGGTGCCGTCGCGCGAGCCGTCGTTCACGATGATGATCTCGTAGGCCGGATAGTCGAGCGCGAGCAGCGCCTGGATGGTGCGCGGGACCGACTCCTCCTCGTCGAACGCCGGGACGACGATGGACACGAACGGCGTGTCGGCCGCGCGCATCGCCGGCGGCGACCCCGCCTCGCGCCGGCGGAAATAGATGATGGCCATGACCACCCAGGTCAGGGCCATGACCATGGGGTAAAGACCGTAGAACTGGAGAAGGAAGGGATAGCCGTCCCAGTGATCGATCGCCCGAACGACGTCGTAGACGCTCAAGCGAAGTCCCGTACCTCGCTTTCGACGTACCGCTTCTGCTCGCCCGTGGACTCGACCACGATCACCGAGGCCTCGCGCAGCACGTGGAGGTCATCGAGGACGACCCGCCGGTCGAGCTTGTCCCGCTCGAACGTGCCGGGGTTGTAGGGGGTGGCCCGGTGGCGCCGGCTGCGCCCGGCCAGGCGGAGGTTGTGGAGGATCCAGACGACGGAGAAAACCACCAAGAGGCCCGCCAGAAGGGCCAGTCCGCCGAGGAGGTGCCAGAGCACGTGGCGGTTCGTACGGCCGAGGACGACCCACCACCAGTAAAGGAAGAGAGTCCAGCCGAAGAGCAGGGCTATCGCATTCCAAAACATGGACTTGGCGCGCGTCTGCTCGGCGGTTTCCGGCCGCCTGTAACGGGTCATGTTCGGCCTCAGGAGCAGGATCGAAGCCAGTTGCTGCTGGCCTCGTTATTGCTAGTGGTAGTGCCGCTACCGCAGAGAGCAGCATTGTAACCCAGGACACCAGCAACACGGCAGGAGGCTTTCGATGCGCATTCGCTCCACGGCGATCTTCGTCCTGGTCGTTCTCTTCCTTTTCGGCGCGCCCGCATTCGGCGCGGTCACCGAGGCAGTGAAGGCGGTGGTCTCACCGCCGCTGCGCACCCTTACCGAGCCGCTGAATGACGTCGAGGTCAAGAAGCTCGTTCCCAACCGCGCGGTGAAAGCCCCAGCCCGGCCCGCCGGCGTCGCCGCGCCTGCCGACCCGGCGGTGCAGAACGGCCTCGGCCCGAACGGCCGCTCGCCGGACGTGATCGGCGTGAACTTCGACGGTGTCGGCGTGTCGAACTCCGCGCCGCCCGACACCACCGGCGACGTCGGTCCGAATCACTACGTGCAGTGGGTGAACACGCAGCTCGCCGTCTATGACAAACAGGGCAACCTCCTCTACGGCCCGGTGAAGGGCAACACCCTCTTCCAGGCCCTGGGCGGCCCGTGCGCGCTGCACAACAACGGCGATCCGATCGTGCAGTACGACATCCAGGCCGACCGCTGGGTGCTCACCCAGTTCGTGGTCAACGCCGCCGGCTCCTCCGCCTCGCGCCAGTGCTTTGCCGTCTCCATGAACGGCGACCCTCTTGGCGGCTACTACCTCTACGACTTCCCCACCTCGCCGGAGTGGGACCCGCTGACGTTCGTCGACTACCCGCACGTCGGCGTCTGGTCCGACGGCTACTACATGACCACCCACCAGTTCGACACCAGCGAAGACTTCCAGGGCATCTATGTCTTCGACCGCGTGGCCATGCTCAGCGGCATGCCGGCGGCGATGCAGTACACGACCCTCGGCGCCAGCGCGCCGGCGCTCTTCGTCTACGGCGGCGCACTGCCCGCGGACCTCGACAGCCTGCGCCCGCCTCCTCCCGGCTCGCCGGCGTACATCGTCCAGCACGGGTCGCCCGACACCGACGGCAGCACCGGCTTCGTCGTGCACCTGTGGAAGATCAAGACCACCTGGGGCGCGAGTCCGGCGCTGAACGTCACCGGCCCGATCAACGTCCCGGTCGCGCCGTTCAACGGAGAGCTGTGCACGCCGTTCCTTCCCATCGGCATCGGACTCGGCTCGCGTCCCTGCGTTCCCCAGGCCACGCCGGTCATCGTTCCCGATCCGAACGCCCCTACCGCACCTGTCGTCGACACCTGGCTGGACGGCGTCAGCGAGCGGCTCATGTACCGCGTCGCCTACTACAACTACGGCACGCACGAGAGCCTGGTGCTCAACCACACCGTGAACGCCGGCGTGCACCAGGCGGGCGTGCGCTGGTACGAGCTGCGGAATCCGAGCGCGCCGGTGCTGCACCAGCAGGGCACGTTCGCCGGCACGTCTCCGAACCAGGAGCATCGCTGGATGGGCTCCGTGGCCCTGGACAACAGCGGGAACATGCTCGTCGGCTACAGCAAGTCCAGCGCGACCACAGCGACTTCGATCGAGGTCGCCGGCCGCAAGTCCGACGATCCGCTCGGCGTGCTCGGTCCGGAGATCCTGATGAAGGCCTCGGGCGGCGTGCAGATCGGCACCGGCAACCGCTGGGGCGACTACAGCACGATGAATATCGACCCGCGCGACGGCTGTACCTTCTGGTTTACGACTGAGTACATCCCCGCCGACGGCAGCTTCAACTGGAAGACGCGCATCGGCTCGTTCCGCTACTCCAGCTGCACCCCGCCGCCGCAGGGCCGCATCGAGGGCGTGGTCACCGACTGCGCGACCGGCGCGCCGGTCTCCCGCGCGACGGTCGAGAGCAACGGCTTCTCCGGCGCGACGGACGCGAACGGCCGCTACTCCATCGTCGTCCCGCCGGGCAGCTACACGATCCTCGCGACCGCGCCCGCGCGTTACTGCGCGCCCAGCGCGTCCGGCGCGATCACCGTCGGCAACGGCGCGACGGTCACGCGCAACTTCTGCGTCACCGGCTCGCCGCGCTTCGACTACGTGTCCTCCTCCATCGACGACTCCGCCGGCTCGGGCAACGGCGCGGTCAATCGCGACGAGTGCGTGAAGCTGGCCATCAGCGTCGCCAACAACGGCTGCGGCATTGCCACGAACGTGCGCGGTACGCTGTCCACGACGACTCCCGGCGTGACCATCGGCCGCGCGAACGCTGCCTTCGGGAACATGCCCCGCGACGCCTCGGCGTCGGCCGCGGAGCCGTTCGTCTTCTCCACCTCCACCGACGACGGATTCGTCTGCGGAAACCCCATCGACTTCACCGTGTCCTTCACCTCCAACGAAGGCGCGGGGTCGCTGCACTTCAGCGTGCCGACCTGCGCCGGCGGGTCGATCGCGAAGTCGGGATCGCTGACCACGCAGGACACGCCCCAGAACGTCCGCCTCGGCCGCGACAGCAGCCCGAGCGTCTGCGGCATGCAGAAGGCCTGTCCCGACCCCTTGGGCACCGGCGTGCGCTACTTCGACGGCTACACCTTCACCAACGCCTCCACGGTCGACACCTGCGTGACGGTGAACGTCAGCGCCGACGCGAGCTGCAACGGCGTCAATCAGGTCTTCTCCGCCTCCTACCTCGACAGCTACGACCCGCAGAACCTCTGCACCAACTATCTCGCCGACGAAGGCTCCAGCCCCGACCTCGGCTTCAGCGACTACTCCTTCGTCGTCCCGGCGGGACGCGACTTCGTGGTCATGATCAGCACCGTCAGCGAGGGCGGGCAGTGCGTGGGCTACAACCTGAACGTCTCCGGCCTCATCGACAACGCCACCTCCGGCAACGGCGCCTGCCCGCAGCCGCCGGTCACGACGTGCATCGAGGACAACGACGCTTCCATTGCCTACGACAAGGGCTGGCACCTCGTCGCCAGCGCGAACGCCAGCGACGGCCACTTCCGCCTCGCCGGCGGCAACAACAACGGCACCGCCGCGAGCGTGACTGTGACCGTGCCCCCGGCGTCGACCGGCGCGCTGACCTATCACTACGCGACGAGCACCAAGGGAGGCTCGGCCGACGTCTACATCGACGGCGCGATGCGCGGGACCATCAGCTACAAGGGCAGCGCGGGCAGCGCGAAGGACCCGGTGTTCGGCTCCAGCGCGCGCTACGACGGCCTCGCCGCGGGCGCGCACACGTTCGAGCTGCGCAATACGAAAGGCAGCGTCTACGTCGACGGCTTCTGCCTCGAGAGCGCCGCGTCCACCGGCACGCCCACCGCGGGACCGGGTGCCACGACGACCGGCGGCGGCAACGCCAGCGCGAGCCAGAGCCTGATCCAGACCGTGGCCGTCCCGGCAAACGCGCGGTCGCTGTCCGTGATCGTGGAGTCCAGCCTGGCCGTGCCGATGCAGCTGGTCGTGCTCAGCCCGGCCGGCGCGCTGCTCTCCAGCGTGACGTCGACGAACGGCCTCGCCGCGATCGACGTCCCGGTCTCCGCCGGCGGCATGTACGTCGTGAAGACGGTGAACCTCAGCCTCGGGCCGCTCTCCGTCTGGACCGCGGCCACGCCGCAGGTCACTCGGTAGTCGGAACTTCCACGCCCTCGCGCAACGCCCGTTGCGCGAGGGTGTGGACCGATGCGAACGCGCGATCGAAGGCCTGCTGCCGCGCGCCGTGCGTCTCCGCGGTCACGCCGCCATAGGCCCGCGCCTGCAGGTCGCGCGAGCGGTGCAGTACCTCCACGCGAAAGTCCGTGTACATCGGCGCGTAGAGGTTGTTCGGCAGCGTGGTGAAGTCGCTCTCGCGCAGCAGTGTCACCAGGCCGCGCAGCTCGTCGTCAGTCAAGACGATCCGGCGCGCATTGCCGTAGCCGCTCGTCGGCTCGACGGCACGCGCGATCGCCTCCCGCCCCCGAATGTGCACGAGCCATCCGGCCCCGCCGTCGTCGCGGCGCTGCGCGAAGACGCGCAGCGCCTCCAGCGGCAGCGCGCCCGTCCCGAGCTTCTGCAGACCGTCGCCGAGGGACTCCGCGCGCGTGCCGCTCTTCGCGGCGTTGCGGGCGAGAGTGATCACCTCCGCCGCGAGCGTAGCCAGCGCCTCGGAGCGCGGGGCGTCGGCCATCTGCACCACCGTCTTCACCGTGCCGCCGGTGCTCACCGTGACCTTCCCGCGGATGCGCTTGCGCCCCTTGCCGAAACGATCCGGCATCGACGCGAACCGCGCCCCATCGATCGACCGCTTGATCCTGCCGACCTCTTCGGGCGTCAGGCGAAACGCGACCTCGTCGTTCCAGATGCCCGCGCCATTCGCGTGGATCTCCGCCGACTCCATCTCATGCTCGCGCTCCCAGTCCGCGCGCACGCGAAACGAATCGCCGCCGCCGGCGGCGAGGAGGGCGGCGAGGAGGGCGACGAGTCGGATCATGCCTGGGCGGGCGGCGGCGGGAACAGCAGATCGAGCCGGATCAGAACGTTGTCCTTGATCAGATCGTCGGCCATGCCCCGATAGGAGATGCCCCAGTCGTGGCGGTTGATGGTGAACTCGCTCTTCGCGCGCACGCCTTCCGCGGTGGTCTGGGCCACCACCGGCACGGTGACCTCGCGCGTCACCCCGTGCATGGTCAGGTTGCCCTTGAGCAGGTGCGTTGTCCCCGCGGCCGAGCCGGCCGGCGCCTCGGTGAGCGAAGTCGAGGCGAACGTCGCCTTCGGGTACCGCGCCACGTCGAAAAAGTCCGGCGTCTTCAGGTGCGCCGTGAGCTTCTCCTCATCCGTCTCGATCGAGCTCAGGTCGATGTCGAAGTTGACCTGCGCCGGCTTTCCGTTCTGGTAGCCGATCGACCCGTCGAAGTTGTGAAACTTGCCTTGGTGGTCGCGGGTGACCTTCGCCCCCACGAACTCGACCTTGCTCTGGTCCTTGATCACCTTCCCGACCGCATCCGCGGTGACGGTGGAGGTGGTGTCCGTTGCGGTGTCCGTCACCTCGGCGGCCGGTTTCTCGTCGATCTCACTTTTCCGGCAGGCGGGTGCGACGAGCAGCAGAATCGAAAGGGCGAACAGCAGACTGCGAGACTTCATGATTTCTCCTTCGCAGTCCGGGCGATCAAAGGCCGTGCCCGCCTAGGAGTGCGGCGGCCGTAGCCGCCGCTTTCGTATCTTGAACACAAAGCGGTGGCTGCGCCACCGCACTCCTAAAGTGTATCCAGATGCGCGGCCAGCTGATCGAGCGTGCCGCCCCAGCCGCCGCGCATCGACGCATGGAACTCGTTGAACTTCCGCTGCTCGGCCGCGGGGGCATCGATGGGGATCGTGCGCACGGTCACGGTCGTCTTTCCGTCGTGCTCGGTGAACGTCACCGTGCAGAGGACTTCGAGCGGAAACTCGGGGGCGAACGGCGCGCGGGTGACGTTCCCGTCCGGATCGGAGAACGAGTTGACCCACACGATCCGCTCCGGCGGGACGATCTCGCGATAGACCCACTTGCCCCACATCTCGCTCGTGCCATCGGGCGAGCGCATGTTGTACAGGAACGTGCCGCCGGGGCGGAGGTCATTCTGCGCCGAGAGCATGGTCAGCTCCTTCGGTCCCCACCAGTGCAGGAGGTGCTCGGTCTCGGTCCAGGCCCGGTACACGAGCTCCCGCGGTGCATCGTACGTGCGCGAGATGACGAACTCCTGCGCCACCACGGCGGCGCCGGTCTTACTTCCTTCGTTGAGGGCCATGCTTCTTCTCCTTGTTCTTTCCTTGCAGGTCGCGCAGGTAGTCGTCGAGGCGATCGAGACTCTGCTCCCAGAAGCGGCGGTAGTGCTCCACCCAGTCGGCCACCTCCTTGAGCCGGCGGGCGTCGAGCCGGCAGCGACGCCACTGCGCCTCCCGGCTGCGCTCGATCAGCTCCGCACGCTCGAGCACCTTGAGGTGCTTCGACACCGCGGGGAGGCTCATCGCGAACGGCGCCGCGAGCTCGGTCACGGAGCACTCGCCCGATGCCAGGCGCGCCAGGATGGCCCGGCGGGTCGGGTCGGCGAGGGCGGCGAAGGTGATGCTGAGGTGGTCGGGGCTCATTCGCTATTTAACCAATCGGTTTAATTAGCCGGCAAGTTAAGTTCGCGTCCATCCTTTGTCAAGCTCTCCATCGCGACGCCGCTATACTTCTGGAAACAAAAACGAGTTTCGCGAAAGGAGCCCCGATGCACCGGTCCAGGGTCGTCGTCCTTTTCCTCCTCCTCGCCCTCGCCCTTCCGCTCGCCGCCCAGACCATTCAAGGCCGGGTGGTGATCCAGGCCGACCAGTCGCCGCTTCCCGGCGTGACGGTCTCCGTCAGCGACTGGGGACTGACCACCGTCACCGATTCCGACGGCCGGTACACGCTCGACACCGGCGGGCGCACCGGCACGGTGCGGGTGACCGCCGCGCTGCAGGGATTCCTGACCCGCACGGCCACGGTGACGGTCGGCACGGCGCCGGTCACGCAGGACTTCTCGCTGCAAGTCTCCTTCGGCACCGAGATCACCGTCGGCTCGCGCGCCATCGGCGCGGAGCAGGAGAAGGCCGTTCCCGTCGACGTCATCCCCGAGGAGGTCATCGACAGAGCGCCTTCGGCGGAGACGAGTCAGATCCTGCAGAAGATCGCGCCCTCCTTCAATTTCCCGCGCCCGACGATCAGCGACGGCACGGACAGCGTTCGCCCGGCCACGCTCCGCGGCCTGGGACCGGACCAGGTCCTGGTCATGCTCAACGGCAAGCGCCGCCACGCCAGCGCGCTGGTGAACGCGAACAACACCGTCGGCCGCGGCACGAGCGGCGTCGATCTCAACGCCATCCCCGCCTCGGCGATCGAGAGCGTCGAGATCCTGCGCGACGGCGCGGCGGCGCAGTACGGCTCGGACGCCATCGCCGGCGTGATCAACCTGGTGATGAAGGCCTCGCCCGAGCCGCTGAAGGTGGACCTGAAGGCCGGCTCCACTACGCACGAAGACGGCGAGATGCTGAACGTCGCCCTGACCGGCGGCTGGGCCATCGGCCGCGGCGCGCTCTTCGTCGCCGGCGAGCACCGCACGCGCTACGACACCAACCGCGCCAATCCCGACCTGCGCGACCAGCTCGCGGCCGGCGACGCCGGCAGCCTCCCCATCGACCAGCCGAACACGCACTGGGGCGACTCCTACGCCCGCGACGTCATGCTCTTCGGCAACTTCAATCTCCCGCTCAGCGACGACCGCAAGAAGATGCTCTACGCCTTCGGCGGATACAGCCTCCGCCACGGATCGCACGGCGGTAACTACCGCCGGGCCATCGACGCCAACAACTGGCGGGAGATCTACCCCATCGGCTTTTTGCCGCTGATCGAGCCGCGGGTCTCCGACGTCTCCCTCACCGCCGGCACGCGCGGCGAGCTGGCCGCCTGGTACTACGACCTGAGCGGCGGCTACGGCCGCAACAAGCTCCAGTTCTACGTCACCGACTCCCTCAACGCCTCCCTCGGGCCCAGCCTCCCACCGAACCAGACCCGCTTCTACGCCGGCACCCTCGGCGACGAGCAGTGGACGGCCAACCTCGACGTGTCGCGCGCCTTTCAGGTCGGACTGGCCGGACCGCTGAACGTGGCCCTCGGTGCCGAGTACCGCCGCGACGGCTTCGACCAGCACGCCGGCGAGCCGAACTCGTACATCGACGGCGGGCATGTGAATCAGTTCGGCGGACGGGCCGCGCCGGGCGCGCAGGTCTTCCCGGGATTTCGTCCGGAGAACGAAGTGGACGTCTCGCGCAACGGCAAGGCCGTCTACGTCGACCTCGAGGGCGACGTCCTCGACAAGCTGCGCATGGGCGTGGCCGTGCGCCACGAGAACTTCAGCGACTTCGGCAACACCACCAACGGCAAGCTCACCGTGCGTTACTCGCCCGTGCAGTCGCTCATCCTCCGCGGCGCGGCCAGCACCGGCTTCCGCGCGCCGTCGCTGAACCAGGGCTACTGGTCGGCCATCAGCACGAACTTCCTGGTCAATCCCGCGAACGGATTGGTCGAGCCGTTCCAGGTCGGCACGTTCCGCGTCAACGCCCCCATCGCCCGGGCCCTCGGCGCCACCGATCTCGAGGCCGAGAACTCGAAGAACCTCAGCGCCGGCGTGGTCTGGCAGCCGCTCGACAACCTCGAATTCACCGCCGACTACTTCCACATCGACATCGAGGACCGCATCGTCTACAGCGGCAACTTCAACCAGCCCTCGCTGCAGCCGATCCTCGCGCCCGCCGGAATCGGCGGCGTGCGCTTCCTCACCAACGCCATCGACACCGAGACCAACGGCTTCGACCTCGTCGCCAACTACCAGCGTCCGCTCCTCGGCGGCCGGATCGATCTGTCCGGGGCCTACAGCCACAACGAGACCGAGGTCGTGCACATCGAGCCGACGCCCGGACCGCTGGCGGCATTCGGGGAGACCCTCTTCGACCGCCAGGAGCTCCGGCGCTTCGAGTGCAGCCAGCCCCAGGACAACATCCGCCTGCTCCAGAGCTGGAACGGCAGCCGCGGCTGGAACGTCACCACCCGCCAGAGCCGCTACGGCGACTACTGCAGCCTGACCATCAATCCCATCGACGACCAGACCTATGCCGCCGAGTGGCTTGCCGACGCCGAGGTTGCGTACAACTGGAACACGTACACCTTCGCCCTCGGCGCGGAGAACCTCTTCGACAACTTCCCCGACCGCAATCGCGTCTGCCGCGACGGCACCTTCCCTGTTCCCGGCCAAACGTGCGCCCTGGCCCAGCAGTCCGGCGCGGGCGGCACGAACGCCTATCCCATCAACGCCCCGTTCGGGTTCAACGGGCGGTTCGTCTACACGAGGATCACCTATCGATTCGGGAGGTAATCATTTTGGAGTGCGGCGGCGGAGCCGCCGCTTTCTTCGCGGCAGCCCTCGCGCTGCTGAGCGGCGTTTCGCTTTCGGCGGCGACGGTCTCGGGCACCGTACGCAATGATGACGGCAGTCGCCTGCCGGGCATTCGCGTGCACCTTCTCGAGGTGTCGCTCGCGCAGTGCTGCGCCGACCAGCTGACGACGACGGCCGCGAACGGCACCTTCGCCTTCGATGCGCCGCCGAGCGTGTACGTCGTCCGCGCGGACGCGCCCACTCCGTACTATCCCGCGCTGGCCCGCGTCGACCTGCGCAGCGCGTCCTCGTCCACGCTGCAGCTCACTCTGACGCGCACGCCTCGGCGCTACATCCCCGACCAGCCTCCGCGCGGGGACAAGATCACCGTCTCTGCTCCGGACACGAGCCATCAGACCACCGTGCGCGGCGAGGCCGGCGCGGTCTTTCCGAACGGCGTGGTCGTGCTGCATACGCTGGACATGGGCGCGCTCAAGCTCGTCGAGTCCTCGGCGGACGGGTCGTTCACCGCGACGACCTTCGCCCCCGCGGGAGCGAGCCTTCTGATCAAGCACGATCCGTGGGGCGACACGGCGCGCGTCGCGGCCGGGCAGCTCTTCGCGCGCAAGCCGGGCGATCCGCCGGGCGGTCCCACTCCACCGCCGCCCCCATCGGAGGAGCGCATCTTCCTCGGCGTCGGCGGCATGGCCGCCATGCCCGGCACGATCATGGGCGTGCCGCTGCCCGTGCCGCCGCCCGATGGGCGCGTTCTGTTCGGCAGCGCGGGGAACGCGGGGACGTCCGACACCTATCCGCCGCACTGGGTCGTGCAGGGCTCGATCAACCGGACGCAGTTCGCCCCCGGCGCCGCGCTCGAGGTGCAGGCCACGATGACCATCGACTCGCCGGTGCTGGCGACGCACGCCGCCGCCATCGGCGGCACTGCGGTCCTGGTCCTCGAGCGCGTGTCCTTCGAGGACGGGCGCCCGGCGTCGGCCCGGCCCATGGAGGCCTCGGCATTGCTCACCCCGACCGGCTTCGCCCTGGAGTCGCCGCAGGAGGGAGACGACGGCCGCTCCTCGCGCGCGCGGCCGCTGGCGCTGGCCCGCACGTCGGCCACGCACGCGGAAGGGCAGGTGCAGATCTCACTGCCGATCGCCTCCGATCTGCCGGCCGGCTACTACCGCCCGACGCTGCGCTTCTTCTTCGGCGAGACCTTTCCGCCGCGCGATCCCACGCCCTCGCTGTCCACCACCACCATCGAGACTCACCACGACCGCCTGAACGCCCTGTCCCTGCCGATCATCCGCGTCGGCGATCCCGCGCCGCCGCGCCTCTTCGCCACTCTCTTCTCCGACGGAGCCTTCTCCGGTACGCGCGGCGCGGTGGCGATCGAGGACGCCTCCTGCTGCAACCTGGCCTCGATCATCCAGTCGCCGTCGAAGATGCTGGTCGTGCCGCGCATCGACGAGCGCTCCGGCGCCGTGCTGCGCTATCGCCTCGAGCCGCACGTGATTCTGGTCAGCCACGGCGACCGCGGCATCGCGCCCAATCCGCCGCTGGTGCGCTTCCGCTTTCCCTCCGGCTCGCTCACCGCGCGGGTCGAGCACGCCGACGGCACGGTGGAGACCATCGGCCCCGCGCCGTTCGTGCAGGCGCGGGTGAGCGGCCCGCTCGACCGCCACGGCCGCCCGCCCGATCCCGGCGGCCGCTCGCTGCACGACACCTGTCAGTTGAGCACCATGGATCCGCGGTTCGAGATCGCCTTCCGTTCCGAGGGGCCGCATCGCATTCAGCTCGACGGCGCGATCGAGGACGTGTGGGGCACCACTTGGCGCGTGCGCGGGACGTACCTCGTGCAGGTCGGCCGCACCCTCACTCTCGACACAGCCACGCTTCCCGGCACGCCCTTCGAAGTCGGCGACGCGCTCACGCCTGCGGTGACCATCCGCCCGCCGTTGCCGGCCGACGTCGACGTGCGCGTGCAGCTCGATCACCAGACCGCGCGCGTCCTCGACGAGACCAGGCGCACGCGCGCGAATCGCTTCGGCACCGCCACCGCGTCCGCGGTGGCCATGCCCCGGCCGGGCGAGTATCGCGTCGACGTCGAGGCCTCGCATCGCGATGCCGAGGGGCGGTGGTGGTTCGGCTCGCGCTCGTGGGGAGGCGTCGTGGCCACGCCGGCGACGCCCATCGTCGCGCGCGGCATCCGCGGCATCGACGGCGTTCCCACGGAGACCCAGCCGATCTGGTTCTTCCGCGATCAGACGCCCGCGCAGCCGATTCCGCACAGCCACGTGAACCTGCCGTTCGAGCCCGGAGACGTGGCCTGGCTGCAGGAGGGCGACGCCCTCGTGCCGATCGTGGTCGCGCAGGACACCGAGGGGTCGATCCTGCAACTGCTCACCTCGCGGATGGGCGGGAACGCCGCCTACGCCGCGCGTGCGGCCGTTGGGGAGATGGAGCTCTTTTCCAGTACGCCCGAGGGGCTGAACATCTACACCGAGCCGGAGAAGGTCGACGTCTGGGCCTACGCCTACCGGTCGATCCAGCGCCCGGCCGTGCGCGTGCGCGAGCAGATCGCCATCCTCGACCGCGGCCTGCCGTCGATGTACTGGCGCTTCAGCGAGTTTTACGGCAACCAGGCTGGCGTCGGTCGCAACGGCGACCGCCCGAACGACTTCAAGTTCCAGTTCGGCGGGACGGTCATTCGCGGCTCCCGCCTGGCCCAGCCGCACTACTCGATCTACGGCTCGCTCTTCGTGCTCGTGCCCTTCGCCGACCCCGGCGGCGGCACGCGCACGTTCCCGCCGTTCCAGGGCAACGGCGGCGGCCCGTCCGGCGGACCGCTGTTCACGCTCGACGGCCAGGAGATCGACCTCTTCTTCCATCCCACGGGCGTGCGCAGCGGCACCATTCTCAGCACCGGAGAGATCGTTTCGTTCGCCGGCTACTCCGCGCCGCCGCTGCCGTCGCGGATCGAGATCGTGGTGACCTCGCCGAACGGGAGGCAGCGCACGATCTCCGGCCGCGCCAACCGCGTCGGCTGGTTCCACGAGCCCTCGGCGGACTTTGTCGCCTCCGAGGTGGGCCTGTGGCGCGCGCGGGTCACCATCGTCTTCGACGGCCGCACCTCCTTCGGCCAGGTGACGGCCCCCTTTCCCACCGGCGGCATTCTCGGCGCCCGCGAGCTCACGTTCTACGTCGTCGACTCCGGCGAGCCTCCGCTCGCCCTCGCCGTGCCGCAGCGGTTCGTGCGGCCGGCCGATGCGCCGGTGCGGTTCGCGTTGACGCCGCCCGTGGCCCTCACCAACGCCGAGCTGTCGTACACCGTGACCATGCCCGGCTTCGTGCTCGACGAAGGCCGCAGGACGTCGCTCACCTACGACTACGACGCCCGCGCGCTGGCCGCACGCTTCCCGAACCTGGATCTCGAGGACGCGGAAGGCGCAGCCGGCGCGGACTCGATCACGCTCTCCTTCGTCGTCACCGGCAACGATGAGGCTGGCGCGCGGCGCCACTTCGCGCGCCAGATCGTGATCGAAGGAGAGGAGGTACAGGTGACCGCGCAGGCACGCACAACCAGGCGCCGCGCCGTGCGCTAAGTGGACGTGACCTTGCACTCTCTGCTCGGTGGGAGGATGCAAACATGAGCAGGTTCAGCGAACTGATGCACAAGATCTTCCGCCACGAGCCCGTGGCGGAGAATCCCAACCTCGGAGCCCCCATTCCGCGCGGCATTCAGCCGGGCGGCGGTGGCGGTGGCGGCACCGCTTCGGCGGTGGCGCCGCAGGTCGACGTCGAGGCCAACCTCGAGAAGATGGCCAAAGAGAGCGATCAGAAGCTCGACTGGAAGCACTCCATCGTCGATCTGATGAAGCTGGTCGGCATGGACAGCAGCATCACCGCCCGCAAGGAGCTGGCGGCCGAGCTGAAGTACACCGGCGACACCAACGACTCGGCGGCGATGAACGTCTGGCTGCACAAGCAGGTGATGAAGAAGCTGGCCGAGAACGGCGGCAAAGTCCCGGCCTCGCTTCTGGACTGACGGCAATTTGCGTGTGGTAGGGCGGGCGTCTCGCCCGCTCTACCACCTCCACTACGGCACGAACAGCGCCGCCTCGACCGCCGGATTGATCACCGTCTTCGTGAACCGGATCACCGCGTCCATGCGCGGGTCGCCGGTGGAGCGGTGAATCTCCTTCTCCAGCGTCACGCCGTCGACGGTCTCGTACGCCGCGAAGGTGACGGTGATCGTCCGTCCGTTCTGCTGGTGGACCATCTGTTTCGGCAGCGACGTCGCCGGATCGAGGGTCACCCGCCAGTCGATCCCGCCCTCGGGCCGGAGCACGATCGTGTCCTCGCCGTCCAATGACACGGTTCCGCGACGCCGCTCGGGGAAGAAGGCGAAGAACATCGCCCCCGAGTTCGCGAACGCGGTCGATCGCGCCCGGGCCAGCTCGGGGCCGGCCAGCGGACGCGCCGGTCCGCCGCCCTGCTGCAGCGTGCCGTTCGTGCCGTCGAAGATCTCGACCGCCGAGAACGCGGCCACCTGCTCCTCCTTCCGGTACTTGCCGTCGGCCGTGCGCCAGACCTTGATCGTGCCCTCGTAGCCGCCGACGGAGATCGACGCCTCGCGGTACATCGAGCGGATGGCGGCGACTTTTTCGCGCCCGCCGGCCGCCTTCGCCCAGCGCTCCACGAGCCCCTCACGGCGAAAAACCAGCGGTCCTCTGAACGGCCCCTGCGTCCACGTGCCGGTGAGCTCCGCGCCGGCGGCGTCGAGCGTTCCGCTATACGTGCCGCCGATCGTCTTCACGTCGAGGGTCACGTCTGCTCCCTTCTGCACGATGCGCGCGATCGGCACCTCCGTCCCGTCCGCGGCGAGAACGCCTTTGGCGGTGCCGTCGGCGTGATTGGTCAGCGTCAGCACGATCCGCCGCTGCGTTCCCTCGACCTCCAGCGTGCCGCTCCACTGTCCCTCGAGCGCCTTCGCGACCGCCGCGCTTTTCGCCGGCGCCTCGATCACGGCCTCCCCGGTGCGCTTCAGCTCGAACGGCAGCTCCAGCGGCTGCCCGTCCGGAACCCGCGTGGTGAACGTTCCCTTCATCGATTTGCCGTCGTCGTCGAGGGTGGCGCGGAACGTTCCGCCGCCGGTGGCCTTGATCTCGAACGTCACGGCGCTGCCCTGCACGGCGACGTTCGCGAGGGGAAAGCCGCGCACCTGGCGCATGGGGTTGTCGAACGTGGCGGTGAGCTC
>JBIOTX010000053.1:0-6038 GCA_044866315.1 Thermoanaerobaculia bacterium | reverse complement strand
GCGCGGGCGGGCGGAGGCTGTCGCCTCCGCATTGGAAAGCGGTGGCTTTGCCACCGCACTCCGAAAATGCTCCTCGAGCGTGACCGCTTCGCCCGGCAGATCCTCTCCACGCCGCGCGGCGTGATCGCGGTCGCGGGCGAGGCCGGCATCGGCAAGACCTCGCTGGTGACCGAGATCGCCGGCCAGGTCTCGATGCGCGTGCTCTGGTCCGGCTGCGAGGCGCTCTTCACCCCGCGTCCCCTGGGGCCGCTGTTCGATCTCGCCCACGAGCTCGGCCCGGCGGTCGATGCGCTCCTGAGCGGCGACGCCCGTCGCGAGCGGCTCTTCCCCGCCGTCCTGGCCGCGGCCGGCGCCGAGCCGACGCTGCTCGTCGTCGAGGACGTGCACTGGGCCGACCGGGCCACGCTCGATCTCCTCAAATATATCGTCCGGCGCATCGCCCGCGTGCCGCTGCTGCTGGTTCTCACCTACCGCGACGATGAGGTCGGCCCCGATCACCCGCTGCTCTCGCTCCTCGGCGAGGCCAGCGGCATGCGCCGCATCGCGCTCCCGCGCCTGTCGATTGACGCGGTGCGCACGCTGGCGAAAGGACGCGATGCCGCGGGGGTCTACGCGCTCACGGGCGGCAATCCGTTCTACGTGACCGAGCTCCTGGCCAGCGAGGACGACCGCGTGCCGCCGACGGTGCGCGACGCGGTGCTGGCCCGGGCGGCCAAGCTCTCGCCGGAGGCGCGGCGCATCGTGGAGCTGGCGTCGACGGTTCCCGGAAAAGCGGAGCGCTGGTTGATCGAGGAGGCGCTGCATCCCGCGGCATCTGCCGTCGAGGAAGCGACGACGAGCGGGATCGTCTCGCTGCAGCACGATGCCTTCGTCTTCCGCCACGAGCTGGGACGCCGCGCCATCGAGGACTCGCTGCCCGCGGTGCGGCGCCAGTCGCTTCACGCCACCGTCCTCGCGCTGCTGCAGACGCGCGACGGGATCTCGCAGGCGCGGCTCGCCCATCACGCGGCGGAGGCGCACGACGTCGAGGCCATCCTGCGCTTCGCGCCGCGCGCGGCCGAGGAGGCCATCCGGGCCGATGCGCACCGCGAGGCCGCGGCGCACTACCGGAGCATGCTCGCCCACGTCGGCGGCGATCGCGAGCGCGCCGAGCTGCTGGAGAAGCTCGCCTACGAGTGCTATCTCACGGAACAAGAGGAGGAGGCGCTCGCCCATCGCACGGCCGCGCTGGAGATCTGGCGCCGCCTCGGCGACGCCGTGCGCGAGGGCGACAACCTCCGCTGGGCCGCGCGCCTGAACTGGTTCCTGGCCCGCAATGCCGAGGCCCGGGAGTGCGCGGCGGAGGCCATTCGCGTGCTCGAGCCGCTCCCGCCCGGACCGGAGCTGGCGATGGCATACAGCAATCAGGCCCAGCTGCACATGCTCGCCCAGGAGACCGCGGACGCGGTGCGTCTCGGGACCATGGCCATCGAGCTGGCCACGCGGCTCGGCGACGACGTCATCCTCGCCCACGCGCTCAACAACGTCGGCACGACCGAGGAGCTCCAGGGCTTGCCGGAAGGCGCGCGCAAGCTCGAAGAAAGCCTGCGGCTCTCGCTGGAGCGCGGCTATCAGGAGCATGCCGCGCGCGCGTACACGAACATCGGCAGCGGCGCCGTGCGCCGGCTCGACTATGCCCGCGCGGAGAAGTACCTTGAGGAAGGGATCACCTACTCGATCGACCGCGACCTCGACGCCTGGCGGATCTACATGCTCGCCTGGCGCGCCCGGCTGCACCTCGAGCGCGGCGACTGGACCGCGGCCGCGGACGACGCGCTGACCGTGCTCTCCTTCCGCGGCGGCGCGGCCATCAGCCGCATCCCCGCCCTCGCCGTCCTGGGGCGCATCCGCGTCCGCCGCGGCGATCCCGGCGCGATGGCCCTGCTCGACGAAGGCCGCGCCCTGGCCGGCTCCACGGGCGAGTTCCAGCGCATCGCCCCCATCGCCGCCGCGCGCGCCGAGGCGGCCTGGCTGCGCGGGGACAGCGCGGCGGCCGTCGAGGAGGCGCGCGAGGCGTTCGCCATGTCCGGGCATCTGAATGAGCCCTGGGCGCGCGGCGAGCTGGCGTACTTCCTCTGGCGCGGCGGCGCGATCGACGCGCCCCCGGACAGCATCGCCGAGCCGTATGCGAGACAGATCGCCGGCGACTGGCGTGCCGCCGCCGATGCCTGGGAGGCGATCGGCCGCCCGCACGAGGTCGCCCAGGCCCTCGCCGACAGCGACGACGCCGACGACCTCCGCCGCGCCCGCGAAATCCTCGACCGCCTCGGCGACCGCACCCTCGCCGCCAAGCTCCGCCGCCCCCGCCCATCCACGCTCCGGAACCCGCACGGCCTCACCGCCCGCGAGCTGGAGATCCTGGAGCTCCTCGCCGACGGCCTCCGCAACAGCGAGATCGCCGACCGGCTGTACGTCTCGCCGAAGACGGTGGATCACCATGTGTCGGCGGTGCTGGGGAAACTGGAGGCGAAGACGAGGGGAGAGGCGGCGGCAAGATATCGAAGGATGAAGGATGAAGGATGAAGGCGGCCGGGACCGGAGGGAAGAGGTTCGAATGAAGAGGGAAGAATTGAGAAGCCCTCCCCAATCTCGCCGGGCGGCGGGCTTCTTCCCTCTCAATTCTTCACTCGAACCTCTTCCTTCATCCTTCCTCCTTCATCCTTCCTCCTTCCCAAAATAGGGAATCCTCCCGATGCCCCTCTCCCTCCCCCGCCCTACCTTGGCGGCATCACACGAAAGGGAGGACGCAATGCCCCGCTACATGGTCGAACGGACGTTTCCGAACCGGCTGGAGATCCCGGTGAACGAGAACGGCGCCAACCTCTGCGCGCTGGTCATCGGCAACAACGCCGAGGCGGGCGTGACCTGGGTGCACTCGTACGTCACCGACGACAAGCACAAGACCTTCTGCATCTACGACGCGCCGAACCCCGAGGCCATCCGGCGGACGGCCGACCGCAACGGGCTCCCGCTCGACCAGATCACGGAAGTGCGGGTGCTCGATCCGTATTTTTACCGGTGAGGCGTATAGCCAGCGCATCCACCTCCGCCTCGGTGGTCCCGAACCCCATGGCGATGCGGTACGCGCCCTCGCCGAACTGCGGCCAGTCGTACATCGCCACGCCCTCGATCGGACCGGCGAGGCGCACGAAGACGAGGTTGGCCTCGACGGGGCGGAGGATCGGGACGCGATCACGGATGGCGGCGTGCAGACGCGCGGCCATGGCGTTGGAGTGGCGCGCGTTGCGGAGCCAGAGGTCGTCCGTCAGATACGCCTCGAGCTGGGCGGAGAGGAAGCGGGTCTTGGAGAGGCGGTGGCCGCTGCGGTGCCAGAGCGGGGCGATCGCGGCGGCGAGCTCCTTGCGGAAGACGACCACGAGCTCCGCGCCGAGGGCGCCGTTCTTGGTCGCGCCGAGGACGAGGATGTCGACGCCGGCGCGCCAGGTGAGATCGGCCGGAGCACAGCCGAGGGAGACGACTGCGTTGGCGAAGCGCGCGCCGTCGAGATGGACGCCGAGATTCTTGCGGCGGGCGGCGTCGCCGAGGGCGCGCAGCTCGGCGGGCGTGTAGACCGTGCCGGCCTCGGTGGCGTTGGTGAGGCTGAGGCACGACGCGGGAGCGGTCAGGGACGCCGGATCGAGCTTGCCGTTCGCGCCGGCGATGGGGATGAGCGTCGCGCCGCCGGTGAAGAGTTCCGACGCGCCGAGCTCGTCGACGCGGATGTGCGCGTCCTTGTCGCAGAGCACCGCGCCGTCGGCGGGCGCCATCGAGGCGATGGCCAGGGCGTTGCCGGCCGTGCCGGTGACGACCGGGAAGATCTCGACCTCGTGCTCGAAGATCTCCGCCACGCGCGCGCGGAGGCGGGCGGTGATCGCGTCGTCGCCGTACGAGGTCATCGTCCCTGCGGAGGCGCGGCGAATGGCCTCGAGAATCTCCGGGGAGGCGCCGTGGGTGTTGTCGGAGCGGAAGTCCATGGTTACCCGCGGTAGGCGTCGTCCTGTTCGATGCGGGAGAGCACCCAGTCGAACTCACCCGAGGTGAGCTTGCCGCCGCAGAAGGGACAGACGCCGGTCGCGCCGACGGCGACGGGGGCGCCGCAGTTCGGACAGCTAATCGTCTGCGCGCCCGCCTTGGCGGCGCGGTGGCGGATGAAGGTCCAGTACTCGCTCCAGGCCCGGACGCTGTCCTTCGAGCCGGCGACCACGCGGCCGCTCTCGTCGACGGTGTGGTCGCGGCCGCGGGCGAAGATGCGGACGGTGATCGCCTCGTAGAACGCGTCGGCGTCGATCTTCACCGGCTCGATGCGGGCGATCGTGAAGTCGTCGACGACATTGCGCAGGCGCTGATGGCGGTAGGCGTCGATCCAGTAGCGGTGCATCTGGAAGAGGTTGTCCGTCTCCAGCGGCCGGACGCTCTCCCACTCGCGCGCGGTCCAGGCGTCCTGCAGGGCCACGGCGATCTCGCGCACGCGCGCCAGGAAGGCGTTCCAGTCGAAGTCCGGATGCTCGGCCTCGAAGGCCCGGCGGCGCTCGCCGAAGTGATGCTGGAAGAACGTCGGCCGGTCGGTCCCCTGTTCGGGCACGTTCGACGTCAGCAGCGGCCCGCGCGCTTCCTTCGCCAGGACGGTGATCGAGCGGACGAACCAGTAGAACGCGCCGTCATCGATCCGCACGCCGCAGTGATTGCACGCGCCGTCGGTGCGCGTCTCCAGCGGCGCGCCGCAGCGCGGGCAGTGGTCGGCCTTGGCCTTCTCCGGCGGCGGCGAGAGGATGTCCCGCTTGCGCTCCAGCAGCCACTGCTCGCGGCAGTACCAGCTCGTCTCCGTCCCGCCCGCGATCCTTCGGCTTCGCTCAGGATAAACCTCGGTCATGTTGCTCTCGTAGGCCACGGTGACGCTGACCTGCGGCGAGTCCAACCCGCGCACGGCGGTGATCCGGAACGCGCCGATGACGATGCCCCGCACCTCGGTCAGCCCCTGCGGATTGCCTCCGGCGAGCGCCTGCCGTGCCGCATCGGACAGGTAGAGCGTGTAGCGCTTCAGATCCTTCGCGCCGCGGGCGTGGTGGGCGCGGGCGTAGAGCGAGTAGCAGAAGTCGGCGAAGACGATCTCCGAGAAGTTCGGATCGAAGCGGCGCAGGGCGTCGAGGCGCGCGGCCGGCTGCGGCACCGTGGCCACGCTCAGCACGGTCGTCTCCTTCATCCGCTCGCCTTTCTTCCTCCAGCGGATGACGATCACGATGACCAGGATGTCCACCGGGATCCCGATCAGTGGATGCTCGATGGTCAGCCAGAGCAGGAAGCGGAAGATGAGGTACGCGATCCCGTCGCCGTCTCCCCCTCCGCCTCCTCCCGACCCGCCTCCCCCCGAATAGGACTCGCCGCCGCCGACACGCGCGAGTGCGGTCGTGGCGACGAGCAGCAGGAGGACGACGATCAGCGCGCGCTTCATCATTCGGACACGAACCGCGGCGCGTTCGCCAGCTCGTCGCGATCGCCTTCGCGCAGCGGCAGATGCTCTTCCAGCAGCGGCGTCAGCTCGCGGAGCACCTCCACCAGCGTCTCCGCCGTGGCCACGCGCCCGCGCACGCGCTCCAGGAGTTGATTCCAGACGAGCGGCGGCACGGCCAGGAGCACGCCGCGGTCGGCCAGGATCTCGATCCGCCGCTCCAGCTGCGAGACGTAGACGAGCACGCCCGTCTCGCCAGCGGTGTTGGCCACGCCGCGCTCGTAGAACACCGCCCCGGCCGTTCGGCGCACCTGCTCCGCGCGCTCGCGGCGCGCCGTCATTAGCCGGCGGAGGATCACAGTCCGCCGCGCGATCCACACGCCGAAGGCGTAGGCGAGCACGACGTCCACCGCCACCCACGCCGGCGCGAACGGCCAGGGCGAGAAGAGCAGCACCAGGAGCGCCGCGAACGCGAGCAGCGCGCCGAAGCGCGCGTCGGCGTGCGCGTACGAGCCCGAGCGCGCGCGCACCTCCACCACCACCTCCGCGCACG
>JBIOTX010000052.1:0-5497 GCA_044866315.1 Thermoanaerobaculia bacterium | reverse complement strand
CAGCCCGCCGGGGACGATTCGGCGGGCTGAGAGCCCGCCGCTCCACAGCTCATGATGCCGAAGATCCTCATCGTCGAAGACCAGCCCGCAGTGGCCAAGGCCCTGCGGATGCTGTTCGAGCTGAGCGACATCGAGACCGAGTCGGCGCCGGGGCCGGATGCGGCGCTGAAGGCGATCGAGCGCGGCGGGGTCGATCTCGTGCTCCAGGACATGAATTTCTCACCCGGCGCGACGAGCGGGGAGGAGGGGATCGCCCTCTTCCGCCGGGTGCGGGAGAGCGATCCCGACCTGCCGGTGCTCCTGCTCACGGCCTGGACGTCGCTGGAGACGGCGGTGCAGCTGGTGAAGGAAGGGGCGAACGACTACCTGGCCAAGCCGTGGGACGACGCCAAGCTCGTCTCCACGGTGCGCAATCTCCTCCAGCTGCGCATCCTCCGCGCGGAGAACGCGCGCCTGCGCGCGGAGAAGGCCCGCTCCCGCGCCGCGCTGGCCCGCGAGCACGACCTGCGCGGCATCGTCTACGAAAGCGACGCCATGCATCGCGTGGTCTCGCTGGCCATCCAGATTGCGCCGTCCGAGGTGCCGGTGCTCATCACCGGACCGAACGGGGCGGGGAAAGAGAAGATCGCCGAGATCATCCACGCCAACTCGCGGCGGCGGCAGAAGCCGCTGGTGAAAGTGAACGCGGGGGCGATCCCCGACGACCTCATCGAGAGTGAGCTCTTCGGCGCCGAGCCCGGCGCGTTCACCGGCTCGAACCGCCTGCGCATCGGCCGCTTCGAGGCGGCCGGCGGCGGGACGATCTTCCTCGACGAGATCGGCAATCTCTCGCCCGCGGGACAGATGAAGCTCCTGCGCGTGCTCCAGAGCGGCGAGTTCGAGCGCCTCGGCTCGAGCGAGACCCGGCGCGTCGACGTGCGCCTCCTCTGCGCCACCAACGCCGACCTCCGCCAGCTCATCGCCCGCGGCACCTTCCGCCAGGACCTCTACTTCCGCCTGGACGTGGTCGAGATCAATATCCCGCCTCTCGCCGGTCGACGCGAGGACGTCCTCCCGCTCGCCGAGACGTTCCTCAAGCCGCCGAAGAAACCGCTCAGCGAAGCGGCGAAGAGCGCGCTCCTCGCCCACGACTGGCCCGGCAACGTCCGCGAGCTGCAGAACCGGATCATGCGCGCCACGGCCATCGCGGAGAACGACGCCATCACCCCCGCCGACCTCGGCTTTAGTGGAGCGGCGGGCTCTCAGCCCGCCGAGGCGTCCCCGGAGCGCGCCCAGATCGAGATCGCCCTCCTCAATGCCAACGGCAGCGTCTCCCGCGCCGCCGAGTCCCTCGGCCTCTCCCGCCAGGCCCTCTACCGGCGGATGGAGAAGCTGGGGATCGTCCTGGAGCGAAGGCCGAAGTAGAGTCGTCCCTGACGGTGCGACTCCCGACCCGACTTCGCCTTCACCTCGGCCTGATTGCCTTCGTGGCCCTCATTGCCGGTTTTGCCGGCGCCCACGCCGGGCGCGCCCTCGGCATGCCCGGCTACGCGGCCTGGGCCACCGTCGCGCTGCTGCTCATTCCCTTGCTGCTCTGGAGCGCGAATCGAGTGGCGAGCTACGTCACCCGCACCTTCGACGGTCTCGATGACGGCCTGCGGGCGTTTCGCGACAGCGACTTCAGCATGCGCCTGGCGGGCGGCGAGGACGACGACGGCGGCCGGGTGAAGGGGCTGTACAACGAAGTCGCGGACGCCCTGCGGGCGCAGCGCACGGACGTCTATCAGAAGGAGCTGCTGCTCGACACGATCCTGCAGCGCACGCCGGTCGCGGTCGTCCTCATCAACGCCGCGAATCGGATCGTCTACTCGAACGCGGCGGCGCGGGAGCTGCTCGCGGGCGGAGGGAGGCTGGACGGACATCGCTTCGCCGAGGTCGTGGAGCGGCTGGCGGCGCCGATGCGGGAGGCGGTGACGGCCGGCGGCGACGCCATCGTCAACGTCCATGAGGAGACCTTCCACCTCTCCCAGCGCACGTTCCGTCTCAACACCCAGGAGCACCGGCTGATCCTCGTCGAGCGCCTGACCGCGGAGCTGCGGCGGCAGGAAGTGGCGGTGTGGAAGAAGGCCATCCGGGTGATCAACCACGAGCTGAACAACACCATCGCCCCGATCAGCTCCCTCTTTCATTCGGCGAAGCTCGCCCAGGCCAGCCCCTCCCACCGCAACCGGCTCGAGGAGATCTACGAGACCATCGAGGAGCGCTTGGCCTTCCTGCGCACGTTCCTCGAGTCGTACGCCCAGTTCGCGCGCCTCCCCGCGCCGCGGAAGGAGCGGACGCGCTGGGAAGACGTTCTCGCCGACGTCCGCGCGCTGTACGAGTTCCGCGTCGAGGGCGACCCGCGCATCGAGGCCCTGATCGACCGCGCCCAACTGCAGCAGGTGCTGATCAACCTGGTGAAGAACGCCCACGAGTCGGGCAGCGACCCCGCCCGGATCGTCGTCTCCATCCAGCGCGCGCCCGACGGCACCATCCTCCGCGTTTCCGACGCCGGCCGCGGCATGCCCGAGGAGGTCCTGCGCCAGGCCCTCGTGCCGTTCTACACCACCCGCCCCGGCGGCTCCGGCCTCGGCCTCCCGCTCTGCAACGAGATCATCGAGGCCCACGGCGGGCGGATGCGGCTGCAGTCGCGGGAGGGCGGGGGGACGGCGGTGACGTGCTGGGTGCCGGGGAATGAGGAAGGCAGAAGGATGAAGGCAGAAGGCTGAAGGCAGAAGGCAGAAGGCAGAAGGCAGAAGCCTTGCTTCGAGTAGCTCGTACGCGAGGTAGGGAAACCCTGCCTGGCGTCACTCCTACGTAGCGTGAGGGGAAGCTCGGCAGCAAGGGGTGATCTCACGGACAGAGCGAGAACTGGTTGGTTGCCATCCGAATAAGCCTATGAGCGCACCGCGTACTACCGGCGCACGCTGCCTCACTCCGGCCGCGATGCAAGTTCTCCCCTGCAGCCCAAGGCGTCCATGCTCCACGTGCCGCCGTGGCCGGGTGCGCCGCGCGCAGGGCTCGCATGGAACGTAAAGCCGGGACACTCGTTGGTACCTTTCGCATCCATGAGCACCTCGGAGGCGAGGTGTATCGTGCACGCGACGAACGCCGAGGCCGCGACCTCGCCCTCAAGATTCTCTCGAGCGATCTCATTGGCGACCCGGAGCGATTCCTGCGGGAGATTCGGGCGGTGGCCGCACTCCAGCATCCGAACCTCCTCTCGGTGTACGACGTCGGGCAGGATGACCCGGAGACGTATTTCCTGGTCATGGAGCCGCTTGATGGCGAAACATTACGCACGCGGCTTCAGCGTGGTCCTCTGCCAAGACGAGAAGCGCTCGACATCGCGGTACAGGTGGCGCAGGGACTTGCTGCTGCCCACGAGAGGGGGCTCGTCCATCGCGATCTGAAGCCGGAGAACATCTTCCTCACGCGCGGTGCGGGCGTGAAGATTCTGAACTTTGGTCTTGCCGGCGGTGTGGCGTCGACTCGAGGCGCGATCCCCTCGACGGATGCTGGCACCGTGCTCGGCACGATGGGGTACATGTCGCCCGAGCAGATCAAGGGCGAGTTGGTCGACGGCCCCACGGATGTCTTCTCCCTGGGCGTCGTGCTGTACGAGATGATCACGGGCACCAACCCCTTCATTGCGACCACCGTAGCGGAATCGTTTCGTCGCCCCCTCAAAGCCTCGCCGCTACCCTCCACAGACAATCCCTTCCTCGATAGGATCATCGCTGAATGTCTGGACGAAAATCCTACAGGCCGACCCACTGCGGCCCAACTCGTCGAACGACTGAAGCTGCTGCCGAATGTGCGTCAGCGTCTCGGCTCCAAGGGAGAACCCATGAGCGATATCCCGCCCACCCCGCCAGAACCCTCATCTGTAAACGTGGAACCCGCAGACGTGGATCCGGCAGGGCCGCCGGTGCAGGACACACAGCTCCCCAATGACCTGCCACCGCCCCAGAGCCGCCCTGTGCACGCGTCGGATGCGGTCACGAGCGCCGCCATTACGTACGGGACCCAACTCCTCTATGAACTGCACGGCCTGCCCAAGATCGATGCGCAAGCCCGCGCCGTATACATGAACCTCTGGAACGCTGAAGTTCCAACGTGGGGGCTCCTGAGTGCTGCCGAGGCCGCGCTGCTGCGGCTCCTCCCCGTGGAGCGATTGCGGCGGCGGGCGTGGTTCGTGCGCGACCAGTTCGCCGACGTCACTGACTCGACGAAGGTATCGCGGTACCTCGCCTCCAGCCCGCCGGATGCGGAGAAGGGCGAGGAGATGCCATTACGCGCGGATCTCCTGGAGGTGCATCGGGAGATTGCGCGGTACTACACCTTTGGCCGCGCGGGGGAGCACGAGCGCGGGCTCCTCGTGCGCCGGATTCTCCGCCTTGCGGCGATTCTCCTCCTGGGGCTCACCGCCGTGCTTTTGTCGGTGGTCCTGCAAGACTCGGTCGTCTTCTGGATCGTGATCACGGCCAGTCTCGGCGTCGCTGTCATTGCGGCGATTGTCTCGTACTTCTTCTCACGGAAGTCCCGCGTCGCGCCACTTGGCCCCGGGTTCCTGGTGCTGGCGTTTCTATGCGGCGCCGCCCTTGGACAGGAGCCGCCTGCCACGAACACGGCTCCGGTCCCGACCGCGACGGTAAACACGAGCGCCTCGCCATCAGCGAAGGAACAGCCGACAGCTGACGAACCAGAGCAGAAGCCGGAACAGCAGAAGCCAGAGCAGCAGAAGGCCGAGGTGGACCTGCGCGATCGCCAACCCGTCGTCGGCGGCATTCCGACGATTCTCATGGTCGCCTTTGCCGGCGTCCTCGGTGCGACGTTCAGCATTCTCCAGCGCGCGCAGCGCACGGGCACGGGTGGTGACCCGATGCTCTCGCTCCTCGCCCTGCGGTCCGCTCGGGAGCATGTGCTCCTCTCGATCTTGAGCGGCGGCATCGCCTCCCTGGTCACGTACGCGATCTTTGCCGGCGGCATGCTCGAGGGCAGCCTCTTCCCCCGAATGGTCGGCGACGGTCAGGAGACGGCCAATAAAGACTTGGCGATGCGCTTTCTGGTCTTCTACCACGGCTCCGGGCCGGATGAGTTCATCGACCATGGAAAGCTCCTGGTCTGGGCATTCGTCAGCGGTTTTGCGGAGCGCTTCGTTCCGGACATCCTCGACCGGTTCGCCGGCGCCGCGAAGAAATAGGCGCGATGCCCGGCGGCTCCGGCCTCGGCCTGCGGATGCGGCTGCAGTCGCGGGAGGGCGGGGGGACGGCGGTGACGTGCTGGGTGCCGGGCTGACTACCTCGGAACTGCGGGATTGCCGAGGCTTTCTTCACTGGTCATCCGGCAGCTCCTCGGAATGGAACATTTCCCCCCGCCTTGTCCACAAGCCGTAGACAAATGCGAACGCCATTGCACCGCCGCCGAGGGGACGGGACCTCGGCCGAGGCACACGGGGTAGACATTTCCTCGGACC
>JBIOTX010000051.1:0-8618 GCA_044866315.1 Thermoanaerobaculia bacterium | reverse complement strand
CCCATGCCGCCGGACTCGGTGGTGATGGACGGCTTGCCGCGGACGATGGCCGTCGTCGAGGTGTAGACGCTCTTCTTCGGGTCGGACGGCCGGCTGTGGTCGATGACGATGTGATCGAGGCCGAAGGCGAGGGCCATCTCCCGGGAGGCCTCGTCCACCTTCGCGTCGCCGCCGGTCATCCAGTAGCTGTACGGGCGCAGCGACTCATTGCCGTCGCCGCAGTGCATGTCGGCGAGATGGGTGGCCCGGTCGATGACCTGGGTGGTGATGGCGTGGGCGATGCGCTCGCTGACGGTGCCGCCCGGATCGCCGGGGTACATGCGGTTGAGGTTCTTGCCGTCGGGCCCGTAGTAGATGCGGCGGCCGTAGAACGTGGGCGGGTTGGCGATGTGCACGAGGATGACCGAGCCGCTCATCTTCGCCGGGTCGAGCCGCGGCAGAAGGCGCTGCAGGGCGATGATGGACGTGTACTCGTAGCCGTGCGTGCCGGCGACCAGCGCCAGCGTCGGCCCGTCCTTCGCGCCGTGGACGACGCTCACCGGGATGCGCGTCCCGGCGTCGCTCCCGGCGGGAACGTCGATCCAGCCGGAGACCTTCTCGCCCGGACGCGCCGTGACCGAGCCGACGGTGAGCGGATCGCGCGCGAACGCGGCAGTGGCGAAGAGGAGCGAAGCGACGACGAAGATGCGCATGGGGAAATGGTAACGGGGAAGAGTGAGGGAAGAGGTTCGAGGGAAGAGGGAAGAATGAAGAACCCACCCGCCCGTGATGTCGCATGGGCGGGCTTCTCACTTCTTCCCTCTTCCCTCGAACCTCTTCCCTCCGGTCCGTGCGCCTTCATCCTTCCTCCTTCGCTACACTCCCTCCCGCTGTGGCGCTCCTCCTCTACGCGCTCTCCGCGCTCGTCATCCTCGCTCTGACCCACCGCTTCGTCCGCGCGATCTCCCGCCCCGCGGCCCTCGTGCTCGTCACGCTGCCGCTCTGCTTCGTCGGCTACGCGCTGGTCACGGGGAGCGCGTACGGGCCGATCGATCACACCTATCGCACCGAGCCGCTGGAGGCGCTCAGGCCGCTGTATGGGATCGAGATCGGGCGGCCGCACAACGTCGCCGTCACGGACGTCTACTCGCAGATGCTTCCCTGGCGACGCGCGGTCCAGCGTGCGCTGGCAGCAGGGGAGTGGCCGCTATGGAATCCGTACATTCTCTGCGGGCATCTGCTCGCCGGGGCGGCGCAGCCGGCGGTGTACAACCCGTGGACGCTCGTGGCCTGCCTGCTGCCGGCGGCGACGAGCTTCGCCTACACCGCCGCGATCGCGTTCCTCATCGCCGCCGTGTCGGCATTCGTCTTCGCGCGCGAGCTCGACTGCGGGGAAGGGGCGTCGCTGATCGCTGCCGCGGGCTGGGCGTTCTCCACGAACCTCGTCCTCTACAACCTCTATCCCCTGGGTATGGCCTGGGCGTACTTTCCGCTCGTGCTGACGGCGACGCGGCGCGTGGTCTTGGTGCCGGGCCTGCGGTCGGGCGCGCTGCTGGCGATCGTGCTCGCGCTCGTCACCGTGACCGGACATCCCGAGACGGTCCTGCATTTCGCCCTCCTCGGCGGGACTTACGCGCTCTTCGAGCTGATCCGCTGCCGGCGCGCGCCGTGGAAGCCGGTCGCCACGGCGCTCGCGGCAGGCATCGTCGCGCTGCTCTTGACGGCGGTCTTCCTCTGGCCGGTGTGGGAGGCCATCCGCCAGTCGGGCGAGTACGAGTACAAGGCCCGGGTCTGGGCCGGCGAGCCGCGGGCGAAGCCGGGCGGACAGGTCCTGGCCATGATCGCCATCGACCTCTTCCCCTACCTCTACCTCCGCACCTGGACCTCGCCCGACTTTGGCGTGTTCAAGGCCGAGAGCTTCGCCGCCGGGAGCCTGATCCTCGCCCTGGCGGTCTACGCGGTCTGGCGGAGGCGCTCGGCGGAGACGTGGTTCCTCGCCGCGCTGGCCGTGGTCTGCATCGGGGTCGGCGCCTACTGGGGGCCGCTCGTCGAGCCGCTGCAGAAGCTGCCGCTCTTCGACATCACTCACAACGAGCGCCTCGCCTTCGCCGCCGCGTGTCTCTTGGCAATCCTCGCCGCGATTGGCGTGGACGAGGTCATCCGCCGTGACGATGGACGCGCGGCCGCGGTCACGCTCGCGGCGGTGCTGGTCGCGCTGACGGCAGGCACGCTCTGGCTGACGAAGAACGTGCGACTGGCGGCGGAGCCGAACGACTTCGGGGGCTATCGGATCTTTGCGGAGCTGTTCTTCCTTGGGGTCGCGGCGCTGGTGATCGGGAGGACAGGCAGGATTGCCTGTCCTCCACTGCTCTTGGCGTTGCTCATCCTGCAGCGCGTGATCTCGGATGGGGGGATCTACAAGACGTTCCCGGCCGAGGCGGCGTATCCGCGGATTGCGATGTTCGAGGCGATTCAGGACGTGCCGCGCCCGTTCCGCGTGGCCGGCCTGCAATGGGCACTGATCCCCGGGATGAGCACGTACTACGGCCTCGAGGACGCGCGCGGCTACGACGCGGTCACCTTCCTGCCGTTCGCGGAGACCTGGCGGCTGTGGTGCCAGCACCAGATCACCTGGTTCAACCGCATCGACGACCTCTCCGCGCCGTTCCTCTCCTTCCTCAACATCCGCTACGCCGTGGCCCGGCCGGAGGCGGCGATTCCGCCGGGATGGCGGCGCATCGCGGAGCAGCGCGGGGCGGTGCTGCTCGAGAACGAGCGCGTGATCGAGCGCGCGTTCGTGCCCCGCTTGGTGAAGGTCGGGCTGCCGAAGGAGAAGGCCTTGGGGGAGATGGCCGCGCAGACGGACTTCCGCGAGCGGGCCTGGATCGAGGCGGACGCGGAGCGGCCCTACGAGCGGGAGAACGGGCCGGGCCGGGTGGTCATTCAAAAGTACCGCCCCGGCGAGTACCTGCTCGAGGCGACCATGGAGCGCGACGGCTGGATCGTGCTCTCCGACTGCGCCTGGAAGGGGTGGCGCGCCTACGTCGACGGACGGCGCCTGCAAATGCAGCGCGCGAACGTCGCCTTCCTCTCCGTGCACGTTCCGGCGGGGCGGCACACGGTGCGGCTGACCTACCGTCCGGAGTCGTTCGTGAGCGGCCGGGCCATCAGTCTGGCCACGCTCGTGGCGTTCACGGCCGCGCTCGGCATCCGCCGTCGGCGCCGCCTATCTTCAAAATAATAGTTGCACGTTCTCGACAAATCGCGTACCTTTGACGTCTACCTGACGTCCAGAGAACAGAGAGAACAGCAAACTACATGTGGGTTCGCGCGGCCGCAGGCCCGCGCGTCGTCGTTTTTCTTGTCCAAGGGTCACCAAAGGAGCTGCACGTGAGTCGTCACATTCGGACCGCATCGCCGGTTCGCTCGCGCATTGGGGCCGGCGTGTTCGCCGCCCTCGTCACGGTCCTCGCTTTCGTCCCGGCGGCCTTCGCCGCCACACCGTACTGGGACAACGGCAACGGCAGCGAAGTGAAATACGCGCCCGCGCCGTGGCCGTCGAACGCGCAGTGGATCGCCTACACCCACGACTCGAGCTCCATCAACGACCAGCGCACCCAGGACCCCTCGAACGGCGGCACCAGCCCCCAGAGCTACGTCAACGTCAGCTCCGGCTGCACCGATCAGGCCCTGCCCAGCGTCTACTACTACTACGATCCCCGCACCGCCTCGCCCACCGACGACATGATCTACTTCCGGTGGCGCGTCGAGGACGCCCCGAACAACTACGCCACCGGCCCGAGCCCGGGCGCGTTCAGCAGCACCAATCCCTGGCAGTCCGCGCAGTGGACGGTGCTCTTCGACCTCAACGGTGACGGCTTCCGCGACTTCGCCGTGCACCTGCACGGCGGCAGCGGCTCGCCCTCCGAGCCGATCGACGTGCTCAACTCCGTCTGGAGCCCGACCCTCACGAACTCGGTCGACTACGTCGACGATCCGACCAACGTCCACCGCCTCTTCTACAACCCGACGGCCTTCATCCAGGGCGTCTCGGGCAATACGAACAACCAGATCCTGCAGTTCAGCGGCAGCGGCCTGCCCTCGGCGACGCAGTGGCCGAACGGCCAGAGCGAGACCGTGTGGGACTACGGCACCACCCGGGCCACGAACGTCTCCACGCCCACCTGCAAGGAGTTCTTCGTCGACTACCAGATCCCGCTGGCCATGCTCGACGCCTCCGCCGTCGGCGGCCCGACGGTCACCCCGACCACGCCGTTCTCCTTCATCTTCGCCACCGCCAACAGCCTCCAGAACCCGTTCCAGAAGGACGTCGTCTTCGACGGCGACTACGTCTGCGGTCCGAACTCGCCGGCTCCGTTCGGCGATCCGCTGACGCTCGCTGGCGGGATCATCCAGCAGCCGATCGTCACCTCGGTCAGCGCCGGCAGCAGCCCGACCTGCACGATCCCGCTCGAGGCCGAGGTGCTCGATGCGGTGAACGTCCTCGAGTGCCAGACCGTCGCCACGACCAACAACTCCGGCAGGTTCTGGTACTACTACGACGTCAACGGCGACGGCCTGGCCAACGACGGCGGGACATGGCAGCAGATCGGCGGGGCCCTGGTCGGCACCTCGGTCATCGCCAACTGGGACACCTCCAACCTGATCAAGGGTCCGTACCTCGTCGCCGTCGACGTCTGGGATGACAACGGCACGATCGGGGTCGAGGACGCTCCCGACCACCGCACCTTCACCTATCTGTCCTCGGCCACGCCGCCGCAGTACACGAACTATCCGACGGCGGGCATCTCCCCGGCGACCGAGGGACTGAACTTCACCCGGGTGACGGTCGGCGGCGCCTGCGGCGTCAACCCTCCGACCCTGACCAAGGTCGCCTCGCCGAGCGACATCCAGGCCGGCGGCACGACCCAGTACACGCTGACGGTGAACAACACCTCCAGCACGAGCTTCACCGTCTCCCAGATCAGCGACACCCTCCCGCCCGGCTTCTCCTACCTCAGCAACGCCGGCGGCACCCTCGGCTCGCCCACGACCTCGCCGTCGGTCGGCGCGACCGGGACCATTACCTGGACCTTCTCCACGCCGGCCAGCGTTCCCGCCGGCACGACCCGGACTTTCCGCTTCAACGTCACCGCCGGCTCGACCCAGGGGACGTTCTTCAACACCGCCAACATGACCACCAGCGTCGGCACGCTCAGCGGCGTCGACAGCACCGGCGTGATCGTGCGCACGGCCACGATGGCCCTCAGCAAGTCGGTGGCGCTGGCCTCCGCCCCGACCGTTCCGGTGACCCGCGTGGACCGCGGCTCCACGGTCCGCTTCACCCTGACCTACTCGAACATCTCCGGGACCAACGTCACGGGCGTCGTCATCTCCGACACCCTGCCGCCCGACTTCCTCTACCAGTCGGCCAGCCCGGCGCCGACGAGCGCGCCGGCAGTCGGCGCGAACGGCACCGTGACCTGGAACATCGGCGCGGTCAACGCGAACACGGGACCGTTCACGGTCACCGTCGACGCCATCGCCAACGAGTCCGGCCTGGCCACGAACACGGCCACGCTGACCTCGACCCAGGCGCCGACGGTGAACGCCACGGCGGACGTCTTCGTCTCCGGCCCGCGCCTGATCATCAGCAAGACCGCGAACACGAGCTTCGTCATCCCCACGGCCACGGTCGACTACACCATCACCTACGCCAACGTCGGTGATGCCACGGCCATCCTGACCACGCTCACCGACGTCGTCCCGACCGGCTTCACCCTGGTCACGGGCGGCGGCTCGCCGACCTCGGCGAACTGCTCGCAGGCCGGCACGACTGTCACCTGCAACACCCTCGGCACCCTCGCCGCGGGAGCGACGACCACGCGCACGTTGCGCTTCACCGTCGGCACCACGGCGCCGAATCCGTCGGTCAACACGGCCACCATCAACGCCAGCAACGCCACCTCGCGCAGTACGACCTACTCGCTGGGCATCGGCGCCACCACCTGCTCGGTCCAGACGTTCTACTTCCACAACACCACTCAGAACGTCTCCACCGGCACCGGCTTCGGCGTGGCCTCGGCGACCATGATCTCCGGCGGCAGCGGCTACACGACGACCCCGACGGTGACCATTACCGGCGGCGGCGGATCGGGCGCGACCGCCGTGGCCGTCCGCAACCAGAACACGAACCAGATCACCGGCGTCAACATCACCAACCCGGGGTCCGGCTACACCTCCGCGCCGACGATCAACATCATCGGCGGCGGCGGGTCGGGCGCGGCCTTCACCGCGAACCTGACCAGCAGCGTGCTCCTCGCGAACACCACCGCGCCGACGAATGGCACGGCCGCGACCACGCCGACCATCCAGGTAGGCAGCCTGGCCAATCTGGAGATGCTGCGCGCCTACTCGCCCGTGCTCTCCGCGACCCAGGCCTATACGTTCTCCAACGTCATCGGCACGATCGGAACCATCTATACCGACAAGGACGGCGCTCCCGCCCTGACCGCCACGGTCAACGTCTACGCGTATAACCCGGCGACGGAGGCCCTCACGCTCCTCGGCACCGGTACGACCGGTGGCGTGACCGGCAACCGGACCAACTATGCCGACGTCCTCACCGCGATGACGATGAACGCGGGGAACGTGCTGCCGGCGGACAGCCGCCTGGTCTTCACCATCTCCGAGATCAGCAACAACCAGGACAACAACGTCACCATCCGCTACGACGGCACGCCCTCGCCGACGTTCATCAATGTCTGCGGCGTGACCTTCATGCCCGGCCTCTCGAAGCGCGTCGACAGGCTGATCGCCCAGCCGGGCATCCACACCCTGACCTACACCATCGAGTACCGCAACCCGTCCTCGACGGTGACCATCACCAACGCGGTCATCACCGATGCCACGCCCCCGGGCACGACCTTCGTCTCCGCCACCGGCTCGCCCACCGTCACCCCGTCCGTGGGCGGCACGGGCAGCGTCATCTGGAACCTCGGCAACCTCGCTCCGGGCGCGACCGGCAGCGTGACCATGACCGTCAACCTGCCCGCGAACATCACCGGCAACGACGTCACCAACACGGCCACGCTGACGAACAACCAGACCGACCCGATCACTGCCACCGCGACCACGCAGCTGGCGCGTCCGAACGTGACGGTCAACAAGACCGCCAGCCCGACCTCGCTCGTCCCGGGCAGCACGTTCAACTACACCATCAACGTCATCAACGCCGGCAACGGAGCGGCCACGGGCGTCAGCCTCACCGACACCCTGCCGACGTACATCAGCTCCACCAACTACACCTCCAGCTCCAGCCGGGTGGCCGTGCTCACCCTCACCGCAGCCGGCAGCGGCTACACCAGCGCGCCGACGGTCAACTTCATCGGCGGCGGCGGGACCGGTGCGGCCGCGACGGCGGTCGTCTCCGGCGGCGCCGTGGTCGCCCTCACCATCACCAACAACGGCAGCGGCTACACCAGCGCGCCGGCGGTGACCTTCACCGGCGGCGGCGGCGGCACGGGCGCGGCGGCGACGGCGGGCATCGTCCCGGTCACCGTGGCCGGCAGCAGCCTGACCTTCAGCATCGGCAACCTCGCCGCGGGAGCCGCGGCCACGTTCGTCATCAACGCCCAGGTCGCCTCCAGCGGGGTCCCCGCCGGCACGACCAACGTCATCAACACCGCCACGGTGGTCGACGACTACAACACCACCCCGCGCAACTCCTCGGCCACGGTGACCATCACCGCCACGCCGGTGCTCACCCTCACCGAGACGGCCACGCCGTCCGACCGGCGCGTGGTCTACGTCAACGTCACCGCCGGCGGCACCTGGGTCACTCCGCCGACGGTCAGCTTCTCCGGCGGCGGCTGCACCGTCACCCCCACCGGCACGGTCAGCGTCACCGGCACGGCCGGCAACTACAGCGTCACCGGCGTGACCATCACCAACATGGGCAGCGGCTGCACGTCCACGCCGACGGTCGTCTTCGCCGGCACCGGTAGCGGCGCCACGGCCACGGCCACGATCGGTCCCGCGCCCGGCGACACGATCACCTACACGATGACCGTTTCGAACACCGGCACGGCCGCGGCCACGGGCGTCGTCCTGAGCGACACGATCTCGTCGTACACGACGTTCAGCGGCAGCACCACCGGTGGCACGTTCAGCCTCGGCACGGTCAGCCAGACCGTCGGCACGCTGAATCCCGGCGGGAGCGCGCAGCTCATCTATACCGTCACCGTCGGCTCGGCCCTCCCGCCGGGCGTGACCGCGCTGACCACCAACGGCGGCGCGACCTCCACCAACACCGCGCCGCCTGCGCCGGTAACCACCACGCTCAACACCGGCGCCCAGCCCGCGTACGCGATCGAGAAGATCCCCGACGACGGCATCGAGCCCTTCCCGGCGGCGGTCCTGAACGCGAACGCCACGGCCACCAGCACCATCAGCGTGGTCAGCTCCAGCCTGGTCAACGTCGGCGATTACCTCTTCGTCAACGGGACCATCCGCCAGGTGGTGAGCAAGACCGCCACGACCATCACCCTCGACGGGAACGTCACCGCCTCCTCCGGCACGAACGTGCTGAAGGTCGTCGAGTACACGGTCAACTACGAGAACAACGGCAGCACCTTCGG
>JBIOTX010000050.1:0-6493 GCA_044866315.1 Thermoanaerobaculia bacterium | reverse complement strand
CGCAGGAACACCGCCGCCACCCCCATCGCCGCTGCGTTCCTCGGGCGCGAGCTGTTCATCCTCGCCCGCGACGGGCGCGTGCTTCAGGGTGAGCGGACCGCCATCCCCCTGGCCGCCGATCCCGCGCTCCTCCGCGTGGCCGGCGGGAAGCTCTACGTCTACTCCCGCGCGGCGGGCGTGCTCCAGGAGATCGACGGCGAGCGCATCGTCCGCCGGCTGACGGTCGCGCCGTTCGCCTCCGATCTCGAGATCGCCGGACGGACGGCCTATCTCGTTTATCCGCGCGAGGCGCGCATCCGCACGGTCGATCTGGCCACCGGGAAGGCCGGCAACGTCGCCGTCGGCGCAGTCCCGGTCGACCTCGCCCTCACCGGCGGCGGCACCGCCCTCACCGCGCGCGTGCTCGCGGTCGCCGATCCGTCGGCGAAGCGGGTCTGGCTCACCGAGGGGGCGCAGTCGACGGCGCAGGCCATCGCCCGCGGGTTCCTGCGCGGCTTCCTGGGCTTGGGCCTCTACGGCAACCGGGCCTCGGCGTTCCCCACAGGGGTCGATCGCGTCCTCGCCAGAGGATCGAGGTGGGTGGCCTACGACTCCAGCAGCGGCACGCTCTACCGCATCGAGAGGCGGAAGAGCTCGGTGATCGCCAAAGGCATTGCCCCGGGGGGATTTACGCTCACAGCCGAGGGAGTGGCTTACTGGCAGGACGGCCGCGTCCGCACGGTCCGGTGACGGCATTTCGGTTGCACTGGAAAACCTCTCGATGAGTCAGCAGAGACACTGCGTGAAATGCTCCCGGGCCATCGACGAATGGGCGAAGCTCTGCCCCTTCTGCAACTGGGACCAGAGCCTGCCCGCCCCGCCACCCACCCCGGCCCAGCCGATCGCCGACGCGTACAAGCCGCCCGAGGATCGGGACATGCTCCGGAAGAAGCTCGGCTTCGCCCTCGCGGGCGTGCTGCTGCTCCTGACTTCGTTCGCCATCGGCATGGTCATCAACAAGGACGACGCGCCGAAGAACGCGCCGGAACCGGTCACCGAGCAGGCGGCGTCGGAAAAGTACGGCGCGGCCAGGCGCGCCGACACGCCGCTCGTGCCGGCGGGAGAAGGCGGATTCGAACAGCCCTTCACCAGCGCGCCGGCGACGGAGCCGACGTCGACCAACAGCACGGCGACGCCGTACGACCGCAGCGACGCCACGGCCGTCTCCTCGGCGGAGTACACGGAGCTGGCCAAGCGCGCGGCCGCGGAGCGGCAGCGCACCGCGCCGCCGCTCGTCGATCCGCGCTCCCTCGGCGGCGCGGCTTACGCGCAGGGTGAGCGCGTGCCGGCGCGGCGCCCACCCACGAGCAGCGCATCGGCGGCTTCGAGCTCGTCGCAGCGCGTGGCCCGCACCCGGCCGGTTCCGCAGCACCAGCCCGTACCGCAGCTGCGGGCGACGGGGACGGCCAAGCTCGATCTGGTGATCGGGCCGGACGGACGGGTGCAGTCGATCAACGTCCGCCAGGCCGTTCGCGGCGGCACCCCGGCCATCGTCGCGGCCGTACAGCGCTGGCGCTTCAAGCCGGCCACGGTGAACGGCCGGCCCGTCTCCGCGCCGTACAGCGTTGAGATATCGTACGGAAACCGATGAGCTCTGCCGCCGAGTGCGCCGCCTGTCATCGCGCCATCGACGAAACGGCCAGGATCTGCCCCTACTGCGGCGCCAACCCCGCCAGCGGTGAGAAGGTGGTGGACACGCAGGCGCTCCTGCAGGAGGTCTTCCGGCCGAAGGAAGTGACCACCTCCGAGAGCGTGATGGCCTACGCCCGGCAGCGCCAGGGGGTGGTCGTGGCGGTGAGCCTGGCCGTCGCCTTCCTCGTGCTGGCCGGGCTGCACCAGTTCGTGCGCATCCGCAACGATCGGGCCGTGGCCGACTCCCAGGCCGTGCCCCTCACCGAGATCGCCGACCTCGCCAATCAGCCCGACGAGTCCAAGCCCGTAGCGATGCCGAACCTCGACTTCCAGTACGACGGCAAGCCCGAGAGGATGCGCACGTACATCGTCGAGAAGGGCGCGACGACGCCGGCGGGACCGCCCGTGCCCGTACCCGCCACGACCACCGCACAAACCAAGGCTCCCCCACCCGCAACGCGATGACGGTCTGGCACTGGCTGCTGCTCATCGCCCTCGTGCTGATCGGCTGGCTGGTGGTCTACATGCTCTCCCAGAAGCCGGTCACCAGCGTCCAGCAGCTCATCCAGCTCCGCCGCTATGACGAGGCGGTCGCCGAGGCGACGCGTCTCGGCGATCACTTTCACCGCGCCGAGGCCCTCAAGCTCCTCGGGCGATTCGAAGAGGCCATCGACGCCTACCGGCAGTCGAATGATCCCGCCGCCCGCGAGGGCATCGCCCTCTCCCTCGCCCACCTCGGCCGCGACCTGGACGAGGCCCGCCGGCTCATGGAGACCCAGATCGCACAGTACCCGCAGATCCAGGAGTTCCAGTCCCTGGCCCTGGCCTTCATCCTCCTCCGCGCCGGCGACCGCGAGGCCGCGCTGCGCCTCTACCGCGACAACGTCGAGCTGCTGGAGACCCGCTTCCGCGACGACTACACCGACCCCGACCCGCTGCTGAGCGAGACCCTGTACCTGTTCGCCTGCGTCGCCGAGGCGAACGGGGAGGAGGCCCGGGCGGACTCGCTCGAGCGTCAGGCGCGGGAGTGGGGGTGGCTCGCCGGCGGGCTAAAGCCCGCCGCTCCACGGTGAAACTCGCCACGGATGCGCTGCATGGCGATGGATGCCGCACAGGGATGGATGCGATTGGTCAGGAGGACATGAATCCGATCCCCGTCCACCCACACCGACGTCCCCGTGAAGCCATTGTGCCCATACGAGCGCGCGGACAGCCCCGGCCCCCCAACCTGCCAGGCCAGGCCGCGGTCGCCGGCATGCGCGCGCGTCGCCTCCGCCACCAGCTCAGGCGGCACGAGCTCTCCGCGCGCGAAGCCCTGGGCGATGCGGAAGACGTCGCGCGCGGTGGCGAACAGCCCGGCGTTGCCGCACGTACCGCCGGCGTGGAAGGAATTGCCGTCGTTCGCCTCCCCCCACATCAGCCCCTCGCGAAAGCCGGCGAAGGCGATGGAGCGGGTCACGGCCATGCCGCGCTCGAAGCGCTGGCCCCACTCCGTCGCGGCGATCCTCGGCAGCAATGCCGCCGGTGGATTGAAGCACGCGTCCCGCAGGCCGAGGGGCGCGAAGATCCGCTCACGCGCGGCGGCCACGTAGTCGCCGAAGAGCTCCAGCAGCGCGTGGTAGAGCAGGACGAAGTTGAGGTCGGAGTAGACCACCTGCGTCCCGCGGGGATGCTCCGGCCCGCGCTCCTCGATCGCCTTCAGGTAGTCGCCCAGCGCGTACAGCGGCAGCCAGGCCCGCAGGCCGCTGGTGTGGGTGAGCAGCTCGCGGAAGGTGTATCCACGGTACTCGTCGTCGAGCGAGACCTTCCCCTCCGCCACTGCCTGGAGCACGAGCGTACCGGTGACCAGCGGCTTGGTGATGGACGCGCAGTCGTAGATCGTGTCGGTGGTCGCGGCGATGCGCACGGGGACGGCGACGGCCTGGCCGAGGGCACCTTCGCGCTCGATGCCGTCGAGGGAGCCGACGGCGTAGGCGGCGCTCGGGAACGAGCCGGCGTCGATCTCCGTTTGCAGAAAGTGATCGAGTGGGGTCACGGCAGGGATTATGTGCACAGAAGCGCGGGCAATCCGTCCGTTTTTTCCTGTTAGCATCCCCTCGATAATCCAACCGTCAGAAGGCCAATGCTTCGTCTCGAAAAACTGGAAATCCACGGCTTCAAGTCGTTCTACGATCCCGCCCACCTCACCTTCCCCGCCGCCCTCACGGCCGTGGTCGGCCCGAACGGGTGCGGCAAGTCGAACATCTGTGACGCCCTGATCTGGGTCCTGGGGGAGAACCGGGCCTCGCACATCCGCGGCGAGACCATGGAGGACGTCATCTTCCAGGGCTCGGCGCGCCGCCGCCCGCTCTCCATGGGCGAGGTCACCCTGACCCTCGGCGCCTCCAACGGCGACAGCGATCACCCCATGGCCGATGACGGCAAGATCGTCATCAACCGCCGGGTCTTCCGCGACGGCCAGTCCGAGTTCCGCCTCAATGGCAAGCGCGTCCGGATGAAGGACATCTCCGACATCCTCATGGACACGGGCCTGGGCATCCGCAACTACTCGGTCATGGAGCAGGGGAAGATCGACCTGATCCTCTCCAACAAGCCCCAGGACCGGCGCAAGCTGATCGAAGAGGCGGCCGGGATCACCAAGTACAAGACCAAGCGCCGGGCCGCGGAGCTGAAGCTCGAGGAGACGCAGCAGAACCTCCTGCGCATCGACGACACGCTCTCCGAGGTCACCCGGAACCTGAACTCCCTCAAGCGCCAGGCCTCGAAGGCGCGCCGGCACAAGGAGATCGCCGACCAGCTCTCCACCGCCAAGCGCGCGCTGTACAAGGGCCGCATCGTCCTGGCCCAGATCGAGGAGGAGGCCGCGAATGCCGCGCTGGCCGCGGCCCAGGCCAGCGAGAGCGAGATCGCCGCGCAGCTCGGCGCCGACGAGGCGGAGCTGGCGGAGACGCGCTCGATCCACACCGACCGCGCCCACCGGGCCTCGAAGGTGCGCGAGGAGATCGCCGGCCTGTCCGGCGACGTGGAGCGCCTGCGCTCGTTCCTGGGGCAGTCGGAGACGAACCTCGGCGACCTCATGCAGCGCATCGAGACCGCCCGCGGGCAGATCGCCACGCTCGAGACCGAGGGCGCGGAGCAGCAGGCCGCGCTCGACGAGAAGACCCAGCAGCTCGAGGCCACGCGCGCCGAGCGCAACCGCCTCCGGGAGATCGCCGACCAGCTCGAGCGCGAGCGCCAGGATCGGTCGGACGAGGTGCGCCAGCACGAGAAGTCCCTGGCCGAGGCGCGCGAGTCGCTCATGCGCACCATCGCCCGCATCTCCGAGGCCCGCAATCAGGTCCACCAGATCGAGATCGCGGTCGAAAAGTGCGAGTTCTACCTCAGCAAGCTCACCGAGGGGGCGCGGCGGGCGGCGGAGAGCCGCGACGGCGCGCTCCTGCAGATGAACGAGCGGGAAACGGCCCTGCGCAACGCCGAGGAGGCGCTGGTGGCGGCGCAGCAGACCGCGCGCGCGGCCGTCGAGCAGCGCGATGAACTGCAGTCGCGCCGCGACGCCCTGCGCGAGTCGCTCTCTGCCTCGCGCGACCGCGTCTCCCAGACCACGTACAAGATCGACTCCCTGCGCACGCTCCTGGCCTCCCTGGAGGCTCAGGACGAGGACGTGCGCCGGGCCATCCTGGAGCTGATTCCGAATGCCGTCTCCGCCGCGGAAGCCGTGCGCGCCGCGGAAGGATTCGAGGCCGCGCTGGACACGCTGCTGCGCGAGGTGTCGAAGGCGGTGGTCGTGGACAGCACGGCCACGGCATCCGAGGCTATCCGTCGACTTCGGGAGCGCGGCGCCGGTCGCGGCGCGTTCATCGCCGTGGACTACCGGCCGACCGCCGAAGGATCGCGCCGCGGTGACGCCGCGCATTCGGTCGTCGGCGAAGGCGAGGTCGCGAACGCCGTCCGCGCCGCCATCCCCGAGGCCTACATCGTCGGCTCCCTCGGCGAGGCGATCGAGCGCGCCAAGGAGCGCCCAAGCGCGACGTTCGTCACCCTCGAAGGCGACGTCGTGCGCGGCCCGCTGCTCGTCGGCGGCAAGACCGAAGGGGCCACGCCGGGCGTGTTCTCGGTCAAGCGCGAGATCGCCGACCTGACCGCCCTCCTCGGCACCGAGGAGACGCGCGCCAGCGGCATCGGCGCGGAGCTGCAGAGCGTCGAGGAGGAGCTGCGCGCCGCGGACGACGCGCGCATCCTGGCCGAGGAGCGGGCCCGGGGCGCGGAGCAGGAGCTGCGCGACGTGCGCGGCCAGCGCGAGCGCGCTGGCGCGGAGCTGCAGCGCTTCGAGAAAGACCTCATCGTGGCCACGGAGGAGCAGACCCTCTACGCCGAGGAAAAGGAGCAGCTCATCGCCCGCCGCAGCGCGGCCATCGCCGAGCTGGAACAGCTCCAGGCCCGCGAGGCCGAGCTGCACGAGCAGATCCGCGTGCACGAGGAGAACCTCGGCGTCTCCCGCGCGGCCTTCGAGCAGGTGACGGAAGTGGCTTCGAAGGCACGCGTGGACGTCGAGAGCGCGTCCGGCAACGTGAACGCCATCCAGCGCGAGCACGAGAATCTCTCCCGCATCGTCATCTCCCTCGGCTCGCGCGTGACCCAGCTCCAGCAGGAGATCGAGTCGCTGGTGCGCCGGCAGCAGGAGACCGAGGTGGCCGTGGAGAACGCGCGCGGCCAGCTCGACGAGTCGCTGCGCAAGCTGCACGAGCTGTCGGAGATGCGCGTGGCCCTGGAGGCGGAGGTCGCCGACTACGAGGTGCGCGTGCAGGAGCTGACCACGCGCGCG
>JBIOTX010000049.1:0-16351 GCA_044866315.1 Thermoanaerobaculia bacterium | reverse complement strand
CAGCCCGCCGCCCCGGTGGGCTGAGAGCCCACCGCTCCACGAGAATGCCTCCTGCGCCTGAGGTGTTTGGCGTGGCGTGCCCCGGATCCTGGTTGCCCTCGTTCTGATCGCTTCGCTCCATTTCCCGATGCTCGCCGCGCCGAGGCGGCGGGCGGTGCGGCATCCCGGACCGCGGACGCGCGCGGAGATCATCGCCATCGCCTCCAAGGTCGCCGACCGGGTCGTGCTGGCGCACGACCCGCGGCTGCACTGGGAGAACGCGGTCTACTTCGACGGGCTGGTGCTCTTCGGCGAGCAGCTGGAGCGGGAGGCGCCCGGGTCGGGCGCGCCCTTCCTCAATCGCGCGGCCTCGGCGATCCTCCACAGCAACGACGCCATCGACACGGTGTTCTGGGGCGACGGGACGGCCTACGGGCAGGCGGCGCTCGATCTCTATCGCGTGCTGCCGCCGAGCGACCCGCGCCGCGAGGCCCTTTTGGCGACACTCGCCGGTCCGATGCGCTTCGCCGAGCACGCCGTGCGCGTCACGCCTGCGAACGGCGCACCGCGCGATCCGTGGTGGATCCCCGGCGGCTACGGCGCGCGCTTCTGGCAGGACGACCTGTACATGGTCGTGCCCTGGCTCTCGCTGTACGGCTCGAGGCAGGAGGGACTACCCGGCAACGAGCTGGCGAGAAATCTCGCTTACGAGTGGATCGAGGCCTACGTGCACGAGCATCGCCCCGCGTCGGCCGATCCGCGCGAGGCCGCCGTGCCGTCGCTCGAGGCGCGGCGCGGGATGCTCCTGTGGGACGAGAGCTTCGGCCTCTTTCACCATCATCCCGAGTTCGTCGGTACGAAGGATCTCTTCTGGGGCCGCGGCAACGGCTGGGCGCTGATCGCGCTCGCCCGTGCGGCCGAGGCGCTCGACGCGCCGTACACGGGCGGCCGCTACGACCAGGTGGTCGGACGCGAAGAGCTCCGCGAGATCCTCTCCGCCGCCGCCGAGTCGCTGCTCGATCGCCGCACGCCCGACGGCGGCTGGGGAGCGTTCCTGGCCCGGCCGCAGGAATGCCCGATCGCCGAGACCTCGGCCACCGCCCTGCTCACGTTCTTCCTCGCCCGCGGCGTGAACCAGGGCTGGCTCGACGCCGAGACCTACACGCCCGCCGTCCTGCGCGCGTACGAGCTGCTCCTGCGGCGGATCGATGCCGAGGGCCACGTGACGGGGATTCAGCCGCCGGACATCGGCCCGGGCTGCGGCAAGATCGCCTCGAACAACGGGACGGTGAACCTCAATTACGGTCCGGGCGCGATCCTCCTGGCGACGGCGGAGGTGCTCCAGCTGCGCACCGCCTTCACCACGCCTCTCAAGACCGCCCCCGCCGCGTCCGAGCGGTAAGCCTCCACCGCCGCAGCCGGGTCGCCGGCCCCGGCGGACACGTACACCCACGCGTCGCGCCCGCCGTGCTTGGCCTCGTACAGCGCCACGTCGGCCACGTCCACCACGTGCTCCCACGCCACGGCACGGGGCACGGCGCGCGAGAACGGCCACGCCGCGGCGCCGATCGAGCACGTGCGCCGCAGGATCGAGCCGTCGGGGAGGTGGAACTCGTGCCCGGCCACCGCGCCGCGCACTTTCTCCGCCAGCTGGGGACCGGCGGCGCGGTCGACAAAGCGGATCACGATCAGGAACTCCTCGCCGCCCCAGCGGACGATCACGTCGGACGCCCGCACGCTCTTCCGCAGGAGGCGCGCGAGCTCGGCCAGCACGGCGTCGCCCGCGGCGTGGCCGTACATGTCGTTGACGCTCTTGAAGTGATCGAGATCGACCAGCAGCGCGACCAGGTCGCCCTCGCCGCGCACGGCCAGCTCGAGGTCGTGATGAATGGTCTGCTCGAGATAGCGCCGGTTGCGCAGCTTGGTCAGCGGATCGGTGAGGCTGGCCTCCTCGATGCGCGCGTACGCGGCGGCGAGCTCGCTGGTGCGCTCGGCCACGACGCGCTCGAGGGCGCGCTCCCGCGCACGCAGCTGACGGATGCGCAGCCGGTACGCCCCGTACAGGAGCGCCGCGGCGGCGAGCGCGGCGACGACGCGAAAGGCCGTGGTCTGATGAAACGCGGGCAGCACGGTCATCGGCAGCCGCAACTCGCGCGCACTCCAGCGCCCATCGCGCGTGGTCGCGCCGACGCGGAGGACGTAGCGCCCCGGCGGCAGGCGGTTGTACGTGATCGAGCGCTGCGACGCGCCGGCGAGGGTCCAGTCGTGATCGAGGCCGTCGAGCCGGTAGCGATAGCGATGCGCGACGCTGAAGTCGAGCGCGGCGACGTCGAGGGTGAAGCTCCGCTCGGCGGACGTCAGCGTGAGCGCGCGCAGCACCTCCGCTCCCGGACGCGGCTTCCCCTCGACGCGCAGCCCGGTGGCGACGACCGGCGCGTCGTCCGTGAACCGCGCAAGCTGCCGCGGGTCGACGACCAGCAGTCCCTCCGGCGATCCGAAGAGCAGCCGCCCGTCCCGCGTCCGTGCCCGGCTGGCGATGAAGAAGTTCCGGAACGCCAGCCCCTCGGCCGCTCCGATCTCCCGCGCCGTCCCCGTTCGCGGATCGACGCGCAACCTTGGTCCGATCCACACGCCGCCGTCCGCGTCTTCGATCAGCGCCTCCGCCGCTACCGGCGCCATCTTCTCGAAATGCGCCGTGCGGCCATCGAAGCGGGTGAGGACCGCCGCGCCGCCGGCGGTGCCCACCCACAGCCGCCCGTCGCGCGCGAGCATCAGATCGGGCACCCAGTTCCCGGGCAGCGCGTCCTTGCGCGAGGAGTCGCGGGCGATGCGCACCGCCGCCTCCGTGCGCGGGTCGAAGGAGTAAAGACCGTTGTCGGTGCCGACCCACAGCGTACCGTCCGGCGTCGCGACGATCGACTCGATCGCCGGCGAGGACGCTGCGCCCGGCCAGCTGCGAATCACGCGCGTGGTCAGCGTCGCCGGATCGACGCGGGTCATCCCCTCGGCCGACCCCGCCCAGACCATCCCGTCGCGGGTGAACGCGATCGTGCGGATTGGGCCACCGGCCAGAGCTTCGATGCGACCGAAACTTACGGCGCCCGGCCGCAGGCGATGCAGCCCCGAGTCGAGCGTCGCCACCCACACGCTGCCGTCCTCTCCTTGCGCGAGACAGGTAATGCCGCCGTCGCTGAGCGCGCCGGGACGATGGCCGCCGATGCGCCGCAGCTCGCCGTCCAGGATGTCGATGCCGTTGCCGTTCGTGCCCACCCAGATCGTGCCGTCGCGCAGCTCCAGCGCGCGCACCGCCGCGCGGTGGGTGAGGCCCTCCGGACGATTGGGGCTGAAGCGCAGCGACCGGAGCGCGCGCGTCCGCGGATCGTGGCGCACGATGCCGTCGCCCCACGTACCGACCCAGATCACGCCCTGGCGGTCGCGGAAGATCGCGCCGGTGCGGTCGTCGTGCAGCGCGTCCTCGAGGTACGGATCGGAGCGCAGACGGTCGACGATCGTCAGCGAACGCTCGTCGACGACGTCGATGCCGCCGCCGAACGTGCCGATCCAGATCTCGCCCGGCGCGCCGGGGGCGAAGCCGTAGACCCAGTAGTGACTGAGGCCGTTCGGATCGGCGGGCTGCGGCGCGAAGCGCTTCACCGCGCCGCTGCCGGGATCGAGCACCGCCGCGCCGTGCTTCTCCGTCCCGATCCAGATCCGCCCGCGCGCGTCCTCGAAGAGCTTGGTCACGAATTCGCCGGCGAAGCCGACGCGCTCGAAGCCGCGTCCCTCGCCGCGCCAGCGCAAGAGGCCGTCGCGCGTGCCCACCCAGAGCCCGCCGATGCGATCGACCAGGAGGCCTCGGGCGCGGTTCTGCTGGAAATGCTCGACGCGCCGCGTCCGCGGATCGAGGCGGTCCAGACCCGCCGTCGTAGCGATCCAGATCCGGCCATCGGCGGTCTCCGCGAGTCCCTCCACCCGGTCGTAGGAGAGGCGGAAGCGCGTGAACGTTTCCGTCGCCGGGTCGTGGACCGAGAGGCCGCCGCTGAACGTCCCGACCCACAGCCGCCCGTCCGAGGCGACGAGGAGCGCGCGGACGTAATTGCCGCCGAGGGTCGATGGGTCGGCGGGATTGGAGCGGAACACGCGGAAGTCATAGCCGTCGTAGCGCACCAGCCCGCCCTGCGTCCCGAACCAGAGCAGCCCTTCCCGGTCCTGCGCGATCGCGGTACAGAGATGCGCCGGCACGTCATGCGGGATGGCCACGCGCTGGAACGAGACGAGCGCGACCCGGCCGGGCGCCGCGCCGCCGAGGGCGAGGACGCACGTCAGCCCGAGAAGAAGACGGGGGAGGGGAGACACTCGGCGATCATGGTAACGAATGCGCCCCCATGTTCGTATGCATTGCGTGACCCGCGTGCTCCTGGTGCTCCTCCTGGCCCTCCCCGCCCTGGGGAACGAGATCTGCCGCTTCCGCGCTGAGGGTCACGAGAACCCCTTCAGCCGCTGGCTTGCGTCGCAGGAAGTGACCTGCGCCGACGCGGCGACGCCGATACAGTTTCCGTCCGGCCTCTGGAACGTCTTCGTCCGCGGTGCGAACGCCGTCTCCGCGGCGCCGCTGCTCGTCGACGGCGACGCGGCACCCGGGCAGATCGCGCCGGAGCTCGCCGCCGGAGCGACGGTGCTGCCGCTGCTCGCCGAGGGGCAGACCGGCGTGGTCTACGCGACGCGGCGCGCGAGCGCCTTCCCCGTCGCCGGCGAGCGCGTGACCGTGCCGGCGGACGAGGAGCTGTGGCTGTTCGTGCTGGAGAAGGCGACCCCGGTCGCGGTGATCCCGATCGCGGCGCTGCCGCCGGGCACGGAGCGGCGCGTCGATGCGCGGAACGGCGGGCCGTCTGCGGTCATCGGCTGGCTGCAGGTTCCGGAGGCGGAGCGCGCCGCGCTGGCGAAGGCGGACATCGCCAGCCCGGCCGTGCGCGCAGGCTCACGAAACGGCGATCCGCTGCCCCGGCCGGCGGCGCTGCACGGCGCGTTCTTCCGGGTCAAAGACGTCGCGCCCGGCAATGCTGATCTGCGCGTCGAGGGCCGCGGGTGGGTGCCCGGCCGGCGCGTGGTCAAGGTGCAGCCGGGTGTCACCGTCGCCGCCGCGCCGCTGACGCTGCGCGCGGCGGGGACGCTCATGGTCCACTGGAACACCCAGGAGGACCTCCACGCCCTCGACCGCTCCCTCGGCTCGTGCAACGCTGACGACGCCCCGCCGCAGCTCGAGATCGTGGTCTCCAAATGCGCGACGCCCGGACCCTCCGGCGAGCGCGATTGCACGCCGATCCGCACCGAGAAGGCCGAGCAGTTCTTCGGCAGCATGACCTTCGAGGACGTCGTGCCCGGCTCGTACCGCGCGGAGATGCGCTTCGGCAAGCTCCCGCCGGCGGCCGGGTTCGCGAACGTGCGGCCGCTGGGCATCGGCGACCTGCGCGTCTTCGCGTCGTACTTTTCGATCCAAGGCAGCGTCACCCGCGGCGGCAATCCCCTCGGCGAGGACGTGCGTCTCGGCTTCCCGGAAGGCTACGGCTTCGCGTCCGCGGAGTCGGAGGACTACAGCGCCGTGCTGCGCATGCCGTTCATGACTTCGGACGTGCCGATCACCGTCGCCGCGTGCGACGGCTCGCCGCGCGCGGTCTATCTCAGCGATCAGCCCATCCGGCCGCGGACGCGCTTCAACATCGACCTGCCCGGGAACCAGCTGACCATCCACGTGAACGACACCTTCACCCGCGAGCCCCTCCCCGGAGCGAGCGTGAAGCTCGAGGCCATGTCCATCTCCAAGCCGCCGCGCGTCGTCTTCACGACGACCGCCACCAGCGACGAGCGCGGCAACGTCGTGCTCACGGACGTTCCCATCCGCGAGATTCACCTCACCGTCAGCCTCGCCGGCTACGAGAAGCGCCGCGTCGAGCCGTTCTCCATGCTCGTGCGCGAGGAGCAGACCGTCGACGTCCAGATGATCCCGCTGCGCGGCATGCGCGGCCGCATCCACTCCGAGCGCCCCTTCGACGGCGGCGTCGTGGTCTGGTACTCGCCGACCGGTTCCGAGACCGAGCGCGCCGACCTCGCCCCCGACGGCACCTTCGCCTTCCAGAACTGGCACACCCCGGACGAGACCATGTCCGTCGTCTCCCAGTCCCATCCGCTGTGGGTGCTGCGCGCCCCGAAGACCGAGCGCCGCGAGACCATCAACCTGCGCTTCCCCGAAGCGCCCGTCGCCGCCTTCGACGTCTGGCTCGCCGCGGCCGTCCCTCCCGGCCAGACCCGCTACATCGGCCTCGCCATCGGCGGCGTGCGCGTCCCCCAGCCCGTGCTCGCCCAGCACCAGACCCTGCGCCGCGATCCCCCGCTCATGCGCGGCGCCGGCCCCCAGCACTTCCGCGACCTCCTCGCCACCGGCCCCATCGAGGTGATCCTCGGGCCCACGGTGGAGGAGCTGGACAGCCGCGCCCGAGGCGTGGACTTTTTCGCCTTCCCGCAGTTCGCGGACGCGCCACGCGAGCGGGTCACTGCGGCGGATGTGGTGTTTACGGTGAAGTAGGCGGCGGCAGAGCTTTCTTGCTGAAATTTGATCGAGTTATGGTGAGTTTATCGGTCCGAGATAAACCCCATAAGATCGGTATAATTTTGCGATGGATCCAGTTACCAACCCCTTTGCTCCTGGTGCGGGCACTCCACCGCCAGAACTCGCCGGCAGAGACGAACTGCGGAGCACGGTCCGAATTGCCCTCGAGCGCGTTCGCCGCGGCCTCCCGACCAAGAGCATCATCATGGTTGGACTCCGAGGGGTTGGAAAGACTGTGCTTCTGGATCGCATGCGTGAGGATGCGGAAGCTGCAGGAATCCACACGCTGCGAATCGAAGCCCCGGAGCGACGTTCCCTGCCCGCACTCCTCGCTCCTCAGCTCAGGCAGGCTCTGCTGCGGCTTTCTCGAGTTGAAAAGGCGACCGAGCTGGCCCGGCGTGGTCTGCGCGCTCTTGCCGGGTTCGCCAAAGCGCTTCGCGTGAAATTCAGTGACATCGAAGTGGGACTCGATCTGGAGCCGGAGCCTGGTTTGGCAGACAACGGCGATCTCGAGCACGACCTGCAGGCTCTCCTCGAAACGGCAGGAATGGCAGCCAAAGGGGCCGAAACAGCCCTGGTGATCTTCATCGATGAGCTTCAATACGTTGAGGAAAACGAGCTGGCCGCGCTGATCACAGCGTTGCATCGTTGTGCTCAACGACGTCTTCCGGTGACTCTGGTAGGGGCAGGGTCGCCTCAGCTCCGCGGGCGCATGGGAAGAGCGAAGTCTTACGCGGAGCGATTGTTCGAATTTCCCGAGATCGGGCCGCTCGATCCAGAGGCGGCGCGGACCGCGATCGCGAAGCCGGCACAGGCGCAGGGCGTGTTTGTCGAAGAAGCAGCCTTGAACGAAATCGTCCACCGGACGCACGGCTATGCGTACTTTCTCCAGGAATGGGGCAAACATGCCTGGGACTGCGCTTCGGCCTCACCGATCAGCCTTGGGGATATCAATCTTGCGACGGTTTCGGTCATCGCCGCGCTCGACGAGAGTTTCTTTCGAGTCCGTTTCGACCGTTTGACCGCCGCCGAGAAGAAATACCTTCGTGCGATGGCAGACCTCGGCCCCGGTCCGCACCGATCCGGTGACATCGCGAAGAAGCTGAAGCGCGAAGTCACGTCTCTCGGGCCGACCCGCAATCAGTTGATCGCGAAAGGCATGATTTGGAGTCCGAGTCACGGTGACACCGCGTTCACCGTTCCTTTATTCGACGAGTTCATGCACCGAATCATGCCCGGGGACGACTGGCGCGATTGAGCTCGATTCTGTCGCCGCGGCAACGACCACGCGACGGGATACGCTCTCCTACGGTTGCGCGAGGCGGTGAGGGCGGGGGCGGCGGATGTGGTGTTTACGGTGAAGTAGGCGAAGGCTTCGGCCCCAGCGCCGACTCGTTGGGGAAGAGCGCCTTCAGGCGCCACCATTCGTTCGGCCAATCGAGCGACATTCGTCGTTGCTGCCGGACATGCTCGGCGATGGTCAGGCTCGAAGCGGGAGAGATCGTCCGCTTCTCGGGCGCGGTGCGGAGCCAGCGAACGAGGTCGCACACCGGACCGCCGACGGCCTGACAATCCGCTCCGAGGCGGGCCAGAGCTGCCGTTCCCTCGATGGGCTCGATGTCGCCCAGCCGGTCGACGCGTACGCCGGCAAGGGCCTCACCGAGCTCGGCGAGGCGATCGGCGTCGACGGCCGCGATCGACGGAATGGGGACGCGGCGCAGTTGCTCGTCGATGGTGAGGAACAGGGACGTGCCATCCGGCGAGAGGGCCGCAAAATCGGTCCTGGGGATGGGCAGCGTCAGAGGCCGCCTGGTGGCCACTTCCCACACGCGCATGGTCTGTTTGTTCATGGTCAGGAGTCGTTGGCCGTCCTTGCTGAGCTCCACGCGGTTGACGTCCGGGTGCGGAAGCACGTCCCTCGTGCAGTCGAGCGTGTCCGCGTCGCAGAGGGCGACGCCGTTCTCCGATGCCACCGCCAGCTGGCGTCCGTCCGGACTGAACAGGGCGGCGGTGCGATCCAGGGCGACGAAATAGTCCTCGTCCTCCAGTTTCGCGCTCCGCTTCGCGCCGGTCGCGAGATCCCAGACCTCCAGGGCCCGGGACGTCAGCACGGCGAGCCGCTTCCCGTCGGGACTGAAATCGACCTGGGCCGCCTCCTTGACGGGAATGGCCAACAACGTGCGCCGCTCGCGCACGTCCCGGACGATCACCTTCTCGGACACGAACGCGAGCCGCGAGCCGTCCCGAGTCATGCTCCTGAGCCGTCCCCTTGCCCCGGTGGTGGGCGAATCGAGAGGCTCCCCCGTCGCGGCGGAAAGAACGACGGTCGGCCACATTTTGCCGGGTCCCTCCACGACCAGGACTGTGCCATCAGAAGAAAAAGAACAGGGCTCGTACGAATAGCTGCGATCTCGCCGGGTCCAGAGGTGCTTCCCTGTCGGAACGTCGACGAGCGTCAACGCGCCCTCGCTGTCCACACCCAAGCCCCGCGAGCCCTGCGCATCGAAGGCGAGGTAATTCGGGAAGCCGGGCGCCGTCCACCGCCGTTTCCCGGTCGCGGTGTCGAATCCCGCCAGCACCTGGGAACCGCCGAATCCCTGCTCGGTGCCGCGAACGATGACCGTCTTTCGATCGGCGGAATGAACGACGCGCGGCAGGTAGAAGTAATCGGTCAGAAAGTCGAGCAGGATCGGTTCCGCCAGCACGGGCGGCAGTACGGCGCTCACGAGCTGCCATGTGTGCGTCGCCTTCGACACGGTGGCGAGGTTCCCGCGGGCGTCCAGATGCGCGCCGATCATCTTCGGCTGCACGAGCGCCTCGCCGAGCGGCGTTCCGTCGCGCGCGTTCCACCAGCGAGCCCGCCGGTCCGATGCCGAGAAGATGCGCGCGTCGTCCGCGCTGAATTCGGCCACGCGGACCCGAGGGTGCCACAGCGTATTGAAGACCATCTGCCCCTTTTCGACGTTCCACAGGCGAATGCCGTCGTCCTCCGACGTGGTGAGAATGGCGGTGCCGGTCCCGCTGAAGATCGCGGAGCGCGTCGGCGATTGATTGCTGAACCCAATGGTCATCTCGCTTTCGAGATCGTGCGCCACGACACTATTGCCCGCGCGGCTCATGGTCGCAGCCCGTTTGCCGTCACGGGTCAAACCGCCCACACGCTCCTCCCGCGTCGTTCGACCCTGGCTCTTGCGATCCAGGACATACGAGTGATCCCAGTCCTCGTCCGTGAAGCGCTCCAAGACGACCAGAAAACGCGGATCCGGCCCGAACCGGGTGCCATTGAGATGGCCGGACAGGGAAATCGCTGGTATTTCGATCGGCCGCTGACCGCCGAGAGCGACGATCCTGAGTGCGCCGTAGCACCCGACCGCCAGCTCCTTTCCGTCCGCGCTGACGTCGAAGGGTCGCGGAGACCGGCAGTCGGACAAACCCGGAAACTTGCGGACATCCTCGAAGGCCATCGATCGCGCGAGCTCCGGATTCCAGAGGGCCAACCCTCCTGGCCACCAGCCATAGATGCCCGGATCGAAGACCAGCGTCCGGCCGTCGCTGGCGAAGGCGATCCGTTTCGGCTCGAAGCCGGCATCGACCCTGCCGATCCGCTGTCCCCGCGCCGTATCCCAGATCTCGATGTTTTGACCGACGCGGAACGCGACCCGCGCGCCGTCGTCGCTGAAGGCGAAGTCGGCGATGCGGCCCTCGGGCCCGAACGTCCGGATCGGCACGGGCCACGATCGGGTCGCGAGCTGCTGATAGAGCAGCGTCCGCGCGGCCGCGTTGCCGCGATCGAGGCGGATGACCCGGGCCAGGTGCGCCAGCCCCTCGGACGGCTCATCGGAGGCCAACGTCTGCAGCGCCAGCCCGTAGTAGAACTCCGCTTCGACCTTCTTCGCGCCGCTCGCCGTCCAGCGCGAGGCGATGAACGGACCGGCCACCGCGGCCGCGAGCAGGACGAAGAACACCAGCACCGCCGCCCGGCTGCGCCGCAGCGCCCGCCGCGCTGTTGCCTCGCGCTCTTCGGCTTCCGCCGTCGCGCGCTGCGCCTCTTCGATCTGCAGCCGGTGCTCGCGCGTGGACCGGCTGGCCGCTGCCACCGTCGTCAGGAGGTCGTGGGTCAGCTCCATGCGCCGCGACGTCCCGCTCTCCTCGAAGCGCAGCAGCCGCCGGTGCACGAGCTTGCCGAGGTCCTCCTCGGTCACCCCCGGCGTCTCGCGCGCGGTCTGCTCGGAGATGAAGTTGCGCCCCTTGCCGTCGCGCGTGACCAGCTTGTCCTCGACCAGCACGCGCAGCTCCGGCGCCACGTCGGCCATGCTGGTCTCGTAGAAGCGGGAGAGGATCTCGTCCTTCGTGCCGGAGAGCATCGAGGCGGTGATCTTCGGCTCGCCGGTCTCGATGCGCGTCGCATTGAGCTCGCTGCAGACCAGGCTGAGCAGGGCCGGCTCCACTTCCAGTCCGGTGACGGAGGAGGCGCCTTCTCCGTCTCTCGCGCCGGCGACGAAGCGGACCACGTGCCGCGCCACGTCCTCGTCGAGCAGATGTCCGCCGGCGGTGAGGGTGCTCTTCAGCGCCGCGGCGCCGCTCATGCGGTGCAGCTCGTAGCGGTTGGCGAAGACGGCGCGTACGCGGTCGCTGATGCCCTGCAGCTGGGCGAGGTAGTCGGAGCGAATGCCGATGAGCAACCGATAGCGCTCGTCGAAGACCTGACGAAGAAGTGATGGATTGCGCGCCGCCGCCTCGCGCAGGAGCGTCGGCGACGCCCCCTCGGCGAGATCGGCCAGCTCCTCGATCACCTCGTGGGCCTGCTCGGGCACCTCCCGCCCCTTGGTGAAGAGCTCCTCGAACTGATCGAAGACCAGCACGGGAATGGAGGGATAGTTGCGCTCATCCCAGAAGTCGGCGTCGGGGCGATGGAAGTACTCCCACAGGCTCTCGTCCGCTGGGGCCCCAGGCGCCTCGATGCGCCAGGCCCGCGCCTGGATGGCGATCTCGGACTTGATCTGCTCGAGCGGCGTGGGCAGGTCCTTGCCGTAGCGCAGGCGAATGTAGACCGGGAAGTAGTGCTCCCCGCGCAGGCGCGGGAAGAGTCCCGCGCGGAGGAGGGAGGTCTTGCCGAGGCCGGAGAGGCCGAAGAGCAGCGTCAGGCGGCTCGCCCCGATGCGGCGGTAGAGCGCCTCGACCTCCTCCTCCCGCCCGCCGAAGTAGCGCTGGTCGTCCTCGCGGAAGGAGAGCAGGGCCGGCCAGGGATGCTCGGGATCGACCCGCGGCTGAGGATCGGGCTCGCTCATGCCGTTCCCGCCCGCGAGGCCTTCCGGAACTGGCGCACTTCCTGGCGCACGTCCTCGACCCACTTCCGCGGCGGGCCTTCGGCGCCCACGCGCTCCCAGTGCAGCTGGCGGAACTCGGGCGGCACGTTCTCGTCGTCGTAGGCGATGTCGTCGACCACGACGGGCATGAGGAAGCGCGACGTCCAGCCGGCCTTCTTCGACACGTCGATGGCTGCGCGCCACTCCGAGAAGAAGAACCGCCGCCGCTGCGTGCAGGCCTTCGAGATCACCGGGACGAAGACCGCGCAGCGGTCGATGGCATTGACGATCTTCTGCCGGAAGTCATCGCCCGATCCCAGCTCCTCCTGGTCGAACCAGACGTCCAGCCCTTCCGCGGCCAGCGCGTCGGCGATGGCCTTCGCGAACGGCCGGTCGTCGCTGGCGTAGCTGACGAACACCGTCCCCGGCTCGATGGCGAACGGCGCGGAGCCCTGGCTCTTGTTCTCCTTTTCCAGCTGCTCGACCCGCTGGCCCCACCGCCGGCGCAGCTCGGCCACGAACGCAGCCGGACTGCCTTCGGTGTAGACCTTCACGTACGGACTCTGGCGGAGGAACGTCAGCAGGCCCGAGTCGTTGCGCACGCGCTCGTCGGCGACGAAGCGGCTGCGCGTGGCCGTCATCCACACCCGCTCCTGCTTGGTCAGGCGGATGAAGAAGCGCCCCACCCAGTCCGAGAAGCTGTTGCCGATCATCAGCAGGTCGCGCTGGGCCAGCTCGCGGAAGAGGTTCTGGGGCCGCTTCACGTCCGACTGCAGGAGGTGCATGAACTCGAGCGTGTCCTCTTCCGTCACCGCGTACTCGGGCGAGATGGCATAGCGGCCGAAAAGGTGGAAGACCGTAGCCACGCTCGTGTCGTAGGTCGTGTCCGGAAGGTCCTTCGTGCGGCCGGGGGTGAAGGCCAGGACGCGCGTCGCGTCGTCGCCGCCGTAGCGGACCTTGTTCAGCGTGCGCTGCAGCAGCGGATCGAAGGTCGTCGTGACGAAGAGCGAGAGCGGCTCGATGGCCGCGAGATCCGCGAGGGCCTGGGGAGGCTCGAACGACTCCGTCTCGCCCATCACCTCGCAGACGGTGGAGTAAATCTCCAGCCAGTCGCCGCGGTTGTCCAGATGCTGCGTGGCCACCGCGTGCAGAGGATTCGCGGCGTCGGCCGGAGGCGGATCGAGCCCGAGCCGCTCCGCGGCCCGCAGGGCGATGAAGCGATACAGCGGCATCTCGCCGAGCGGCGTCACAACCTGCAGCAGGTCCTGACCGATCACAGGGACGATGTTCCTCTCGGCGATCAGGCCGAGGAGTCGCTCCCATGCAAATGGCATTTGATCGGAAAGGTAGCAGACTTGTAGGGCGGGCGTCCCGCCCGCCTCGCGCCGCGCGTCTCGCGCGGCGCTCACGACGGCCGGGCGGGACGCCCGGCCGGAGCAGGCGAGACGCCTGCCCTACACGGGTAGACTGGCGCGCCGATGAGCGCGGACATTGCCCTGCTCCGCCTGCACAGCCAGCTCCTGGCCGGGAACGCACTCGACACGCCTCACGCCGTCGTCGCCCACCTCGGCGCGGTGCAGGCCCAGGACTACTACGGCGCGCTGTGGGCGGTGGGCGCGCGGATGCGCGACGCGGTGGAGAGCGACGTCGAGCGCGCGCTTGCCGAGCGCCGCATCGTCCGCTGCTGGCCGATGCGCGGCACGCTCCACTTCGTCGCCGCCGAGGATGTGCGCTGGATGCTCGAGCTCCTCGCGCCGCGTGTCCTGGCGCGGCATCGCCTGCGTCTGGAGCGCGACTTCGAGCTCGACGCGCGCACGCTGCGCCGCTGCCGCACGGTCGTGCAGCGCGCATTACGCGGCGGGCACGCGCTCACGCGCCCCGAGATCTACGCCGTCCTGGAGCGAGCGGGGATCCCGGCCGGCGCGAGCCGCGGACTGCACATCCTCTTCGCCCTGGCCCACGAGCGTCTCCTCTGCTTCGGCGCGCGGCGCGGCAAACAGCCGACGTTCGTGCTGCTCGACGAGTGGCTGCCGCCCGCGCCGCCGAAGCCACGCGAGGATGCGCTGGTCGAGATCGCGCGGCGCTATCTCACCGGACACGGACCGGCCACCGCCGCCGATCTCGCCTGGTGGGCGGGTCTCACGCTGCGCGAGGCCCGGGAAGCCATCGCTCTCGGCGGCCCGCCCTCCGAGCCACCGATCCGCCGCATCCCGCGCGTGCATCTCCTTCCGCCGTACGACGAGTACACCGTCGCTTACAAAGACCGCTCCGCCATCGTCGAGCCGGAGCATGCGAAGCGCGTCAACGCCGGCGGCGGGATCCTCAACGCCGTCCTCGTCGTGGACGGGCGCGTCGCCGGGAGCTGGAAGCGTGTTCTTCGCGGGAAGAGGGTCGAGGTTGCGGTCTCGCCGTTTCGCGTGCTGACTGCGCGCGAGGAGTGGGCGATGGGGAGGGCGGTGGCGCGGTACGTCCGGTTCGCGGAGGCGGCGTAGCCCGTTTCGCCGCCTTCGCCTGCGCGCGCGCCCGGTCCTCGGCTTTCCGCGCCCGGATCGCGGCGATGCGCTCGTGGATGGGGATCTCCAGCTTCTCGGCCGGCCTGCGGCTGTAGTCGAAGTCGGGGACGGTGACGCGCGGCAGGCGCTTGCCGATGGCGCGCTCGATGGCCCGGAGATCGTTTTCCTCGTCGGGCGCCACGAAGGTGATGGCGTCGCCGGTCAGCTCCGCACGCGCGGTGCGGCCGACCCGATGGATGTAGTCCTCGGGCACGTTCGGCACGTCGAAGTTCACCACGTGCGAGAGGGCCTCCACGTCGATGCCGCGTGCGGCGATGTCCGTGGCCACGAGGATCCGGTACTTGCCCGCCTTGAATCCGGCCAGGGCCTCGGTGCGCTGGAGCTGGCTGCGGTTGCCGTGGATCCGCGCCGCCTTCACCTGTCGTCTCTCGAGCTGCTCGAACACGCGGTTGGCGCGGTGCTTCGTGCGCGTAAACACGATCGCGCTCCGGATCTCGCCGCGCGCGAGCAGCGTCTCGAGCAGGGACAGCTTCAGCTCCTGCGGCACGGGGAAGACCGACTGCGCGATCCCCGCCGCCGGCGCCGCCTTCCGCTCGATGGAGATCATGGCCGGGTTCTTGAGCATCTCCCGCGAGAGCTCCACGATCGGCGGCGGCAGCGTGGCCGAGAAGAAGAGCGTCTGCCGTTTCGCCGGCAGATGGCGCAGCACGCGCCGGATGTCGGGAAGAAAGCCCATGTCCAGCATCCGGTCCGCCTCGTCCAGCACGAGGATCTCCAGCTTGTCCAGCTTCGCGTAGCCGTACTGAAAGTGATCGAGCAGCCGTCCCGGCGTGGCCACGAGCACGTCCACGCCGCTGCGGAAGGCGTGCTCCTGCGGCCCCATCCCGACCCCGCCGTAGATCGCCGCGCCGGAGATCGGCGTATGGACCGCCAGATCGCGCAGATGCTGGTCGATCTGCGCGGCCAGCTCGCGCGTCGGCGTCAGGATCAGCGCCCGCGTCGTCCCGCGCTTCTTCTCCATCAGCCGGTGCAGGATCGGCAGCAGAAACGCCGCCGTCTTCCCGCTTCCCGTCGCCGCCGCCGCCAGAACGTCCTTTCCCGCCATCGCCGGAGGGATGGCGTCGCTCTGGATGGGCGTCGGGCGTTTGAAGCCGAGCTCTTTGATTCCGCGGACGAGGTCAGGGTGGAGATGGAAGGTGGTGAAGGGCATGACTACGAAGCCCCCAGCGCTTCCAGCATCCGCTTCCGCGTCATCGGCAGCCGGTACATCCGCACGCCGGTCAGATCGAACACCGCGTTGGCGATGGCCGCGCCCATCGGCACGATGGCCGGCTCGCCGCCGCCCTGCGGCGCCAGCTCGTCGTTCTTGATCAGCACGGTCTCGATCCGCGGGAGCTGGGAAAAGCGCGGCAGCTCGTAGGTGGCGAGGTTCGTGTCCAGGATCTCGCCGCCGCGGAACTGCAGCTCCTCGGAGAGCACATAGCCGAGGCCCATGGTGATGCAGCCTTCCATCTGCATCTTCGCCCCCTCGGGGTTGATCACCAGGCCCATGTCCTGCGCGGCCACGACGCGCTTCACGCGGATCGCGCCCGTCTTGCGGTCGACGTCTACCTCGGCCACGAGCGCGCAGTACGTGCCGGCGTCGAGGCCGACGGCGATGCCGCGTCCCTGTCCCGACGGTCCGGCGCCGACCTTCCATCCGAAGTGCGCGGCGGCCGTCTTGAGCGCTCGCTGCGCTCGCTCGTCCGTGGTGTTGCGCAGGCGGAGCTCGAGCGGATCCACCTTCGCCGCCGCGGCCATGATGTCGATCTGCGACTCGCGGGCGAAGACGTTCGTCCCCGCGCCCGGCGCGCGCCACGGCCCGGTGGCGAACGGATGCAGATTCGCGCCGGGCGTGCCGCGCCCCATGTGCGAGCGCACCTTGCCGTCCGGCACGTCGTACAGCACCT
>JBIOTX010000048.1:0-19704 GCA_044866315.1 Thermoanaerobaculia bacterium | reverse complement strand
GGGGGGCAGTAGCCAGTAGCCAGTGGGCAGGGCCCGAGTCAATCCTGGGACTCCGGCATCTCTTCTTCCATGGCGCGCTTCCAGAATGGCGAAGCCTCGTGTAGACATCGTCGAAAGGCATTCTGGGCTGCCGTGTCGTTCCTGCAGTGCTGCAGATAGCAGAAGTTCAGAAACGTCGAGATGCCAAGTTCCGCGTTTACGAGCATGTATGAGACAAGCCGACGTAAATGGTGAAGCGTTGTGACGTAGCGCGGCAGCTCGCTCCGATGCGAACAAACGACGGCATGGAGTCCACAAAGCTCGCGAAGCGTTTCTTCCCAATCGAAGGCCTCGGCCTCCTGGCGGCTATCAGGTCTTCGGTTCGTTTCCTCCTCGAGAACAGCGCGTGCGACCGGAAGATAGGACTCGCGATCCGGCGCTCGTAACACCGCTGCGGTGGGTTCCCACTGAAGCTTGTTCGCTTCGAGCGAGTCCGGCGGCAGTCGACGGAGCGCGGCGAGTGTCGGGTCGTCTGCTGGATAGACAAGATCGCGCGTGAGAGGAGGATCGAATGCCTCGCTCTGAAAGACCACGCCGTCTTCCTGACGGAAGCAGAGAATCCTGACCGAGAGCTCGCTGAGGAGGTCCGGATGCGGTGCCTGCAGGAAGAAACCTTCCTGATTCCGAATCCGAAGAACGGACGCCGGCGAGGTCGCGCGGATCGCACCCAGCGCGTTCTCGCCGCCACCACTGAACAGCATCCACTCATCAAACTCGAGGTATTCCAGTTTTCCGATCTCGCCAGTGTTGCCGCCATCACTCGCAAAAAACAAAGCAACCCAGGGAGAAGCAGTGACGTCCAATAACCAGGTGGCGATCTCGAGCTCCGATGAATAGTGCTGAACAATTGCGGTCGCTTCGAAATCGTCTTTGGCGAGTCCCGCGAGTTTCATCCGTGCAACGATCTTTCGCACCTTCTGCACACGTTCTTCGAACAGCGTGTCAGCAGCCGACTGGTTTCGCAGGTCTCTCATGATCTTCGGCACGGTCTCCCAGCAATGATTGCGCTGACCTCGGTAGAACCAACGCGCGTCCCCGTCGTGATTCGCGGCGTCCTCTATCCGTTGCAGCCTCACCTGGATGGCAGTTTGGTAGACGGACTCCGCGGGAGTGTGGGAAGAGAATCCAAGTTCCGATAGGGGCTCGAATACGTCTCGCAGAGTCGCGATCTCGCGCCAGTCATGGTCGAGATCGACTTCCAACTGAAACCCTCTGGCTTCACGTTCAATATCGCTGATCGAGTAGCGATCAGGATTCATGGCATGTCGCAAGACCTGCAGCCCAATCTCTTCGTTCGAATGCGCCTGCCGATAGGTTGACCAGAGCCGCTCGAACGAATGATGAAGCGATTTCCAATCACGCATGCGCGGACCTTTCATCCAGGAAGACCGGCGATACTATGACAGCGGCTGTAGCTGCTCGCGAGCCGGCGCCGGTGAGCGCATCTTCGCTGGCATGATTCCCGACCCATCCCGATCGAGAGGTGAACGATTGAACGGCACATCGCCTACGCTTCCGCCGGCACAGGTGATCGAGGAGCTCAAGCAACGTCGCAAACGTCAATGGCTCGCGGCCATTCCGGGCATCGCGGCCGTACTCGTCGTTCTGCTGGCGACGGACCGCACCGGCGGGACCTTGTTTGGTCTCAGTTCGACGACGCTGGCAGTTGGCGCCGGCGCGAGGGTCGTGGCGTATGTGTTGTTTTCGATCCGGAATTGGCGCTGTCCTGGCTGTGACAAGTACCTCGGCAAGAACATGAATCCGTCATTCTGTCCGAGCTGCGGCGTAAAGCTCGCACAATAGGGGAGCACGCCTACGACAGATGCTTCAAGCGAGAGCGCCAGTAGTTCGGTCTGCGGCTCGTATGCGCCAGCGCGACGATCTGAACGTCATCGTCGCGCTCGCGATAGATGATGAAAAAGGGGAAACGGCGGAGCGGCACTCGCCGCACTAGGCCACGCGTCCGGTGTACGGGCTCGCCGATGGAGGGATGGTCTGCAATGAGGGCTACGGCGGTTTGTATTTCTCGCCATAGTCGGTCGCCCAGACCGGGGGATTCGGATTCGTAGCGTTGGAGGTAGTACTGGATCTCGTCCTGAGCGAACGAGCTTGGCCGGACGGCCTTTTTCACCGGCCGAATATATCTCGTTCAATGCGGGAGCGGAAGCTTTCCCAATCGGAAGTGACGGCGTCGCCGCTGTCGAGCGCCGCACACCTCCGCTCGATCTCCCGAGCCCAGGCTTCATCCACATCAGCGTGTTCGGGTTGATCGAGGCTCTCGAGCAGTTTTGCTGCGATCTCGGCACGATCGTGTTCCGGTAATGCGAGGGCGGCAGCAAGAAACTTTTCAGAGTCGCGTACCATGGTGACGTGTCAAAAGTTTAGTCCAAAAGTGTACAAGCGCAGACAATTATACGCGTCACGACTTCGCTGGCGGGCCGGTCTGTCGCTTGCACCATTCGCAGGATGGGAGGAGCGACACTGTGAAAGCCAAACCCAGCAGGGCGAGCAAGAAGAGCGACCCCTCCGTCTCCTACGATGACTTCAAGAGCTATGAGGGCCAGAAGTACACCGGTATGAAGGTCGGCCGGAGTCACAAGTGGTATTACGACCAGGGGGAGTGGAAGGAGACGAAGGTCACGCCGGACCTGTGGCAGTTCAGCTATGCCGTGACCAAGCGGCGCGCGGGCCGGGCTCCCGAAGGCTCCGGGGTGCCGGTCGGCACGGAGTACCACTGGTACATCCTGGGGCACCAGAACGTGAGCAAGCTGAATGCGAACGATTACACGACGTCGATGACCGGCCTCAAGTTCAAGATCGCCCACAAGCGGGCGGACAGCGGCAAGTGGAGCGCGTCGCGGAAGGCGCAGAGACGGCGCATGATCCGGTTCCTGCAGAATGTGATCGAGGACCTGGAACAGCAGGAGGCCGAGGAGCTCGAGAGCGCAGCGATGCCGCGGAAGAAGGCCGCGCCCAGGAAGGCTCAGGTCAAATCGAAACGCTTGCGGGCCGCGGCTTAGAATGCTGCCGATCGAAACTCCCGCTGCCGTTTGGAGTGCGGCAGCAGAGCTGCCGCTTGGAAAGCGGCGGCGATGCCGCCGCACTCCAAACTACTTCCGCGCCAGCGCCACCGTGAAGATCCCCCACTGATCGATCTCCATGTCGAGCTTCTGAAAGCCGGCGGCGCGCACGAGGTCGTCCATCTCCTCCTGCGTCCGGCGGCGCATGATCCACGGCTTGCCTTCGCGGTTGACGAGGACGCGGGCGATCATCTCCAGCTGGGGGTGCCAGGGCTGGCCGGTGTACACGAGATACCCGCCCTCGGTCATGGCCCGGGCGATGCCGCGCAGGGAACGCAGCACCATGTCGTTGTCGCCGAAGAGCTCGTAGAGGCCGGAGACGATGGAGACCGTGGGCGCGGGGGTGATGGCGGCGAGGTTCTCCTCATCGAACGCATCGCCCTGCTCGAAGCGGATGCGATCGGCGAGGCCCATCCGCCGGGCGATCCCCCTCCCCTGCTCGACGTTCGCCGGCGTGTAGTCGCGCAGGTACGCGGTGGCGCGCGGGTCGCCGTCGGCGGCGAGGGCGTCGAGGACGTAGCGCCCGCAGCCCGCGGCGACGTCGAGGATGCGCACGGCGGGCTGAGAGCCCGCCGCTCCACGTTCCGCGCGGACGCGGCGCATCGCCTCGCGCAGGAGCTTCTCGAGATGGATCTTGCGCTGGCGGATGCCGCGCCAGCCGATGCTGCCGAGGTAGGCGCGGTCGATGAGCCGGCCGACGATGGACTTGCCGCGGGGCTGGTTCTCGTAGACGTAGTCGAGGGAGCGGCCGGAGTCGAAGCCGCTCTCCCAGCCGAGGCGGATGCCCTGACTGAGCTTGCCGAGGGTCCTCAAGGTCAGCCGCTGCGCGCCGAAGCCGAGCGACTTGAGCTTCGCCGGCGGCTGCTGCAGCTCGTCGTACTCGCGGCGGGTGTAGCCGCCGCGGTCCGCGTGCACGAGCGGCGCGTCGGCGCGCGCGCCGGCGTACGACTCCTCGATGAAGGTGCGGATCTCGTCGAGCACCGCGGCGCGGCTGGTCTCGTGGAGGAGGTCGTGGTACATGCCGTCGAAGACGCGCATCTGCTTGCGCTGGGAGCCGAGGCGCTCGAAGAACTTCTTCTGCGCCCCGACGTCGACGACCCAGTCCGCGCCGCCGGAGAGGACCAGCGCCGGAACGCGGATGGCGCCGGCGTCGGCGACGAGGCGCTCCGCGGCCTCGTAGAGATCGAGGAGCACGTTCACCGCGATGGCCCGCGTGATCAGCGGATCCTCCGCATACCGTCTGGCCTGATCGGTGTCGTGGGTGAGCATGGTCGCCTTCACGTAGCTCTGCACGTACGACTTGCGGTCGCCGCGCATGGCCTGGAGGAGCTTGAGACCCGTGCGCGCGAAGGGCACGTACAGCTTCACCTTCAGCGCGGGCGTGACCAGGACCATGGCCCGGATCGGCGGCGCGTAGTCGTGCACCCACGTGCCGACCGTGACCGCACCGACGCTGTGGCCGAGGACGACCGTGTCCTCGAGGGCGACGCCGTGCGTCGCGGAGACATAACGGACGAAGACGTCGAGGTCCTTGACGACCCGCGAGAAGCTCGGGGCGTAGCCGCGGTCGCCGGGCGAGCGGCCGTGGCCGCGCGCGTCCCAGGCGAAGACGGCCGCGTCCTCGATGCCGAGGTGCTCGACGACATCGGCCAGGCGCCCGGAGTGCTCGTGGCCGCGATGGACCAGGATCAGGGCCTTCTTCGCGTTGGGCGGCGTCCACGCGCGGTAGAAAAGGTTGACATCGGACTCGATGGGCGCCCAGAGCTCCTGCGCTTCGATCATGACAGTCCTTTCACCGCCGCCTCCAGCTCCGCGGCGACTCGCCTCGCCCCTTCCTTGTCGTTCGGCACGCCCGCGAAGGACATCGGCGCACCGATGCGCAGCGTGAGCTTGCGCGGTCGCGGAGTCCACGCGCCCTTCGGCCAGGCGCGGTACGCGCCGTCCAGAAAGCACGGCACGACGGGGATGTCCGTGCCGGCGACGAGAAATCCGATCCCCGGCTTGAACGGCGCCATCTCCCCACTCGTCGTCCGCGTCCCCTCGGGGAACAGAATCAGCGCATGCCGTGGAGTGGCCAGCAGCTCGCGGCAGAGATCGATGCTCTCGCGCGGGTTCTCGCGGCGGTCGAACGGCATCGCGTTCATGGTCACGGCGAAGAACGCGGTCTTGGTCATGGTGGTGAAGAAGTAGTCCTTCGCCGCGGCAGGGTATGCGCGCTGGATGCGCATCAGCGGCAGCGCGGAGAGCAGGCAGATCGCGTCGAGGTGACTGCCGTGGTTGGCCACCATCACGAACGGCCTCTCCAGCGGCAAGTTCTCCCGCCCGATCACGCGGAAACGGTTGCAAACACGGAGGAATCCGCGCGCGACGACGTGCAGCGCGAGGCGCATCGCATAGACCAGCATGTCCGGCTGGCGCGGGAACATGCCCAGCTTCTGGGCCGGGGTCTTGTCGAAGTCCGGCGTCGGCTCGTAGCTCCACTCGCTCACTGCAGACCCAGTCCCACGAAGAAGCGCGTCATGTGGAAGAAGAGCGGGGCGACGTAGATCAGGCTGTCGATGCGATCGAGGACGCCGCCGTGTCCCTCGATCAGCGCGCCCATGTCCTTGATGCCGATGTCGCGCTTGATGACGCTGATGGACAGGTCGCCGAGCTGCGACCCGATGCCGACAATGAGGCCGGCCAGGATCAGCTCGCGCGCGGTGAAGCCGGGCAGGGAGAAGCGAAACAGCCACGGCAGGGCCATGCCCACGGCGAACGCGCCGACCGAGCCCTCCCAGGTCTTGTTCGGGGAGATGTTCGGCCGGAATTTGTGGCGGCCGAAGAACTTGCCGAAGGTGAAGGCGGCGACGTCGGTGAGCGGCACGGAGAAGAGGAGGAAGAGGATGTAGCCCGCGGCGCCCTTGCCGTTCATCAGAAAGGCCAGGTGTCCGAACATCCAGCCGATGTAGATGAATCCTACGATGCCGAGAGCGATGAGCTGGAGCTGGCCCTTGGTCCGGTCGCGCAGGATGGGCATGACCAGGACCCCGGCCACGACGTAGACCGGCAGGGCCATGAACAGGCCGTACCACCCGAGGACGTCGTCGCCGGGCGGCGAGACCAACGTGACCGCGGTCAACACGGCGATGCCGAGGTAGACCCAGCCGGTGATCAGCCAGTCGCGATAGAGGCCGGTGGCGCGCGCGTACTCTGTGAAGCCGACCAGGGCCACGATACCGAAGAAGACGATCGTGGCCACGCGGCCGAGGAGGATCGCGCCGACGACGAGCGGGATCATGATCAGCCAGCCGCGGAAGGCGTGCCACGCCGAGTCGGCGTTCTTCTTCAGACCCCACTTGAGGATGGAGATAGTCGTGCCGGCGAAGGCGAGCAGGCCTACGGCGATGATCAGATAGACGCGGATGATGGGCGAGTCGAACATCACGAGCCGAGGGCGCGGAAGATGCGCGCCAGCCGAACCCAGACCGTCTGCACGCAGCCGATCAGGATCAGAAAATTCGCCCAGTCGATGAAGGTCCAGCCGCGGACGGTGCTCGGGTTATCGATCAGCCAGGCGAGGTACTGCACGAGTGTGCCGAGGGAGAGCATGGCGATGCGCCAGGGCTTGGCCATCACGCCGCTGAACTCGCGCTGCACGCCGACGGCCTGTCCGAAGAGGCCCACATACGCGACGATCACCGCGGAGATGGCCACCCAGTACGCGACGAGCGTGTTGCACCAGCCGCTGTGGGCGACGCCGGCGAAGATCACGACGTCCGAGACCCGGTCGGGCAGGTCGTTGATGATCTCGCCGCGCTTCGAGGCCTTGCCCGCGGCCAGGGCGACCATGCCGTCGAACATGTTCAGCCAAAGGCGCAGCAGGGCGAAGGCGATGGCGGCGAGGAGCAGCACCGGCGTCTCGCGCGAGCGCCAGAAGCACCACGCCGCCAGCGCGGCGGAGACGATCGAGGCGTAGGAGAAGACGTCCGGGTGAATGCGCGCGCGCACGGCCAGGCGCACCGCCGCGTGCGCCGTCCTGCGGAACAGGTCCGCGATGGGGCGCCGCGACGTCGGCTGGTACGCGCTGGTCATCAGTCGATCGTGGCCATTCCCGCGGGCATGCTCACGCGCAGCACCGCCGTCTGCCGGAAGCGCCGGCGGTACTCCTGGGCGATCTCCTCGACGTCCCGGCTGATCCGCTGGTCGGGATCGTGAATGATCTCGATGATCACCGACGGCTCGTGGTCGCGCTGGAAGACGCCTTCCGCGCGGTAGACGGTGAATCCGTCGGGGAATTTCGGCACGACCACTTCGTCGAAAAACTGCTGCAGCTCGGCCTCGGAGACCATCCCCCCGCCCGGGATCTCCAGGCCGCAGAACAGGCGGTCGACGAGGACGGGGTGCTGGCTGGTCGCCTGTGGAACGGTCGTGGCACAGGCGGTGAGGAGGAGCGCGAGGACGATGCTGGCGCTACGCATGAGGTCGATTTTATAGGAGTGCGGCAGCGCAGCTACCATGCCCTTGATGTTTCGGAAGCGGCAGAGGCGTGTACTGGGGATCCGGGGAGTCCAGGCGCTCGAGGCCTACGATCAGACAGTCCACGGCGCCTACTGGTTCGACCTGCAGACGCGGAGGCCGCTTGCGGCCCGGGCAAAACGCACCCTCGACGTCACGCTCTCGCTCGTCCTGGTGGTCCTGCTGGCGCCGCTGTTTCTTCTGCTAATCGCGCTGATCAAGCTGACCAGCCGCGGGCCGGCGATCTTCGTGCAGCGGCGTATCGGCCTCCGCTGCCACGAGTTCGACATGTACAAGTTCCGGACGATGGTCGCGGACGCGGAGCATCTGCAGGAGATGATGGCCGCGGCGCGGCAGTCGGACTTTTTCAAGATGCCGGGCGATCCGCGGATCACGCCGCTGGGGCGCTTCCTGCGGCGCTACAGCCTGGACGAGCTGCCGCAGCTGTTCAACGTGCTGGAGGGGACGATGAGTCTGGTCGGACCGCGCCCGCTGCTGCTGTCGGATCTCAGGCACTTTCCTCTGCGCGGGCAGATGCGGCGCTTCTCGGTCAAGCCGGGCATCACCGGCCTGTGGCAGGTGAGCGGGCGCAGCGAGACGACCGAGGAAGAGCGGATGCGCCTCGACCGCGAGTATGTGAATCACTGGAGCTTCTGGCTCGACCTCGAGATCCTGGCGCGCACGGTGGGCGCGGTCATTTCCGGAAGAGGTGCCGTATGAAGGAAATCGATTACGCCCGGGCCCTGGCGATGGGCTGGTGGATCGTGTTGCTCATGATCGCCATCGCCCTCGGCGTGACCGCATTCATCACCGCGCGTCAGGACGTGGTCTACGAGGCCGCGGCGATGCTCGTGGTCGCGCCGACGAGCGAGACCAGCGATCCAGGCGACGTGATGAAGAGCCTGGAGACGCTGGAGCGGCGGACGGTGATCGCCACGTTCGCGCGCATCCCGGGCACGCTGGAGCTGCGCGAGGCCGTCGGCGCGCGGCTGAAGGTCGACCCGCGGCCGTACCGCATCCACGGGTCGGTCGTGCCGAACACGAACATCATCCGGGTCTCGGCGGAGGGACCGAAGCCGGACGTGGCGGCGGCGATCGCCAACGCCGCGGCGGACCTCACCTCGCGCGAGGCGCGCAGCCTCTATCGCGTCTATACCATGCGGCTTCTGGCCAGGGCGACGCCGCCGCGCAAGCCCAGCTATCCCGAGCCGCGGCGCAACTACCTCGTCGGCGCCGCCGTCGGCGCCTTCCTCGGCATCGCCGCCGCCCTGGCCGCCGAGCGGGCGAGGGACTGATGCTCGCTCGCGTGGGCGTACCGATTCTGGTCGCCTTCGTGTACCTGAATCTCTCCCAGGCGCTGGTGCGGCGCTACGACTTTCCCTCGCTCCTGCAGCCGCTCGTCGTCGTCCTGGCCTTTGCCGCGTGGCTCAAGCGCGACACGGAGCGCGTGAGCGACATCGCGCGGCAGCGGCTCACGATCCTGCTCATCACGTATCTCTTGCTGGCGTTCGCGTCGACGGCGTGGGCGGCGGACCGGGAGCTGGCGGACGAGCGGCTGCTGGATCTGGCGAAGGCCACCGCCATCTACCTGCTGGCGACGCTGCTGATCTCGGGCGAGCGGCGCCTGCGGCAGGCCATGGTGGCCGTGGTCGCCTCGGCGTTTCTCCTCGGCGCGCTGGTGTTCGTGCAGCTGGCTACGGGGCGGTTCGACAATCCGTTCTTCGGCCTTGCCCGGATCAAGCACGCCCAGATCTACGGCGAGGTCTTCCAGCCGCGCATCGCCGGACCCATCGGCGATCCGAACTTCTTTGCCCAGATCCTCCTCCTGGCGCTGCCGGTGGCGCTGCTGATGGGGCAGAGCGCGAAGGATCGCGCGCGCAAGCTGGCCTGGTGGATCGCCGGCGCGGTGATCCTGGCCACGATCCTCCTCACCTACTCGCGCGGGGCGATGATCGCCCTGGCGGTGATGGGGCTGATGCTCGTGCACACGCTGCACGTGCGCTGGCGGACGACGCTGGCCGCGGTCGCGCTGGCGCTGGCGGTGTTTCTCCTGCTCCCGCCGAGCGTCACCCGGCGGCTGGTCACCATCGAGCAGATCCTGCCCAGCGCGGAGGCGCCGCTGCGCCCGGACAGCTCGTTCCAGGAGCGGCGGCTGCTGATGCAGGTGGCGTGGGTGATGTTCGCGGCGAACCCGATCACCGGCGTGGGCGTGGGGAACTACAGCGCGCGGTACGAGGACTACGAGGGCCTCGCCAGCTCGTCCGCGCGGCAGTACGAGGACCCATCCGACCGGCACTATCCGCACAACCTCTTCCTCGAGGTCGCGGCGGAGACGGGCGTGATCGGCCTGATCGTCTTCGGCGCCGTGCTCTTCGCGGCGTGGCGCACGCTGCGCGCGGCGAAGGAGGACCCGATCGCCGAGGCGCTGCAGATCGGGCTGGTGGGGTTCCTGATCGCGAGCCTGTTCCTGCACTTCGCGTTTCCGCGCTACCTCTACCTGTGGTTTGCGTTTATAGGAGTGCGGCGGCAAGGCCGCCGCTTTGCGATCGAAAAGCGGTGGCTGGCGCCACCGCACTCCTATAAGGTCCGCGCGCCCATCGCGGTGCTGGTCTCGCGCTTTCCGTTGATCACCGAGACGTTCATCCTGCGCGAGATCATCGAGCTGGAGCGGCAGGGGCAGGGGGTCGTGCTCGTGCCGATGATCCGCGAGTCGCCGGCGGTGGTACACGAGGAGGCGAAGCCGTGGATCGCCCGGGCGGTGTACACGCCGTGGCTGTCGACGCAGATCGTCGCGGCGAACCTGCGCGCGATCGCCACGAAACCGGTCACGTACTTCTCGCTGCTGCTGTGGGTGCTGCCGAGGCTCAAGGCCCTGGCGCTGTTCCCGAAGTCGGTGTACCTCGCGGAGTGCCTGCGGCGGATGGACGTCGGGCACCTGCACGCGCACTTTGCGACGCACCCGGCGACGATGGCCCGGATCATCTCCAGGCTGACCGGCATCCCGTTCAGCTTCACCGCGCACGCCCACGACATCTTCCTCGACCGGGCGCTGCTGCGGGAGAAGATCCGCGACGCCGCGTTCATCCGCTCGATCTCGCAGTTCAACTGCGCGTTCCTGGAGAACCTGTACGCCGAGGCGCGGGGGAAGATCGAGGTCGTACACGTGGGAGTGCCGCTGCCGTGATTCTCACCGTCGCCGCGCTCAAGCCGTACAAGGGCATCCCCGTCCTGCTCGAGGCCTGCAAGCTGCTGCCGGACGTGCAGTGCGAGGTCATCGGCGAGGGACCCATGCGCGGCGAGTTGGAGAGCGTGCCGAACGTGCGTCTGCGCGGAGCGCTGCCGCAGCACGAGGTCGCGGAGGCGATCCGCGCATGCGAGATCTTCGTGCTGCCGAGCATCATCGCGCCGGACGGGCAGATGGAGGGGATCCCGGTGGCGCTGATGGAGGCCATGGCCGCGGGCAAGCCGGTGATCGCCACGTCGATCAGCGGGATTCCGGAGCTGGTCGAGCACGACGTCACGGGCCTCCTCGTCGGCCCCGGCGACGCGCGCCAGCTCGCGGACGCGATCCGCTTGCTGCTTTCCGATGCGGATCTGCGCGCGCGTCTCGCCGCGAACGGCAAAGAACGCGTCGCGCGCGAGTTTTCGCTGACGACGACGGTCACGCAGCTGCTGTCCATCCTCGACCGCCACAATCCCCGCGTGGCCGTGCCCGGCATCGAGGAGGACGGCTACGGCCTCCGCGCCGCTCACCACGGCGTCGATGCCGACGTATATGAGCTCGTGGGCCCCGAAGAGATCGTCGTCAAACGCCACCTCAGCCGCGAAGGCGAGTCCCGTCCCCCGCACGTCCGTGCCGCGGACGAGCTGCGCATCCTCCGCGAGGTGGTGGAGGACAGGCGATCCCGCCTGTCCTCTCCCGACACGCTCGTCATGTCCCCCGTCCGCGGCACGTCGCTGGTGCGCCTGATCCGCGACGCGCGCCGCACCGGCGACACGCGCGCGCTCGAGCGCGCGGTGAACGCGGCCGGCGCGTGGCTCCGCAGGTTCCACGAGCGCGCGGGGCTCATCCACGGCGACTACTGGCCCGGCAATGTCTTCGCCCACGAGGACGGCGTGGACGTCATCGACTTCGAGGGCGCGCGTCCCGGCGATCCGCAGTACGACGTCGACTACTTCCTCCGCCACGCCCGGCTCTACTACCGCTTCCGCGCGCACGGGCAGTGGCCGCGCGTGAAGGACGCCTTTCTCGAGGGCTACGGCGGATGAGCCGCACCATGAACGCGGCGGTGTGGGCGTTCCTCGCTACCGCGGGCACGCGCCTGGTCACGCTGGTCAGCCTGGCCGTGCTGGCGCGCCTCCTCGCCCCGCGCGACTTCGGCCTCCTCGCCTTCGCCCTGGTCTACATCACCTACGCCGAGACCATCGGCGACCTCGGCACCACCGTCGCGCTGATCTACTGGCCCGAGCGCCGCGACGATGCCGCCCAGGTCACGTTCGTCATGAACGCGGTCATGGGCGTGTTCTGGTTCACGCTGACGCTCGTCCTCGCGCCGGCCATCGCCGCGTTCTTCCGTAATCCCGAGGCCGCGGACATCGTGCGCGTGCTCGCGGTCTCGTTCGTGATCAAGTTCCTCGGCAACACCCACGACGCGCTGGCGCAGAAAGACCTCCGCTTCCGGGCCCGGGCCATCCCCGAGCTGGCGCTGGCGATCGTGAAGGCGGCGCTGTCGATCGCCCTCGCCGCGCTGGGCTTCGGCGCGTGGAGCCTGGTGTGGGGCCACGTCGCCGGGCAGACGGTCTGGACGATCGCGGCGTGGGCGATCGTGCCGTGGCGCCCGCGCCTCACATTGCCGCGCGATCTCTTCGCGCCGATGCTGCGCTACGGCCGCGGGATCGTCGGCGTGAACGTCATCGCCGCGGTCGTACATCATGCGGACAAGGCCGTGGTTGGCCGCCTCCTCGGCACCGCGGCGCTCGGCGTCTACCAGATCGCGGACCGCCTTCCCGACGCCACGGTGACGGTCATCATCTGGGTGGTGAGCAAGGTCCTCTTCCCGGCGTTCGCGCGGCTGCAGCACTCGATCGACGAGCTGCGCGGCGCGTACCTGCGCGCGCTGACGTACGTCTCGATCGTGACCGTGCCGGTCGCGGCGGGACTGTGCGTGGCCGCGGAGCCGATCGTGCGCGTGGTGTTCGGCCCGAAGTGGATGGCCGCCGTGCCGGTGCTGCGCTGGCTGGCCATCTACACCGGCGTCCGCTCCCTCGGCACGCACGCCGGCGACGTGCTGAAGGCCACCGGCCGCTCGGGCCTGTTGGCCGCGTTCGGCGTGGTGAAGGCGGCGCTGATCGTGCCGTCGCTGATCGTGGCCGCGCGCTGGGGGCTGGAGGCGGTGGCCATGGCCCTCGCGCTGGTGACGCTGTTGACGGTGATCCTGAACATCGCCATCGTGATGCGCATCCTCCGCTTCGGCGTGGTGGACGTCGTGCGCTCGATCCGCGCCAGCGCGCTCGCCGGCGCGGCGCTGGTGCTCGCCACCCTGCCCCTCCTGCGCGTCGAGGTGCGCCCGGAGCTGCTCCTCGGCGCGACCGTCGCCGCAGGCGCTGCGGCGTACACGGCCACGCTGCTGTTGGTCGATCGCCCGCTCTTTGCAGAGGTACGCGGAGCCCTGCGGCGATGAAGGTCATCGAGGTCGGCAGGTTCGTCTTCCCGCGCGACGCCGTCGCGGCGCGGAAGTATCTGGAGCAGAACCTGCTGCCGATCCACGCGCGCTCGGCGCGGCTGCGGGCGATGCTGCTCGGACCGCGCGCGCGGGGGACGGCCGCAGAGCTCGAGGAGATGCCGTTCGCGCGCGGACACGACGACTGGCTGCTCGCCCGCGACTACGAGGGCGAGGCGCGCCTGGCGTTCCTCTTCCGCGCCGGGATGCTGCGCCACGTGGTCAAGGTGCGCCGCCGCGGATCGGGCGCGTCGCTCGAGCGCGAGGCGGGCGTGCTGGCCGCGCTGCGTCCGCCGAACGCGCCGCGCGTGGAGGACTACGCCATCGACAAGACTCACGAGCTGCTCGTCCTCGAGCCCCTCGCCGGCCGCGCGCTCGACATCTCCATGCAGCGCTCCCTGCGCCCGCGGCGCGCGCACCGCAGGCATCTCGTCGCCGCCGCGCAGTGGCTCGGCAACTTCCACCGCACGAAGGAGGCCGTGCACGGCGACTTCTGGCCGCGCAACATCCTCTTCACCGGCGCGGAGGTGAGCGGCGTGGTGGACTGGGAGCACGGCATGCTCGGCGGCGACCCGTGGCAGGACGTCTTCAAGCTCGCCGACGAGTTCACCCGCTGGCGCGGCGCCCGCGCCGCCACCGCGCCGTCGCTGCATCCGTACCTCGACGCCTACGCGAAGGCCGCGGGCCTGGAGAAGAAATTCGTGCGCAGGAAGTTCAAGGAGCGATGAAGCTGCTCTGGCTCATCGACTCGTTGACCATGGGCGGTGCGGAGTCGCTGACCGTCGCCTTCGCCCAGGCCGCCCGCGCGCGCGGCATCGACCTCACCGTCTGCGCGCGCACGTCCATCGACGGCAACCCCCTCGAAGCCGAGGTGCGCGATGCCCGCGTGCGCGTGGAGTCCCTCGGCGCGCGCAATCTGCGCGACCTTCGCGCCTTCCGGCGCCTGCTCGCTCTCGCTCGCGGCGCCGACGTCATCCACACCCACCTCACCTACGCCGCCATCTGGGGCGCCCTCGCCTCGCGGCTCACGCGCGTCCCGATGGTGGCCACGCTGCACGTGCCGCCGTCACGCGGGACCTGGCGCGATCGCGTGCGGCATTGGCTGCTGGTGTTCCTCCTGAACCGCTACGCGCGGCACGTGGTGCTGGTCTCGCACTCCCTCCGCCAACAATGGCCGCAGCTGAAGAACGTAACCGTGATCCACAACGGCATTTGGAGTGCGGCGGCGATGCCGCCGCTTTCAAAGCGGCAGCTTCGCTGCCGCACTCCAAAAGTCCTCACCGTCTCCGTCCTCCGCGAAGGCAAAGGCATCGAGACGTTGCTTCAGGCGGCAATCGAGGTCGATGCCGAATTTCAGATCGCCGGTGGTGGACCGTTGCGGTATGAGCGCGCACCAAGCAACGTCCACTTCCTCGGCACCCGCCGCGACATCCCCCAGCTCATGGAAGAGGCCACGCTCTTCGTCCACCCCGCGCTGGCCGACGCCTTCCCCACGGTCCTCCTCGAAGCCATGTCCGCCGGCCTCCCCATCATCGCCAGCAACGTCGGCGGCATCCCCGAGATCATCAATGAGAAGCTCGTAACCCCCGGCGACCCCGCCGCCCTCGCCGCCGCCATCCGCGAGGCCTTGAGCGACAGCGACTGGCGCGACCGCGCCGGCCGCGCCAACCGCGAGCGCTTCGAGCAGCACTTCACCATCGAGCGCTGGCTCGACCGCCTGGAAGCGCTGTACAGGGAGATCCGGTGAAGATCGCCGTCGTCGAGCTCGCGGGCAAGGGAGGGCTGATCCACTACGCCTATCAGCTCTGCCGGGCCATGCAGCGCGAAGGCGCGGAGGTCACGCTCGTCACCGACCGCCACTACGAGCTGGAGTCGCTGCCGCACGCGTTCGACGTCCACCGCGTGCTCCGGCTCTGGGACCCGAAGCCGGAGCACGACACGCCGCGGCGACTGCGGCGCGTGCATCGCGCGGCGATCTATTACCGCGAGTGGCGCCGCCTCACCGCGCACCTCAGCACCCTCGGCGCCGACGTCGTGCAGTTCGGCGACATCCGCTTCGCCACCGACGTCGCCCCGCTCCGCGCCGCCACCCGCACCGCCCGCCTCGCCGCGGACATCTGTCACAACGTGCGCCCCTTCTCCGCGCGCGGCGGCTTCGGCGCGTCGCGCCTCGAGCGCGCGCTCTACCGCCAGGTCTACCGCCGCTTCGACGTCGTCTTCGTGCACTACGACGTGAACCGCGAGGCCTTCGCCCGCGCGTTCCCGGGCGTGAACGTAGTGGAGATCGTCCACGGCAACGAGGAGATCTTCCGCGAGCTCGCCAAGCCCACGAGCCTCGGCATCGAAGGGCCGGTGGTGCTCTTCTTCGGAACCATTGCCGCGTACAAGGGCATCGACGTGCTGCTCGAGGCCTTCCAGCGTGTCGACAACGCAACGCTCGTGATCGCCGGCTACCCACTCGGCGACGTTCCCTCGCCGAGGGACCGTGTGCGCGTCATTCCTCGCTACATCCCCTCGGAGGAGGTGGCGGCGTGGATGCAGCTCGCGGACGTGATCGTGTTTCCGTACCGCGACGTCTTTCAGAGCGGCGCGCTGCACGTCGCCCAGACGTTCGGCGTGCCGATCGTGGCGACGCGCGTGGGGGCGATGGCGGAGGTGATCCGCGACCGCCAGACCGGGCTGCTGGTGGAGCCGAACGATCCGATTGCACTCACGAATGCGATCAACGAGCTGCTGGCGAACCGCGCGCTGGCGCAGTCGCTCGGCGAGGCGGCCAGGCACGACGCGGAGACGCGCTTCGCCTGGCAGGGCGTGGCCCAAACCATCCTGAAGACGTACGAGGCGCTGCTGTGATCGCGCTTTTCGTCGTCTGCGCCGCGGTCATCGTCTACGTCTACTTCGGCTATCCGCTGCTGCTCTTCATCCTGGCGAAGCTGCGCCCGCGGCCGGTGCGGCGCGGCGACGTCACGCCTTCGCTGTCGCTCCTCATCCCCGTGTTCAACGAGGAGCGCGTGATCGATCAGAAGCTGCGCAACTCGCTCGCCTGCAACTACCCCCGGCTCGAGGTGATCGTCGTGTCCGACGGCTCGACCGACGCGACCAGCGAGATCGTCCGGCGGCACGACGTGCTTCTGCTCGAGCTCCCGCGCGGCGGCAAGGCCGCGGCGCTCAACGCCGGTGCGGCTGCGGCAACCGGCGAAGTTCTCGTCTTCACCGACGCCAACGTCGAGCTCCATCGCGACGCGCTGCGCGTGCTCGCCCGCGCATTCGCCGATGAGACGGTGGGGGGCGTCTCCGGCAAGAAGAAAGCCGTCATCCGCAGCGGCGGCGATACGACCGAGGTCGGCGAGAACCTCTACTGGCGCTACGAGCAGTGGCAGAAGGAGCTGGAGAGCGCCTTCGGCTCGATCTATGCCGCCGACGGCGCGCTCTACGCCGTCCGCCGCGAGTTGTATGTCCCCATCGCCGATCCGGCGCAGGCGGACGACATCGCCGTCTCCGCGCGCGTCGTCCTGCAGGGGCGGCGGCTCATCCTCGATCCGGACGCGATCGCCTACGAAGAGCCGCCGGTCGAGGGCGCCGAGGAGTTTCGCCGCAAAATTCGGGTGACGAATCACAGCCTGCGCGCCCTCTTCCACCTCGGTTCCGCGCTGTGGACCTCGGGCTTCTATTCCGTCCAGCTGCTCTCGCACAAGCTGCTGCGCCACCTCGTGCCCGTGTTCCTGGTCCTCCTCTTGCTGTCCAACCTCCTTCTCGCGCGGCGGCCGCTCTTCGCCGCCGCGCTCGCGGCGCAGGTCGCGTTCTACGCGCTTGCCGCCCTCGGCGCACTGCTGCGTCATTCGCGGCTCGGCGCGTCGAAGCTCTTTTCCGTGCCGTACTACTTCTGCCTCGTGAACGCCGCGGCTCTGCTCGGCGTGTTGTCGATCCTGCGCGGCCACCGCGTCCGCGCCTGGTCGCCCAGGGGTACGTGATGGGAGGTTTGGTCGTGAAGTTTTTCCTGGTCGTGGTCCTTTCCCTCGGTCTCGCGCTCTCCGCCGCCGCACAAGCCACCAGCAACCAGCAACCCGTTTTCGGTGTCTGGCTCAAAGCCCAGGCCCTGCTCTACGGCAACTTCTTCCAGGCGCCCGAGGGCACGCCGGAGGACGACGTGCTCGCCGGGCTCGCGGAGATCGGCGCGAGCTACCGGCTGTCGCGCGCGACGCCGCTGCGCGCGTACGCGAGCTACAACTATCTGAAATATGACGACGAGTCGCTGGACAAGTCGGACGGCTTCCGAGCCGGGCTGCGGCTGGAGGGGCGGCCGCATGCGTTCGACGTGTATGCCGAGGAGCTGCGGGACCGGCCGACGTTCGACGTGGGCGACGTGTTCGATCGCGCCGACATCCGCACCGTCGCCGGCGAGTACTCCTACCGCTTCCTCGACGACTGGTCAGCGTCGGTCGACGGCGAGCTGCAGAAGCAAGACTACGAATTCACGCCCGCGCGGGACAACGACTTCCACGCCCTCGGCGCGGCCGTCCGCTACCGCGGCTTCCGCGCCTTCTCGCCGGAGATCGGCTATCGCGTCGGCGAGCGCGACGTCAACGACGACACGCTCAGCTACGACCAGCGCGATCTCTACCTGCAGATCCGCTCGAACCTCACCCCCGCGCTGTATCTCAGCCTGCGGTTCCGCGACCGCGAGCGCGAGTACGCGGCCATCGGCCGGGAGGACACGCGCCGCCAGCTCTCGGCCGGCGTGGACTGGACCACTTCGCCGCACCTGACCTGGAACTTCTATTACGCGCGCGAGAACACGGACGTGAATTTGGAGGGGCGGGACTTCGATACCTCGCTGCTGCTGGCCGGGCTCACCTGGCGCTGGTAGCGCGCGACACGCCGTCTCGTGCGGCGCGTCACCCGGCCTTCCGCACTCCCCTCGCGACACTGTCCGCGGAGGGGAGAACAGGATGTACGTCCGAGAGCTGATGACCCCGCGCGTCGTCACCGTGGAGCCGGCCGACACGCTGGCCGTGGCCCGGCGGCAGCTGCGCGAGAACCGCATTCATCACCTGATCGTGATGAGCGGGGGCGAAGTGGTGGGGATCCTGGCCTATCGCGATCTGATCGGGAAGGCGGACGAGGAGCGGGTCGCCGACCTCATGTCGCGCGACGTGGTGACCGTGGAGCCGTGGGACACCGTGCGCAACGCCGCCACGATGATGCTCGGCCGCACCCACGGCTGCCTGCCGGTGATCGAGCGCGGCAAGGTGACCGGCATCATCACCACCACCGATCTGCTGCGGGCCGTGTCGTCCCCGGCGAAGCTCGCGCACGCGTAAACTCGCCGGGTGCGCTACACGATCCGCCCAAGGATTCGCATCGTCCGCGACGACGGCACGATCGTCATGGGTCCCGGCAAGGCCGACCTCCTCGATGCCATCCACCGCACCGGCTCCATCCGCGCCGCGGCCGAGGAGCTGGGCATGTCGTACATGCGCGCCTGGACGCTCGTGCGGACCATGAACGCCTCGTTCCGCACGCCGCTGGTGGAAAAGGAGCGCGGCGGCACGGACAAAGGCGGCGCCCAGCTCACCGCGCGCGGCCAGGACGTGCTGCGCCTGTATCGGAAGATGGAGGACAAGGCGGGGCGGGCGGTGGAGGGGGTGTGGGAGGAGATGAGGGGGGAGATTTGAACCGGCCGGGCGGGACGCTGGCCGGAAATGCAGAAGGCAGAAGGCAGAAGGCAGAAGCCTGCCCTTCTGCCTTCTGCATTCTGCCTTCTGCCTTCTGCCTTCCCGACAAATGCGATGATTACGACGATGGCCCGAAAACTCCTCCCCCTCCTCCTCTCTCTCGCCTTCCTCTCCTGCAACGAGAACTACTCCATCACCCTCCCCGATGGGCCGCTCGGGTTCAGCGAGGTGCACAAGGACCAGCAGAGCGGGATCCGGGTGCGGCGGACGGAGGTCATCAGCAATCAGGGGCGGTGGGCGGAGGTGTGGGACGAGATCTATCAGGGGCGCACGCCGAAGCCGGGGCTGCCGGCGGTGGACTTCAGCGGGAGTGTGCTTCTCCTGGCCGCCCTCGGCGAGGAAGGGGACGCCTGCAAGAGCGTGGCGATCGACCGGGTGGAGCAGCGCGGCGGGGCGTTCGTGGTCGGGGTGAAGGAAGTGCGGGCCCCGGCGAGCTGCGTCTGTCCGCCGGTGACGGTGAAGCCGGTACACGTCGTGCGCGCGCCGCGCGTGGCCACGACGGGCAACTTCGAGTTCCGCTCGGTGACAGAGGGCAGTCCCTGCAACTGACACTTGTCACTGGTCCGGCGTCCTCCGCCGACGCACTTTGACGCGCGTAGGAGGAGGACCCAATGAAGTTTCGAGTCACGATTC